>NZ_DASXHN010000130.1:0-3442 GCF_036488505.1 Paraburkholderia sp. | reverse complement strand
CGACGTGCTGTACACCGGCCGCACCGTGCGCGCCGCGTTGAACGAGCTATACGACTATGGACGGCCGGCGTCGGTCGAACTGGCGGTGCTCGCCGATCGCGGCGGCCGTGAGTTGCCGGTAGCGGCGCGCTTCGTAGGCGGGGCGGTCGAAGTGCCCGCGGACGCGACGCTCGTTCTCGCGCGAGATGACAGCGCCGGTCAACACCTTACGTTTCACACCGAAGCACGCGCCGATTGAGCGCAAGGTGCACGCCATGCGTTTGCACCCGTGTGTTTGCACACCACGCTGCTGCGGCTGGATCATCGCCGACGCGGCACAGCCGGTCAGTCCACGCGTCATCCAAGTTGGCGCGTACACGCCGTACACGTTTGATTCAGGTACACCATGAATACCGCTACCCAGGTTCCCCAAGGCCCTCAAGGTCCTCATGACAGCAGCGGCACGCCTGCACCGCCCGAGCGCTTTCGCTACGGCTTCCTGAAGGGCAACCCGCAGCTCACGAAGAACGGTGAGCTCAAGCATCTGCTGACCATCGAAGGCTTGCCGCGTGCCATCGTCAATCACATTCTCGATACGGCCGAGCAGTTCGTGAGCGTGACGGACCGCGAGGTCAAGAAGGTGCCGCTCTTGCGCGGCAAGTCCGTGTTCAATCTGTTCTTCGAGAACTCGACCCGCACCCGCACCACCTTCGAGATTGCAGCGACGCGACTGTCGGCGGATGTGCTCAATCTGAACATCAACGCGTCGTCGACCAGCAAGGGCGAGTCGCTGCTGGACACCATCAACAACCTGTCCGCCATGCACGCCGACATGTTCGTGGTGCGTCATGCATCGAGCGGCGCGCCGTATCTGATCGCCGAGCACTGCGCGCCGCACGTGCATGTGATCAACGCGGGCGATGGCCGGCACGCGCACCCGACGCAGGGTCTGCTCGACATGTACACGATTCGTCACTACAAGAAAGATTTCACGAATCTGCGCGTGGCGATTGTGGGCGACATCCTGCATTCGCGCGTGGCGCGTTCGGACATCCACGCACTGACGACGCTCGGTGTGCCGGAAGTGCGCGCCATCGGTCCGCGCACGTTGCTGCCGGGCGGTCTCGAACAAATGGGCGTGCGGGTGTTTCACAACCTCGATGAAGGCCTGCGGGATGTCGACGTCATCATCATGCTGCGTCTGCAGAACGAGCGCATGAGCGGCGCGCTGCTGCCGTCGGCGCAGGAGTACTTCAAGAGCTGGGGCCTCACGCCCGAGCGTCTCGCGCTGGCGAAGCCGGATGCAATCGTGATGCACCCCGGCCCGATGAACCGCGGCGTCGAAATCGATTCGCAGGTGGCCGACGGCCCGCAGTCGGTGATCCTGAACCAGGTGACGTTCGGCATTGCCGTGCGCATGGCGGTGATGGGGATCGTCGCGGGCAATCACGACTGAACGTCAGCCGCGCGCGCAGCGTCGCGAGCGGACACAGGCAACGCATACAAAGGCAGCGCATGAAGATTCATATTCAAGGCGGCACGCTGATCGATCCGGCAGCCGGCACCGAACAGCAGCAGGACATTTTTATCGCGGACGGCAAGATCGTCGCGCTCGGCAATGCAACGGCGGCACCCGCGGATTTTCAGGCGGCGAGGACGATCGACGCCAAAGGCCTCTCCATCGCGCCCGGTCTGGTCGATCTCGCCGCGCGTCTGCGCGAGCCAGGCTACGAATACAAGGCGACGCTCGAATCGGAAATGGCTGCGGCGCTCGCGGGCGGCGTGACGAGCCTCGTGTGCCTGCCGGATACGGATCCGGTGCTGGACGAGCCCGGCCTCGTCGAAATGCTCAAGTTTCGCGCGCGCAATCTGAATCAGGCGAATGTGTATCCGCTCGGCGCGCTGACGGTGGGCCTGAAAGGGCAGGTCATCACGGAGATGGTCGAGCTGACCGAAGCGGGCTGCATCGGTTTTTCGCAGGCGGATGTGCCGGTGGTGGACACGCAAGTGCTGCTGCGCGCGCTGCAGTATGCGAACACGTATGGCTACACCGTATGGCTGCGTCCCGTGGATGCGTATCTCGGCAAGGGCGGCGTGGCGGCGAGCGGCGCGCTGGCGTCGCGGCTCGGCTTGTCGGGCGTGCCGGTTTCGGCGGAGACCATCGCGCTGCATACCATTTTCGAACTGGTCCGCGTGACCGGCGCGCGCGTGCATCTGTCGCATCTGTCGTCGGCGGTGGGCGTCGAGCTGATGCGCGCGGCAAAGGCCGAAGGCTTGCCGGTGACGTGCGATGTGACGGTGAACCATATTCACCTGATCGATCTGGACATCGGTTACTTCGATGCGCAATTTCGGCTCGATCCGCCGCTGCGTTCACAGCGCGATCGCGAAGCGATCCGCGCGGGTCTCGCCGATGGCACGATCGACGCAATCTGTTCCGATCACACGCCCGTCGACGATGACGAAAAGCTGCTCCCGTTCGCCGAAGCCACACCGGGCGCGACCGGCCTGGAGCTCCTGCTTTCGCTGACCATCAAGTGGGCGGACGAGGCGGGCGTGCCGCTCGCGAAGGCGCTGAACCGCATTACCGCCGCGCCGGCCGGCGTGCTGAAGCTGGACGCAGGGCGGCTTGCAGTCGGCGCGACCGCCGACTTGTGCCTCTTCGACAGGAACACGCACTGGCGCGTCGAACCGCGCGCGCTGAAGAGCCAGGGGCATAACACGCCGTTCCTCGGTTATGAATTGCCGGCGCGCGTGCGCACGACGATCGTGTCCGGACAAGTGGCATTCGAACAGCGCTAAGTCTTAAAGCCAAAGCCTCACCGCACAGACCGACACGGAAAGCTCCAACGATGAAGCTCGCATTTCGCAAGGCCCGTCTGATCATGCATCTGCTGCACGGCATGTGGACAGTCGCGACGCGTTTTCCGCGCGCTAGCGCCGCCGAACGTGAAGCACTCAATCGCGCCTGGTCACTGAAGATGCTGGCACTGTGCGGCATGCGCCTCGTCGTGCATAACGACAGCGCTCGCCTCGATGCCGGCGCGCTGGTGGTGGCCAACCATGTCTCGTGGATCGACATCTATGTGATCAACGCGTGGCGGCCAACGCCGTTCGTATCGAAGGCGGAGATCCGCAACTGGCCGGTGGTGGGCTGGCTCGCGCAGCAACTGGGCACGGTGTTCATCCAGCGTGAGAAGCGCAGCGATGCAAAGCGGATCATGCATGAACTGGCCAACCGCTTGAGCGCGGGCGAATTGATGTGCGTGTTTCCCGAAGGCACGACTTCCGATGGCCGCGCGCTGCTGCCGTTTCACGCCAATATGTTCCAGGCGGCGGTGTCGGCGGCGAGTCCGGTTCAGCCCGTCTGTCTGATGTACGAAGATGCACAGGGACGGCAATCGACGGCACCCGCGTATATCGACGATCTCACGCTCGCCGAGTCGCTCGACGCGTTGCTGCG
>NZ_DASXHN010000128.1:0-14859 GCF_036488505.1 Paraburkholderia sp. | reverse complement strand
GGCGCATCGAAGGACTCCCCGCAGTCAGCGTGACTTTGTACTAAAAAGAAGGGCATGCGCGCAACGTGACCGAGGCCGCGCTGCGAGTTGGTTTTTCCGATCTCTCGCACTTCAGCCGTGCATTCAAGAAAGTGTATGGCTTGTCTCCTCTGACGCTGAAAAGGCCCCGGTCGTAGCCGGAAGAAGCGATACGCAACCCAAATCCTCGTCCGCCGCGAACAAGCGGCGTGCATTCGCCAGCGCGCGCGCTTTAGCAAGCAGAGCGAATATCGAGTCTGGCGACACACGCGGCGGTGCATCACCAGTCAGCGGCGCGGATTTTAGCGATAACCGTTCAGAGTTTCGCCGGATTGCAAGCCAGAATCAGCAGTAGCCCAAAAATGATCGGCAGAATCGACACCAGCGCGAACGCCATATAGAACGTGCCCGTCGCATTCACGATAAAGCCGGTGAACAGTGGCGCGACGATGCCTGCGGTCGAGCCGATCCCGGTAGTCAGGCTCGACGCGGCGCCGCCGTGTTCCGGGCAGGCATCGATCGGAATGGCGAAAAATACCGGGTTCGCGATGAAATTGATGAAGCTGGCAACGCTGATCAGCGTGACGATCGCGTACGTATCAGACAGGACCAGCGTCAAGCTGATGATCGCGCCTGTCATGACCAGACACGTGCCTGCCAGATAGCTGCGTGCGAGGCGAAGGTTACGTGTGCGCCGATAAACGAAGTCGGAAACCGGTCCCGACAGGAGCGCACCTGCCGTCATTGACACCCACGGCAGAATGCCCAGATACGACACGTGCGCGAATGCGATATGCCGCTCACGCACGAGCCACGTCGGCAGGAAATTAAGCAGGAAGTACAGCACGTATGCGGAAGAGAAAAACGCGAGGCCGGTGAGCCACAGCGTGCGGCTGCGCAATACGAGACCCCACGGCACGGGCGGCACATGATGCTCGACGGCGTCACCGGGCAGTTGCGCGTTCGCTGCCGCTTGCGGCGTGTCGTGCACGAACAGCTTGCATAGAATCGCCCACGCGATGCCGATCGTGCCGAGCAGCAGGAACGGCGCCTGCCAGCCGTAATTCGCCGTGAGCCACACCGCGCAGGGGATCACCAGCAACGAACCCAATGGAATACCCGCTCCCATCAGCGATGCGGCGCGGCCGTGCTCCTCTTTTCCAAACCAGTTACCGATCAGTTGCGAGCCGCTGGGAAACACCACGCCTTCGCTGACGCCGAACAACAAACGCAACACGAAGAGGCTCGCGAAACCCGTTGCAACGGCAACCAGCGAGATTGCGCACGACCACAGCATCGAGAACCACACATAGGTGCGCTTTGGCCCCAGCCATGACACGATGCCGCCGCCGAAGAACACCATCACCACGTAACCCCAACCGAACGCGCTCGCGATGATGCCGAACTGGCGAATGTCGAGATGGAACGTTTTGATCAGCACCGGCGCGACTACGCCGAGCACGCCGCGATCGGCGTAGTTGATGATCGTGATGAGGAAGAGCAACCAGGCGATGGTCCATCGATTGCCACGGCTACCGACAGCCGTCTGTTCACTGTAGTCCGAAGCTTCCATGTCTGCTGTCTCCCCGACTGTGTCCCGCTGATGGGCTGACGAATGCGCGTCGCGGGAGGGTGTCCATAAACGGCAGCATCCGCCGAGGTCGCAAAAGGCAGCGTAGGAAACGTCCGCAATAATGTCAACAATTATGTCTTGACCATTAAAAATGAGCGCGTTTACTAGTGAAAACCCCTTGTTTCAGGTGGCTGCACAGTTTAGACAATATTGTTGACAAACCTACATCGCGTTACTACCATCGATTGCGACAGGTACACCGGGACAGCGAATGAAACGCAACAGCACCACGACGACGGGCAGTAACACGCGCGAACCGGTGACTTCAAAAAGCGGCGACGCAGCGAAGAGCGCGGCAAAAGCGGCTGGCAAGCCGGTGCTCACATCCGTTAAGCCAGTTGGGCAAGCGGCGAAGCGCGCAAGGGTCGCGAGGACCGCGAAGCCCGTCAAAAGCGACGACGTCTTTCATCTCTTGCGCGATCAGATCGTTTCGCATCAGATCGCACCTGGCAGCCGGTTGCGCGAACAGGAACTCGCCGACGAACACGCCATTCCACGCGCCAAGGTGCGTGACGTGCTCGCCAGGCTGGAGCAGCGCGGCCTGGTCGAGCGCATTCCTAATCGTGGCGCGATCGTGGTCAAGCTGGACGTATCGCAAGTTTTCGAATTTTACGAAGTGCGCGAAGTGCTCGAAGGTCTGCTCGTGCGGCTCGCCACCGAAAAAACCGATCCCGCCGAGTGGCAAGATCTGGTCGATCTGTTCGCGGGCCCGATGCAGACGTACGTGGATAGCTGCAACTATGAAGCTTTTCTCACGGGCTACGCGCTGTTTCGCCAGCGCATCCTCGATGCCGCGAGCAATCCGGTGCTCAGCGCGATGATCGACGGCATCTATGAAAAAACACAGGCGGTGATCCGTCGCGTGATCATTCTGCCGGGACGCGCCGAACAGGGACTCAAGGAGCACCGCGCGGTGCTGGAAGCCATGCGCCGCGGCGATGCGCAGGAAGCCGAGCGCTGCCGTCGCGAGAACATGAAAAGCGCGCGCGAATTCATCAAGCGATACAAGAATTTCATCGTCTGAATGGTTTGTGTGACGCACGCGTGCAATCTTTGCGCGACGCAGGGAGTGACAGATGTCGCAGACACAACAGCAAGACGAGCAGAAAGCCGGGCCGGTGCGGCAAGGGCCACTCGCCGGGCTCCGCGTGCTCGAACTCGGGTCCACGATCGCGGGCCCGTTCTGCGGCCGGCTACTCGCCGATTTTGGCGCGGAAGTCATCAAGATCGAGCCGCCCGAAGGCGACGCGTTGCGCACGATGGGCAAGCAGTACGAAGGGAAGTCCTTGTATGCGGCGAGTTTGCTGCGTAATCGCGAACTCGTGTCGATCGACCTGCGCGCACCGGCCGGCCAGGCGCTTGTCAAACGGCTTGCCGCGCGCTGCGATTGCCTCGTCGAAAATTTCCGACCGGGTGGTCTGGAGAAATGGGGGCTTGGTTACGGCGAACTTTGCGCATTGAACCCCGGACTCGTGATGGTGCGCATCAGCGGATTCGGTCAGACCGGGCCTTATCGGGAACGCGCCGGCTATGGCGTGATCGGCGAAGCGGTCAGCGGTTTGCGCCACATCACCGGTGACCCGGACCGGCCGCCAGCGCGAGTCGCGGTGTCGCTGACCGACTACTGTACCGGGCTCTACGCGGCCTTCGGCGCGGTGATGGCGCTGCTCGCACGCGGCCGCACGGGTGTCGGACAGTGCGTGGATGCGGCGCTCTATGAGTGCGCGTTCAGTTTCATGGAGCCGCATATTCCCGCGTTTGAAAAGCTCGGCATCGTCGCGGGCCGGACCGGTTCGCGCCTGCCTGACAGCACGCCTAACAATCTCTATGCGTCGGCCGAGGGTGAGTTCATCCACATCACCGCGATGGGCAATGCGGTCTTTAAACGGCTCACCCAGGCAATGCAACAGCCGGCGCTCGCCGACGATCCGCGGTTCAGCAGCGGCTTGGCGCGATCCGAGCATCACGAGGCACTCGACCATCTGATCGGGGAGTGGACAGCCATGCATTCGCTGACCCAACTCGAAGCCATGCTGAGGGAGGCCGACGTGCCTGCTACGCGCATCTACACGATGAAGGACGTATTCGCCGACGCTCACTTCAAGTCGCGCGACATGCTCGTACCGGTCGCCGACGAACAGCTCGGGACTGTGACCATGGCAGGCGTGGTGCCGAAGCTGAGCGATACGCCGGGACGGCTGCGCCAGAGCGGCGGCGCCGTGGGTCGCGATACGCGCCGGGTGTTACACGAACTTGCGGATGTGTCGGATGAGGAACTGGCGCGTCTGGTTGCGGGCGGTGTGATTCACATCGCCGATAGCGTCACGCCAGCAGATTCCGCTTCCGTATGAACGCCTCGCCATGGACGAACACGCCGTGAAAGCATCTGAACGCCAACAAGACGTTGCATCGCCAGCGGCGGACGCGCCACGCAGTGGCGAAGCCGGTCCGCAGTCCGAGTTCGAGCGTCGGCGTGCGGCGGCGCTTGCGATGGGCGGTCCTGCCAAGCTCGAAAAGCGCCGCGCGCAGGGCATGCTGAATGCGCGGGAACGCATCGACCGCCTCGTCGATGAGAACAGCTTCATCGAATCAGGATTGTTCGCCACGTCGTCGGTTTCGGAAGCCGACCGTAGCCGCACGCCGGCGGACGGCAAAGTCGTCGGCTACGCGCGTGTGAATGGCCGCGAGGTAGCGGTGGTATCGAACGACTTCACGGTGCTGGGCGCATCCAGCAGCGCGACCAACGGCAAGAAGATTGCGCAGATGAAGCGCGTCGCGACGCAGCGCGGTTTGCCGCTGATTTTTCTGGGCGAATCGTCCGGCGCGCGAATGCCCGATACGATGGGCGCGCGTGGCATGGGCAGCACGCTCGGTGCGGACCCGACGCAATACCAGCGAACCCGCGAAACGCCGTGGGCTGCCGCGGTGCTGGGTTTTTGCTATGGATCGTCAACGTGGTACACGGCGCTTTCCGATTTCAGCGTGATGCGCAAAGGCGCGATCCTTGCCGTGTCTAGTCCGCAGCTGGTCTCGCTGGCGGTGAAGGAAGCGATCGACCCGGAAGAACTCGGCGGCTGGCGATTGCATGCCCAGATGACCGGCCTCGTCGATCGCGTCGTGGATAGCGACGAAGAAGCGCTCGACGCCATCCGCACGTTTCTCGACTATCTGCCGAGCCATTGCAACGAAGCGCCGCCCATGCGAGCGGTGCCGGCCGGTTCCGGTGCGGCGATGCGCGAGATCGGCGCGCTGTTACCGCAGCAGCGCACGCAGGTCTACGACGTGCGCAAGATCCTGCAGGCCGTGGTCGATCGCGACAGCCTCTTCGAACTGAAAGCGCGCTTCGGTAAAGTCGCGGTGACGGCGCTGGCGCGGTTAAATGGGCAGACGATCGGCATCATCGCGAACAATCCGCTCCACAAGGGCGGCGCGCTCGATACCGACGCGTGCGAGAAGATCACCAGCTTCATCGTGCTGTGCGATTCGTTCAATATTCCTCTCGTGATGTTCGTCGACACGCCGGGCTTCATCATTGGCCTCGACGCGGAACGCAAACGCGCGCCCGGAAAAATCATGAATTTCATGAGCGCGCTTGCGCTCGTGACCGTCCCCAAGCTTTCCATCATTTTGCGCAAGAGCTATGGCCAGGCTTACCTGAATATGGGGGGCGGTCGCAATTCCGATGAAGTCGCCGCGTGGCCGAGCGCGGAAGTCAGCTTCATGAACCCGCACTACGCGGCGCAGATCGTGCACGGCGTCGAGCCTGGCAACGACGCGTTCGACGACCTGCTGCAGCAGATGGACAAGGACAGCAGCGCGTACGACATCGCCGGCAACTACGGCGTCCAGCATGTGATCCAGCCGCACGACACACGTGACTACCTGATTCGTATGCTCGACGTGCATCGGTTACGTTTGACGAATGGCGTCGGCGCGCATCTGATGCGTACCTGGCCTTCCACCTTCTAGACGCCGCGTGCCCAACAATCAAAAGCGAGGAGGCTGAATGAGCAGGTACGAGATGAAAGCCGAAGTCACCGGGTCGGTCTGGAAAGTGTTGAAGGCGCCCGGCGACGCGGTGGTCGAAGGCGACGTGCTGATCATCTTCGAATCGATGAAGATGGAAATTCCGCTCATCGCCGAGGATGCGGGCACCGTTACCGAGATTCTCGTCGCCGAAGGCCAGTCGGTCGCGGAAGGCGACACGGTGGTGGTGCTGCAATCGTCATAGCCCGTTCACCGGACACCACAGGAATGCGCGCGCTAGGGAGCGGAGGATATGGACGAGGACTGGCAGGCTGAAGCGGATGAAATCGCCTTGCGGCACCGATGGGCGGAGGAACTGGGCGGCGCGGAGGCGATCGCGCGGCAGCATGCGCAGGGACGGCTGACGATTCGCGAACGTGTGGAACGACTCGTCGACGCCGGCTCGTTTCAGGAAATCGGCAAGCTCGCCGGCAACGGCGTCTACGAGAACGGCAGCGTGCAGAAAGTCGTGCCGGCGCCATACGTTGCCGGTCTTGCGAATCTCGATGGCCGGCCGGTCGCGATCGGCGGCGAAGACTTCACTGTGCGCGGCGGCACGAGCTGGGGCGGTGATCGCAGGAAAGGCGGGCAGGGCGGCTTCGTCGAGGATCTGGCCTATAACTACCGCATTCCGTTGATCAACCTGGTCGACGGCGCGGGCGGCACGGTGAATACCGCGAAACGCAAAGGCCACACGGTGTTTCCCGGTGTGCACGGATTCGAACGGTCGGTGCAACTGCTGGGTGTCGTGCCAGTCGTAAGCGCGGTGCTAGGCACGGCCGCGGGCGGCCCGGCCGGACGCGCGATCCTGTCGCATTGGTCGGTCATGATCAGGAACACGAGCCAGGTATTCGCGGCGGGGCCGCCCGTGGTCGAACGGTCGCTGGGGCAGAAGGTCAGCAAGGAAGAGCTCGGCGGCGCGCGCGTGGCGGTGGATGTGGCCGGCACGATCGACCACGCCGCCGATAGCGAGGCGGACGCGTTCGCGCTGATGCGGCGCTTTCTTGGCTATCTGCCGCAAAACGTGTACGAGCTGCCGCCGGTGGTGCGCTGCGAAGACCCAGTCGATCGCGCTGACGAGGGGTTGCTCAGCATCGTGCCGCGCGATCGCCGCAAGCCATACAACATGCGCAAACTGATCGGCATGATCGTCGATCGCGATTCGTTGTTCGAGATTCAACCCAGCTTCGGCAAGGCGCTTATCACGGGCTTTGCGCGGCTGAACGGAAGCGTGGTCGGTATCGTCGCGAACAACCCGATGGTCGCGGGCGGTGCGATGGACGTGAAGGCCGCGCGCAAGCAGATCCATTTCGTCGAGTTGTGCGACACCTTTCATGTGCCGCTAGTGTTTCTCGTCGACGTGCCGGGATTCATGGTGGGCACGCAGGCCGAGGCCGCCGCGACGCTGCGCGAAGGCATGCGTGCGGTGTATGTCGGCCTGCAGGTCACTGTGCCAATGCTGACAGTCGTGATCCGCAAGTGCTATGGCATGGCCGGTATGAGCACGACCGACAAAAACGGCCTCGATCTGAAGCTCGCGTGGCCCTCGGCGGAGTGGGGGTCGCTGCCGGTAGAAGGCGGTGTCGCGGCGGCGTTCAAGCGCGAGATTCAGGGCGCGCCTGATCCGCTCGCGCGGCAACACGAACTCGAAGAGCAATTGCGTGCGCTTGCTTCGCCGTTCCGTACCGCGGAGGCGTTTGGCGTCGAGGACGTGATCGACCCGCGACAGACGCGGCGCTATTTGTGTCGCTTCATCGACGCGGTGCAGGGACGTATGAAGGCCGATGTCGGTCCGAAGCTGCGCGCGGGTGTGCGGCCGTGAAGCTGCGCCCCCGGCGCCATCAAGTCCATCGGGAGAGCCATGTTCAACAAGGTTCTGATTGCCAATCGCGGCGCAATCGCAGCACGCGTGGTGCGCGCGCTGCGGCACATGAAGATCGCCTCGGTCGTCGTGTATTCCGAGGCTGACCGCGATTTACCGTACGTCGCGCAGGCAGATCAGGCGATCTGCATCGGCGAGGCGGCGCCGGCGGCAAGTTACCTGAACGTCGACGCGCTGCTCGCGGCAATCCGTCAAAGCGCAGCAGACGCCGTGCATCCCGGCTATGGCTTTCTGTCGGAAAATCCGGAATTCGCCGATGCCGTCGGTGCGCTCGGCGCGACTTTCATCGGACCGCAGGCGCGATGGCTGCGCGCCATGGGTCACAAGACGGCGGCCAGGGATTTGATGGGGCGGCACGGCATGCCCCTCAATCCGAGCAGCGGCGTTTTATGCGGCTCGCTGGACGAACAGATCGAAGCAGTGCGACGCGTTGGCTTTCCGGTGCTGGTGAAGCCGGTCGCGGGCGGCGGCGGCATTGGCATGCTGCCGGCACGCGACGAAGCGGAACTCGGCGATGCTTTGGTCCGCGCGCGGTCCATGTCGCAGCGCAGCTTCGGCAATGCGGACGTCTATGCGGAGAGGCTCATCGAGCGCCCGCGTCACATTGAGTTCCAGTTGCTGGCCGACAAATATGGCCAGGTCAGACATCTGTTCGAGCGAGACTGTTCGATCCAGCGCCGTCACCAGAAAGTCATCGAAGAATCGCCTGCGCCCCGCCTGCCACGCGCGCTGATCGACGAGACCGGAACGCGCATCGCGCGTATTCTTGGCGAGCTCGGTTATGACGTGATCGGGACGGCAGAGATGCTGTACGGCCCGGATGGTTCGCTAAGCTTTCTGGAGATGAATACGCGTCTGCAGGTCGAACACGCGGTTACCGAGGCGATCACAGGCATTGATCTGGTTCAGGCACAGATCCGTCTCGCAGCGGGCGAGCGGCTCGACACTGTGTTGCCCGCCGCGATCGAGACGGTTGGTCATGCGATCGAGGTGCGCGTCTACGCCGAAGATCCGCGGCGCTTCTTTCCGTCGCCCGGCCAACTGACCGTGTTTCGACCGCCTTGCGCGCACGGCGTGCGTGTCGAAACAGGCTACGGCGAGGGCGACCGGGTCACGCCGTTTTATGACCCCATGCTTGCCAAGGTCATCGTGCATGCAGCGACTCGCGAGCGGGCCATCGACGAGATGCTGGACGCGCTGGCCGCATTCGAGGTCGCCGGCGTGAAGACCAACATCCCATTCGCCGCCAATGTGCTGCGCAGTGAGCCATTTCGGGCTGGTAACGTGCACACGCAACTCGCTACGGCGTTGGTGGCTGCCGCGTAGCTGCAGGCGCCATGAGGAAACCGGAGGTCAAAGCGATGACAACACGCGTAAAGCGTTGGCGCCGCGTAAAGACCATAGGCACACAACCCGAGCTTCACTCTGCCGCGGCTTGCCGGGTTCGCTCAGTCATGCGTGACGGTCATTCCGCACGCGTCAGGTAACAGCATTGCTGGCAGCCGCCGTGCGGCCGCGCAGCCAGGTGATGCTCGCGAAGAGCAGCAGCGCGAACACGATCAGCATCGTCGCCACGGCGAGGATCGACGGGTCGATCGAATCGCGAATACCGCTCCACATCTGCCGAGGCACGGTTGTTTGATCCGGGCCGCCGATGAACAGAATGACGATCACCTCGTCGAACGACGTCGCGAAAGCGAACACGCTGCCGGTCGCGACCGCTGGCGTGATGAGCGGCAAGGTCACGCGCCTGAATGTGGCCCAGGGCGTCGCGCCAAGCCCGGACGCGGCGCGCAACAGGCTTTGGTCGAACGAGAGCAGCGACGCGGTCACGGTGATCACGACGAACGGTGTGCCGAGCGCCGCATGGGCCAGCACGACGCCGGGATACGAGTTCACCAGGCCGAGCGGCGCGAAAATCAGATAGAAGCCCGCGGCGACGACGACAATCGGCACGATCATCGGCGAGATCAGGATCGGCATGATCAGCGAGCGCAGTGGGAATTGCGCGCGCGAAATGCCGAGCGCGGCGAGCGTGCCGAGACACGTGGCGATCAGCGTCGATGCCGCGCCGATGCCGATGCTGTTCAGCAGCGAGCGTTGCCACGCCGCGCTCGTGAGCGCTTGCTCGTACCAGCGCAGCGAAAAGCCTTGCAGCGGATACGAGAAGTAGGAACCCGAATTGAACGAGAGCGGGATGATCGCGAGAATCGGTGCGACCAGAAAGAACAGTACGAGCGCCGTGTGCAGCCGCACCCAACGCGCGGCGACGCGTTCCGTCAGCACCGTATTGCGTTGATCTTGCATGGGGTTCCCTCGTCGTGTCCGCATGGTTCAACCGGGTCTTAACCGAAGCGCAAGCGGTCGATGCCGACGAGGCGGTTAAACAGGAAATAAAAGATCGCCGTGAAGATCACGAGATAGGCCGAGAGCGCACCAGCGAGCCCCCAATTGAGTTGCGTGTTGGTCTGGATCGCAATCAGCTGACTGATCATTTCGTCGCCTGCGCCGCCGAGCAGCGCGGGCGTGATGTAGTAGCCGAGCGCGAGCACGAATACGAGAAAGCAGCCGGCACCCACGCCCGGTAGCGTCTGCGGCATGTAGATGCGCACGAAGGCGACGAACGGATGTGCGCCGAGCGACTGGGCGGCGCGCACGTACACGGGCGACACGCTTTTCATTACCGAGTAGATCGCCAGAATCATGTAGGGCAACAGCACGTGCGTCATGCCGATCAGCACACCCGCGCGGTTGAAGACGAGCGGCAACGGATGGGTCGTGAGGCCGAGCCCCATCAGCAGGCTATTGATCACGCCGCCGGGCTGCAGCAACACGTACCACGCGGTCGTGCGCACGAGCACCGAGGTCCAGAACGGTACGATCACGAACAGCATCAGGCGGTTGCTGCTTTTCGCGGGCAAATTGGCAAGCAGCCATGCGACCGGATAGCCGAACACGAGGCACAGCAGCGTGACCGTGGCGCTGATCGAGATCGTGCGCACGAACGCCTGCCGATAGATCGACGCGTTGTCCGGCACGAACGCGACCGAGCCTTGCGGCGTCACTTGCGCATCGACGGCCGCGAGCAGAAAGTCCGGCGTCGGCGATATGGCGGCGCGCTTCAGCAGACGCCAGGTCTCGGGCAGATTCCAGCGTTCGTCGAGTTCGACGAGTGCCGGTTTCCATGCCGGCGGCGCGTCGGCGGGCAACTGACGCGCGGTGCGCATCAACAGGCTACGGAACTCGGCCTGATCGAAGTTCAGCCGCCTTGCGACCGTGCCCAACTGTCCGCTTTGCTGCGCGTCGCGCAGCCCCGCGGCGAGCAGCGCGAACACGCGTTCGTCCGGCACCCCGCGGCCGTCCCATGCATCCAGCGCGCGCGCGAGCGCGGGCATGCTGTCCGGCACTTCGTGATTCTGCACGCTGCGCGCGAGCAGCAGCGCGATCGGCGCGATGAACGTGGAAAGCAGGAACACGACCAGCGGCAGCGCGAGCAACAGCGCCTGCAGCGACGCACGGCGGCGCGCCTTCTGAAACGATGCGCGGCCGTCGGCTCTCGTCGGAGAGCCCGGGGCTGTGGCTCGGGCCGAAGCGGGCATGGGGGTAGTCAATTGGCTCTCGTCGGACGATCGTGTTACTGCGTCAGCCACACCTGGAAGCGCTTATTGATCTGGTCCGCGTTGTCGGCCCAGAAATTCGCGTTGATCTGCAACGCGCGCTTGAAGTTTTGCGGGGCGGTCGGCAGATCGGCGAGGCGTTGCTTGTCGACCAGCGCGATGGCGTCCTTGCGCGGCGGCGCATACGCGATGTACTTCGACAGGTCCGCATACGCCTTCGGCTGCGAAGCGGAGACGATGAATTTCTGTGCGGCGTCGGCATGCTTGGCGCCGGTCGGCACACCCCACCAGTCGAAGTCGTAAACTTGCGCGTCCCAGACGGTCTTGAACGGCTTGTTGTCCTTCTTCGCGGCGTCGGAAATGCGGCCGTTATAGGCCTGCGTCATCACGACCGCGCCGTCGGCAAGCAACTGCGGCGCCTGGGCACCCGATTCCCACCACACGATGTTCGGCTTGATCGTGTCGAGTTTCTTGAACGCACGATCGACGCCGGCGGGCGTCGCGAGCACCTTGTAGACATCTTTCGGATCGACGCCGTCCGCGATCAACGCCCATTCCATCGTGACCTTCGGCGACTTGCGCAGGCCGCGCTTGCCGGGGAATTTCTGCAGGTCGAAAAAGTCGTTGACGGTAGTCGGCGCGGTTTTCAGCTTGCTCGCGTCATACGCGTAGACCGTCGACCACACCATGCTGGCAACCGCGCAATCGCTGATCGTGCCGGGGATGAAGTCGCTGGTCTTGCCGAGCGACTTCTTGTCGAATTTCTGCAGCAGGCCTTCGTCGCAGGCGGTGATCGCGTCGTTCGTTTCGAGGTCGATCAGGTCCCACGTGGTGTTCTTCGCCTGCTCCATCGCGGAGAGTTTCGCCAGTCCGCCGTCGTACGATTCGGTCGAGAAGCCGATGCCGGTAGCCTGCGTGAACGGCTCGAAATAAGCCTTTTTTGCAGCCGCTTCATAGGCGCCGCCAAACGTCACGACGGAGAGCGTCTCCGCAGCCTGGACGGTGACGGTCGTGAACGCGAGTGCGGCGAGTGCGGCGCTTTGTACTTTGATGAGAGTGCGCATGTCAGTTGGCTCCTGCTGGTGCGGTCGTGATGATGGAAGGTGAGAGCGGTGGGGATACAGCGATCGCTGGCGCGCTGCGTGGCACGCTTGTCGCGAGAATCTTGCAGTCGTCGTGGCGCCATGCGATCTCGATCGCGCTACCGGGCGAAGGCAGTGCATGGCGTTGCGTATTGGGCACCTTCACCACGAAGGAGTCGCGCGAACCGAGCGCGAGATGCACGCGGTGATGATCGCCGCAATACACCAGTTCTTCCACTTGCGCGCGCACCACGTTGCTGTGTTCGTCGACGGATGAACCATCGGCGCCAGCGATATGCGCGCGTTCGGGGCGTAGCGCGAGCATGGCTTCGTCGCCCGCTCGCAGACCGGCTTCGCAGCGGCCGCGAATGACGCTGCCGTCCGACAGCGCGAGCGTCGCCCACTCATCGTTCGCATTGACGACGCGCCCGGTCAGCCCATTGTTCTCGCCGACGAAGTTGGCGACGAACGCGTTCTGCGCGTTCTCGTACAGCTCGCTGGGCGTCGCCGCCTGCTGAATCCGGCCATCGGAAAACACCGCCACACGATCCGACATCGTCAGCGCTTCGGCCTGGTCGTGCGTCACATAGACGATCGTCAGCGACAGCTCGCGATGCAGGCGCATGATTTCGTATTGCATGGTCTCGCGCAGGCGCTTGTCGAGCGCGCCGAGCGGCTCGTCCATCAGCACGACGCTGGGTTCGAACACGAGCGCGCGCGCGAGCGCCACACGCTGCTGCTGCCCGCCGGAGAGCTGCGACGGTCGCCGGTTCGCCAGATGCGGCAGTTCGATCATCTCCAGCGCGCGCTTCACGCGCGTTTTCTGTTCGGCGCGGCTCACGCGCCGCACCGAGAGCGGAAACGCCACATTCTCCGCAATCGTCAGATGCGGAAAGAGCGCGTAGTTCTGGAACACCATGCCGATGTCGCGCTGATGCGGAGGCTTGTCGTCGAGCCGCCGCCCATCGAGGCGGATCTCGCCGCGGGTCGGCGATTCGAACCCCGCCAGCATCATCAGCGTCGTCGTCTTGCCCGAGCCCGAAGGACCGAGCAGCGATAGAAATTCTCCCTTGCGCACATCGAGGTTCAAGTCATCGACGACGTATTGCGCGCCGTCGTACGACTTGCTCACGCCCGAGAACGAAATGAAGGAAGGCTTTGACATCGTGAAGGGTTCCTGTCGATGGGGCGCCGTAATCAATGCGTGCCGGACCGCGCCACACCGACCTTGCTCGCGATATAGCGCGCAAAGTCGTAGTTAGGGCGTTCGAGATGGCTCAGGTGACCGGGCTTCGCGAACGGCGCCTGCACGCCGCGAAACACGGCCTGCACGCCGCGTCTGTCTTCCGCGTTCACTTCGTCAAGTAGCTTCTTCAATGTCGTCATGTGCGCGTTGGCCTCGGGGTCGGCAATGAACTCCGGCGCAAGCCCGCCACCGAAGCGGATATGCACGCGATTGACCCCTTGGGGCTGCAACACCAGATACCAGAAGTAACCCGGCGTCAGCGTGACGAGATGGGTCGGATAGATCGCCAGTAGCGCGGTGGTCTTGCGCCAACGTCCGGTGAGGCGCGTGTTGTCCGGATGCGCGTTGCCGATAGGCAGCGACGCTTCCTTCGTGATCCAGTGATAGTTGAAAGCTGAATGACCCGGCGGGCATTCCATGTCCTCGAGCCGTGAATGCGGTCCGACTGTCGCGCGATGCAGCATGGGCAGGTGGTAACTTTCCATGAAGTTTTCCGCGAGAATCTTCCAGTTCGTCTCCCACACGTGCTCTTCGTAGAACGTCTCGACGTAGTCCGACATGCCGTATGCACCGACAAGCTCGCTCAGTTCGGCAAGCTGTGAGTGAATGGGCGGCGCGTTCTGGTCGAGCGTGACGTAGATCCAGCCCTGCCATTGCTCGCAGCGCACGGCGGGAAGCTTGTAATTTTCCTTGCAGAAGCCCGGTTGCCGGTCCATCAGAGGAGCGCCTTGCAGCGCGCCGTCGAGCGAATAGTTCCACGCGTGATAGGGGCAGACGACGCGGCGCACGTTGCCGCGTCCTTCGAGCAGCACCGACATGCGATGCAGGCATACGTTCGACATCGCTTTGAGCTGCATCTGTTCGTCGCGCAGTACGACGATCGGCTGCGCGCCGATGCGCGTCGTCATGTAATCGCCGGGTGCGTTGAGCGCGCTGGCGCGGCCGACGCATTGCCATTCGCGCTCGAAGATCGCGCGCTCTTCCAGTGCGAGGAACTCGGGCGATGTATAGACACCCGGCGGCATCGCATGCGCGTCACTGAAGGGCCGTTCGCAACCCGTTCGCAGCTCGTCGACAAGCGCTTCTACTGTGAGAGTCCTGGCCGGGTGGGTCATGGTGTCTTTCTCGATTCGTCACGGTGAAAGCGCGGCAACGGAAGGTTTTGCGGCGCGGCGCTCAACATGGACACCAATCTATCAAGCCAAATTGCAAGCCAAAATATTGTTTTTAGATACAACGCAAAGCTTTTTCCTATGCAGCGCCGCACGGGCGCAACAACGAGTGTCGCGCTTTCCTGTTCATGCGTCCAGATGCAGGCGCCGAATATAGGTTTCGCAGAACGACGTGAAACGATG
>NZ_DASXHN010000068.1:0-12005 GCF_036488505.1 Paraburkholderia sp. | reverse complement strand
CCGGTTGTGCCGCCGCATTGCACCCGCACCGCCGGATCCGCCGTGGACCGGGATGCCCTCTTTCAGCGTTTCCTCATCATGCTCAGCTACCGCCACGCCTTTCATGCCGGCAATCACGCCGACGTTCTGAAACACGCCGTCGTCTTGCAGCTATTGCGCTATCTCGGCCAGAAGGACAAAGCCTACTGGTACATCGACACGCATGCGGGTGCCGGCGTCTATTCGCTGAAGGAAGGCTACGCCACCAAGACGGGCGAATTCGAGACCGGCATTGCGAAATTGTGGGAACGCCACGACCTGCCACCGCTCTTCGCCGAATACGTCGACGAAGTCAGCGCGCTCAATGCGGATGGCCAGTTGCGTTTTTATCCCGGCTCGCCGTATATCGCGTGGCGCCAACTGCGCGAGCAGGACCGTATGCGCCTTTTCGAGCTGCATACCACGGAAATCGACGTGCTGCGCCACAATTTTCGCGATGCGGGGCGCCGCGCGATGCTTTACGCGGGCGACGGCTTCGACGGCATTCTCGCGCTGCTGCCCCCAGCGTCGCGCCGCGCGCTGGTGCTGCTCGACCCGTCGTATGAAGACAAGCGCGACTACACGCGCACGCTGCGCTGTGTCGACGAAAGCCTGAAGCGCTTTCCGACAGGTACTTACGCGGTCTGGTATCCGCAGGTGAAGCGCCTTGAATCGCAGCGCTTCCCGGACCAGCTGAAGCGGTTGCAGAAGGACAATTGGCTACATGTCAGCCTGACTGTCAGCAATCCACCGGCCGACGGTTTTGGACTTTTCGGCAGCGGCATGTTCATTCTGAATCCGCCGTACACGCTCGCGAAAATGCTGAAGGACGAGATGCCCTGGCTCGTCAAAACGCTCGGCGAAGACAACGCGGCGACGTTCACGGTCGAATATCGCGGCAATTGAAAGCGGTACGTGCTCAGCCGGGCTTTATCCCGGTCGCGCGCGTACGCATGCCAAGTAGGTCCGCTAGTACTCGCATCACGCGCAACCGGGCAAGTCGCCCTACTCACTTCGGTGGCGCGCCCGCCTTGATAGCGAAGTCGTTGGTGTAGGTCGCGCTCAGGTCGATCTTCTTCGGGTCGAGCCGGTTGTCGAACGACGACAGCGCGCGCAGCGCGGTCGCCGGCCCGTCTGCGGGCATCAGCCCATCCGGCGAATAGGCGTCGCGCACATTGTGAAAAGCCTCGACATAGAGGGCCGGGTCGCCCAGCAGGTAGGCCTGCGGCACCATCTTTAGAAGATCGGCGTCGCTTGCGGTTTGCAGCCAGCGGTTCGCGCGCACGATCGCATCGGTCAGCGCCTGCGTCGTCTTCGGATTCTTGTGGATGAAAGTCTCGGGCGCGTAGAGCGTCGCCGCGGGCATCGTGCCGCCGAACACTTCCTGCGTGCCCTTCACCGTGCGTGTATCGACCAGCACCTTGATCGCGCCGCTGCGGGTAAGCTTGGTGATCATCGGGTCGACGTTGGACAGCGCGTCGATCTGCCCGCTGCCCACCGCGGCCAGCACCGTCGCGCCACTGCCGACACCGATCGCCGAAATCTCGCTGCGCTGCACTCCGGCCTTGCGCAAGGCCACGGTCAACACCAGGTCCGTCGATGAACCCGGCGCGCTCACCCCGACCTTCGCGCCCTTGAAGTCCGCGAGCGACTTGATCTGATCGGCCTTCGACTTCACAACGGCAATGACGATTTGCGGCGCGCGGCCCATCAGCGCGAACGCGCGATAGTGCTGCCCCTTCGCCTGCATGAATAGCGTGTGCTCGAACGCACCCGCACCGACGTCGGCGCTGCCGCCCACCACGGCTTCGAGTGCCTTGGAGCCGCCCGCGAAATCCTCGAGCGTGACATTCAGCCCTTCATCCTTGAAATAGCCGAGCTGTTGAGCGGCGAGAACCGGCAGATAGTAAAGACCGGGCAAACCGCCGACAGCCATCGTCAGCGTCGGCTTTTCGGGGGCGTCCTTGGCGAACGCCGCGCCCGGTAGCGCGGCGAGCGCGAACAGCATTGCGCAGGCGCGCGTGGCACGCTGCATCCATTGAATTGGCATGTTGAGGTCTCCTTTTTCTGTTCCCTTTCGAAGCAGTGACGCATGCGCGTGCCACCGTTTGGGCTCGAGCCGGCAGCGCGCGAAACGATTGTCGTCGGACGGTTTCGCGCGCGCCATGCGCCCAAACCCGAATGCGACGGCACCAACGCGCGGCAGCATGTGAGCGGGACGTGTAGACACGCGCTCAGCGCAGCGCATGCACACCGGTGCGCTGACGCGACATGGCTGAAAGGAAACCACTGGCGGGCACGTCGTTGCCGACGCCCGCAGGGGCGCGACCGGCAACGCATCGCTCGCGACCGCGCGCCACCGGGCATCGGTAACTGCATACGCGACGACGTAAAAGTCGTGTGATGTCGCACCGGTAAGCGATGCTATGGACAGAAGCGGATCGGAGACAAGGCCCGCTGCCGGTCTTTACCGGCTTGTGAACGCTATCGAGGAGCCGGCAATGGCCGGGGCGATGGCCGCACCGGCGCACCACCGCTCACCGGCAACTGAATATATGGCGCGACGACGAACGGCGGCGACGATTCCTGCGGCAGTTCGACGGGTGCCGCAATCGGCGGCGCAGCGACGATCGGCTGTTGCACAGGTGGCGCGCTAAGCAGCACCGTGCCGCTCTGAGCATTGTTGACGCCGCCGAGTGTGTCGAGAATCACCGGCCTGCGGCCCTCGTCGGATGCCGCGAACGCGCCCGGCACGACGCACACGGTCTTCAACGCCGCCAAGGCGCTGATGGTCAGCACGGATTTGAATGATAGGAGCGAGCGGACGGAGAACATGTGCGGCCTGGTCGGTTGTGAATGTAGTGCCAGCTTGCGCAAAACCGCCCTACCTTACCTCGGACCGAATTGCGAAGCTAGCCGTTATTCCCCATGACCCCTCTTTGACGACAGCGGCGCAAAACAGTGAAAAGAGCGGAAGGTCCCTCCCAAGATGGACAAAGCCCCGCTTTCGCGGGGCTTACGCTTTGCAGCAATGGCCGCGCAACGAGGCGCGCCCGATCAAATCAGCAGCGGAACCTTACAGCGAGTAACCGTTGGTTTCCAGCGAACGGATCCGCTGTTCGAGCTGAACAATATCCGACGACGATGCCAGGTAAGCTTCACGACGGTCACGTTCCGCCGTTTCGAACCAGCTGCTCAGGGTTTCAAGAAGGTATGCAAACATGATGTTCTCCAAGGATCAGATCTAATCCCCGGTGATCGGTCATCAGGGATTTCCCGCAAGGGTTAACCCGTATTATAGCTCCGATGGTGTAACCGTGTGAGCGAAATGCCACGTGATGTGCGTTGTGCTTCGGAACGGAGCACACCTTGCTTGTATCAGAAGCGCTGATCTCATTGCATTTTCGCGATGAAGCAGGTGCGTTTCGTACCGCCCCGCGCGGTCATGCACCAATTGCGTACGGAACCCGCGCGGTGTGCAGGCGATTCGAGCACAGTGGCACCTCAGCGACGGCAGACGTCAGAGCGGATGACAGCCGTGACCCGAGACCAAGCCCGTATCGGCAAGCCGCTCGATGATGGGACAGTCCGGCCGGTCGTCGCCATGACAATGATTGGCGAGATGGGCTAGCGTATCGCGCATGTCGGTCAGTTCGGCAATGCGGCGATCGAGCTCCGCGACATGCTCAAGCGCGATCCGCTTGACGTCGGCGCTCGCGCGCGAGCGATCGTGCCAAAGCGCCAGCAACCGCCGGATATCCTCGACCAGAAAGCCAAGACGGCGTGCCTGGCGGATAAAGCGCAGAGAATGCACCTCTTGGGGACCGTATACGCGATAACCAGCGCTCGTGCGCGCCTTCGCGGTCAGCAGACCGACGCTTTCGTAGTAACGGATCATCTTCGCGGTGACGCCCGACGCGCGGGCCGCTTCGCCAATATTCATGACTGTTTCCTCAGGATGTGCGTCGATCGTATACCTTCCCATGATGGCAGGGTCAGCCGCGTAGATACGGCTCCGCAGGCATAATTCAACTATCTGCCACCACCAGTTCCGTGAGGTCTCTGCAATGACGATCGAATTCCATCTACAAGGTATGAGCTGCCAGCATTGTGTCGCGGCCGTGACGAACGCGATTCGCGAGCACGACGCCGCTGCGCGGGTCGAGGTGGACCTCGCGGCCGGCCGGGTCGTGGTGGAATCGGTGCAATCCGTCGATGCGCTGAAGGCTGCGATCGACGAAGCCGGCTACACCGTCACGTCTGTCAGCTAAACGGGCGGCGACATGTTCAAGGTTGCCGTCGTTGGCGGCTCGGGGCTGCTCGGCCGGGCACTGGTCGACGAACTGGCGCGCGAGACAAGCTGGCAAGTCTTCGCCACCGCGTTCAGCCGGCCGTCGCCGGCGATGGTCGCGCTGGATATTCGGGATGCGCAAGCCGTTGGCCGGTTCATCGAGCGCAGCGCGCCGGACGCCGTCGTGATTGCCGCGGCGGAGCGTCGTCCCGATGTCTGCGAGCACGATCCGGCACTGGCCCGCGCGCTGAACGTCGATGCCGTGCGCACCATCGCCGCAGCGGCGAATCAGTGCGGCGCATGGACCCTGTCGATCTCTACCGACTATGTGTTCGACGGCACACACCCGCCCTATCGCCACGACAGCGCGCCCGCGCCGCTCAACGCATACGGTCGCAGCAAGCTCGACGGAGAACGGGCGCTGAGCGACACAGCGAGACGCGGCTGCGTCCTGCGTTTGCCGTTGCTATACGGGCCGATCGTGAGTTGGGCCGAATCGGCGGTGACGAGTCTCGTGCCGGCGATTGCCGCATCGGCCACCGCCGATAGCCAGCCCGCGGCGATGGACGCATGGGCGATCCGCTATCCGACCTACACGCCAGACGTCGCATGCGTGATCCGGCAAATGCTCGAACGGCACGCGAGCGGCAAAGCGATCTCCGGCATCGTGCAATGGTCGGGCGACGAACCGATGACTAAATACGAGATTGCCGTGCGTGTCGCCGATGCGCTGCGACTCGACGCGCAGCTGGAGCCGCAGCGCACGCCAATCGATACCACGCCTCGCCCGCACAACTGCCATCTGGAGTCCAGCCGTCTCGAGGCATTGGGTTTCGGGCGGCGTACGCCATTTGACACGGCGATCCGCAAGGTGCTGACCGCGTTTCCGTGGCGAAGCGGTCCGCGGCGGGTGTGACCGGGCAGCGAGGGCCGCCAGCGTCGATCAAGGAAGCCACGGCCTGTCGTGACCGGGTGGAAGATTCGGGTAAGCGCGTGGAGAGTAACGTGTTGACGTAATGCGACGTCGTTAATCAGTGATGCGCGCGTCAGCGACCATCTCACGGCAGCAACATCTCTGAGCAGAGGTGGCCGCGCAAATTCGGACAGTCGGATAAGTGGAACGCACGGGGCCTGAGCCGGCGATAATGCCGACAAAGGAACCAGGAAGATGACGAAGAGAACCCGACGGACGCACTCAGCCGCGTTCAAAGCGAAAAGTGGCGATGGCGGCGGTCAAGGGTGAGCGGACGCTAGCCGAACTGGCGCAGCAGTTCGATGTGCACCCGAACCAGATCACCGAATGGAAGCGGCAGTTGCAGGAACGTGCGGCCGACGTATTTGGCGCAGGTGGCACGGCGCCGAGCGAGCCGCAAGTCGATTTGAAGGAGCTACATGCGAAGATCGGTCAGCTCACGCTGGAGAACGATTTTTCATATGGCCTGTTTTTGCAAGCAGGGCGAGCGCCGACCTCGCCACCGCGATCTCGAATGTGAACGTGTCCGACCTGATTGGTAACGCGGTAGACGGGCTGTTTATCGACGATGGATCAAGCTCATATCCGCGGGCTGGTTACCGCATTTCATCTTTCCGTCACGGGGCTACCTCGCTCTTAACCACGGAGATCACGCAGTCGCGTGCTCACAAAAAAATCTCGAGGATTCCCCTCATCGCGCCCGATGCCGCGTTACCGATCAGGTGGAAGTCAAAGGTTTTGCGATAGCGGCTCCTGTCTAAAATCTCCGGGCAAGATTTAACGGCGTGCTCAGGCTGGCTGCAGTCGTGTCCCGATGTCCCAGATGAAGCCACATAGTTCGCGCGCGATTGCCGCACAGGTCCTGTTCTGGTGAAGACCTCGTGCGCGAAGCCGGCGAAATCTGTGGCAGAGCCGAACCTGCGCTTTCCAGGCGATGTCGATGATATGTCGAGGTTGTCCTTCCAGTCGAGGCTGTAGCGACTCACCGATTCTCGCCGGCAACCGATAGTTCCACGCCGCCTCGCCAAGTATCCTGCGCACGTGCGTGTTTCCCGTCTTGGTCAGACGGCCTCGTTGCTTTGTATTCCCGCTGGAGTGTTCCGACGGTACAAGTCCCAGGTAGCGCATGAATTCGCGTGGATGCGGGAAACGCCGTAAATCACCAAGTTCCGCGACAATGGTCAACGCGGAGATGAAGTCAATGCTGCGCAGGGTCATCAGGCCTTTGACCACTGGCAGCCAACGCCAGGTTTCGGCGTGGCCCGCAGCGACTGTGTGAGGCGCTCGACGAGTTCGGTGGCAAACCGTACCGCCATCCGGTACTCGGTGAAGACGATATGCTGGGCGGAATCCAGGAACTTGATCTTGGAGAGAAAGAGCTCATGCTTCGGGCCCCAGCGCGTACCGGTATAGGCATGACCATGGCGAAGCAGGAAGGATTTGAGCCGCTGGCGTACTCTGCGCTGGTCGCTCACTGCATCCTCGCGAGCGCGAACCAGGTCGCGGATGGCTTCATCCTGCGGTTCGGGAACGGCAACCGGCACAAGTTCGCCAGCCCGATGGAGTCTCGCTAAAAGCAGCGCGTCGCGACGGTCCGTCTTGATTCTGTCAGCCGGTCGGCGGGCGACCCGCGATGGAGCAACCACGTCACAGTGATAGCCCTGCTCGCGCAGTGCCCGGACTAAGCCGTACCCGCAGGGGCCTGCCTCATGACAAATGCTGATTTCCGATGGGGCGCCAAGCTTTGAAAGCGCTTTGGTTAGCGAAATGACGCTGTAGCGGGTCGTACCGACGAACTGAGGATCGTCCCGTGAATGCGCCCTCGCGAATGCGATTGCAATCGAGTCCTTGTGCACGTCGAGCCCGACATAAATCTTGACCTTGTCCATGACTGTCTCCGTCGTTTGCGTATTTCGGACGAACGTGACCGGCCGTTTCGGGATCGTGACCGACGATTTCGGCAACGTGACCGAGCATTTCGGAAACGTGACCGGACGGACCGGTAGGCAGGATTGGCGTTGCGCATGACATCAACCATGCGGGCTATGCTCGCCGGCTTTGGCCGGAGAGAACATGCCCGCGCACCGGATGAACATGCGCATGATCAAGGACGTTTTACGACTTAAATTCGATGGCGGCTTCTCGCACGATCGGATCGCCGCGTCGCTGGGCATTTCCAAGGGCGTGGTCACGAAGTACGTCGGACGGGCGGGCGCCGCCGGGCTGGACTGGGCGAGCGCCTGTGAAATGGACGAAGGCGAGCTCGAACGGCGGCTGCTCGGCAAGCCCACAGGGCCTGCAGCCTATGCCCAGCCCGATTACGGGCGCATCCATCATGAACTTCGCCGCAAGGGCGTGACGCTAACGCTGCTGTGGGAGCAGTACCAGGCCGAGTTCGCAGACCGGCAAACCTACCGCTACACGCAATTCTGCGAGCACTACAAGGCGTTCACGAAACGTCTGAAGCGCTCGATGCGGCAGATCCATCGCGCCGGGGAGAAGCTGTTCGTCGACTTCGCCGGCCCCACATTGCCGCTGACGACTGGACGCCGTGCACACGTCTTCGTGGGCGCCATGGGCGCCTCGAGTTACACGTTCGCGTGCGCGACCCCGGCCGAGACAATGGAGGACTGGCTGAGTGGCATTGCACGTGCACTGACCTTCTATGGCGGCGTGCCGCAACTGATTGTGCCGGACAACCCTCGCGCGATGATTGCCGATCCCGATCGCTACGAGCCTCGTGCTGGCGACACCGTGCTGGACTTCGCGCGACACTACGGCACCTCGTTCCTGCCGGCACGTGTATATCGCCCGCAGGACAAACCGAAGGTAGAAGTCGCTGTACAGGTAGTCGAGCGCTGGATCATGGCGCGCTTGCGTCATCATCGGTTCGCATCGGTCCAGTCGGTCGACGACGCGATCCGGCCGTTGCTGAAGAATCTGAACGAGCGCCGGTTCCATAAGCTGCCAGGATGTCGAGCGAGCGCATTCGCCGAACTGGACGCGCCGACACTGCAGCCGCTGCCGGTGCAGCCCTACGAACTTGCGCGCTTTAAGACGGTGACGGTTCACATCGACTATCACGTTGAGATCAACAAACACCGCTACAGCGTGCCGCACGCGCTGGTCGGTCTCAAGCTTGATGCGCGCATCACGGCGGGCGCCGTCGAGCTATTGCATCGCGGCCGCCGCGTTGCCAGTCACGCCCGCAATGATCGCGCGGGCGGCTACACCACCATCGTCGAGCATATGCCGGCGGCGCACCGCGCCCATCTGGAATGGACGCCGCAGCGGCTCATTCATTGGGGGCAGCAGATCGGCTCGGCAACTGGAGCGCTCGTCACCCGACTACTGCAGGAGCAACGTCATCCCGAACACGGCTATCGGGCGTGCCTGGGATTGCTCTCGCTCTCTCGTCGTTACGGGCGCGAAAGTCTCGAAGCCGCGTGTGCGCTCGCGCTGGAACTGGGCGTGCATCGTTACCGCCATGTGCGCGAGATCTTGATCAACAACCGCGACCGCGCTGCCGCGGCAACGCCTGCTGACTGGATCAGCCCAAGCCATGCGCACGTACGCGGCTACAGCTACTACCAATAAAGAGGACCGGCCATGATGATGCAACAGACCCTGACCCAACTTCGCACCCTCAAGCTTGATGGCTTCGCGGACGGACTCGAAGAACAATTGACGCAGCCTGGTTCGGCCGGCCTGAGCTTCGAGGAACGGCTATCGCTGTTGATCGATCGCGAAGCCAGTTGGCGCGATGATCGGCGCCGCACACGGCTGCTCAAGCAAGCGCGCCTGAAGTATCCGCAGGCCGCCATTGAAGATCTCGACACCCGTGCCGGCCGGGGCGTGGACTCTCGCTCGCTCATGAGCCTGGCCCTGGGCGATTGGGTCGAAGCCGGCTACAGCCTGCTCATTAGCGGCCCAACGGGTGCTGGCAAATCGTGGCTTGCCTGCGCGCTCGCGCAATACGCCTGCCGGCGCGGGCACTCGGCGTTGTACCTGCGCGTGCCACGGCTGAACGAAGAACTGCGCGTCCTACACGGCAACGGCGGCTTCACCAAATGGTTGCTGCAGCTCGCCCGCGTTGATGTTCTCCTGCTGGACGATTGGGGAATGGCTCCTCTCGATGCGATGGTGCGAAATGATTTGCTCGAGATGATCGACGACCGCGCGGCGGGCAAGGCAACCATCGTCACAAGCCAATTGCCAATTGAACACTGGCATGGCTGGATCGGCGACGAGACCATCGCCGACGCGATGCTCGATCGACTCATGCAACGTCATCATCGGATCACGCTCACCGGCGAATCGCTGCGAAAAGCGTCCCTCGAACCCAACATCTTGGAGCCAGAACTCGACCAGAACTAACGAGGAAATCTACAATCAACACCGCGCAACGCCAAACCCCGCCAAATCGGTCACCATCCCGAAATCGGCGGTCACGTTCGCCGAAATACGCATCGTTCAGTGAAGGTCGTCCGATTATCGGATGAACGTCAACGCCGCGCTCCCCTTGGAGGCCATCATGTCTTAAGCGGCGCGCTCAACAAGGCGGGATTGCTGAGCGCAAAGCGATGATCGATCGTACGCACGCATTGCCGGTCTCGCAGCAGGCGCGACTCGTTGGTATCGCAAGATCGAGCGTTTATTACCGGGCGCAACCGGTGAGCGAGGCAGACCAGTTGCTGATGCGCCGGATCGATGAACTGCACATGGAGTTTCCGTTTGCGGGAGCGCGGATGCTGGCGCGACTGCTGCGTCGCGAGGGACACGAGATTGGCCGCAGGCGCGTGCGCACGCTGATGAAGCGCATGGGTATCGAGGCCCTGTACTGCAAGCCGAACACGAGCCGACGCAATGCGCAGCACAAGATCTGGCCGTATCTGCTGCGGGGGCATGACGATCAATGGGGCAAACCAGGTCTGGGCACTGGATACGAGTTATATCCCAATGGCGCGCGGCTTTGTGTATCTGACCGCCGTGGTGGACTGGGCCAGCCGCAAGGTCCTGGCCCACCGCGTAGCGATCACGATGGAGGCGATGCACGCTGTCGAGGCGTTGGAAGAAGCGTTCGCGAAGTACGGGCAACCTGAGATCGTCAATACCGACCAGGGCAGCCAGTTCACCGCGACAGTGTTCACCGAGGCCGTGCTAAGCCGGGGCATCCGCTTGTCCATGGACGGCAAAGGTGCCTGGCGAGACAACGTGTTCGTCGAGCGCGTGTGGCGAAGCGTGAAATATGAAGAGGTGTATCTGAAAGCCTATGAATCGGTCGGCCACGCCCGGCGCTCAATCGGCGATTACATCAATCTGTACAACCAGAGACGACCTCATTCGAGTCTGGAAAACCGCACGCCGGATGAGGCATATTTCGCGACGCTGCCTGCGATCAAATCGGCAGCATGACCGCCCCGGACGTTCCACTTAAAAATCCCAGAAGTCTGTCCGAACGGATGAGGCCACCTCTCTCCCCTACGCTGCAAGCCGATGCCCCGTTAATGCGGGGCGTGCAATCGCGGGCGGAAATACACACCAGCAGCCGTCATTGTGTCGAAAGAAGAAAATCGCATGCGAACCGCTCGGGGCCAACGCCTCGACGCGCACATAGCGTCTCCTCTCGCAACCGGTACGACCGAATTGAATTACGCGGAGCCGCGTCGTCGGAGTCGGAGCAAGCCATTTTTCTACCAGGAACCGCAGGGACTTCTCGGCGATGTTCATGTTCGCCTCCTTCCATTTCTGCCGCAGCTCACGACGATCAGCTGTCGGTAGCGGAACCCTGCGACCTGTCGATCGTGCTGCGTATACTGAGCTAACCACGCCAGCGTCCGCTTTATTCCCGAGCCTCGAACGTGGCGGCATGCCGCGATTTCGAGCGCGCCTGTGCAACTTGCCCGAGTCTTTGCGAGTTTTTCTTGATCAGAGCCGAACCGGTCCAGATGCGGCTTCCTATTGGACGGACGGTCGAATGGCGGGAATAAAGGTGCGTCGTTTCAAGCGCAACAGTGAGATCAAGGGGAACCGAAGTGCAATCAATTGAGCCAATGCGACCAGTTGGCTGATTGGTGTGGCTTTCGGCCACCGAGAGGGTTGTATCTTTAGTTCGATTGACAACGGTATTCGGCAGCCTCGACTAAACCGCGGCGCGCTATCTGGCGCGAGGAGAGGCCCGCGGCAGACAGCGTGTTTCGCCGGATCGACTAGAACATCGTGTTGTCGTTGGCCGATTGCTCGGGCACGGGTTGAATCACATCCCAGTGCTCGGCGATCTTGCCGTGCTCGACGCGGAAGATATCCACGATGGCGTTGCCGCGGTCTTGCGGGTTGCCGGTCGAGTGAACATGCAGAAAGACGAGATCGCCGTCGGTCGCACTGCGCACGATGGCCGAACGGGCATCGGGGGCATGCTTGAAGTATTCGGTAAAGAAGCTGATGAACGGCGCGGACCCGGTGGGCACATGCGGATTGTGCTGAATGTAATTCGGTGCGAGCACGGCGCTAGCAGTCGTGAGATCGTGCCTGTTGAACACCGCATCGTAGAAGTTCACGACTAGCGCGCGGTTGCGCTCTTCCTGGGCAATATCGCGGGCGGCCGGATGAGCCGGCGCGACGCTATCTTCGGCGCGGGCCACATGGCTTGCGATCAGCACAAAGAAAGCAGCGGTGGCTGCCACGCGCTGGAGCAAGGAGGTTCTGTTTGGCATGACGGTCCCC
>NZ_DASXHN010000052.1:0-2934 GCF_036488505.1 Paraburkholderia sp. | reverse complement strand
GTTGCCAAGCCGCATTCTCACGGATCGTGCTGCTGCAGCCGGCATCGCGCTGATCACGAGCATTGGGGTATCGTCAGGATTTTTGCTGCCGTATTTTATTGGCTGGATCAAGGATACGACCGGTACGTTCGTACTCGCGTTCATTGGCATTGCAGCGACGATGGTGCTCGCTTCGATTGTCGTGATACTGCTCGAGATCCGCTGGCGCGAGGTAGGCCAGACGCGGTTGGCGAGCGAATAGGCGCGGGCAGCGCCGGTTCGTACGAAAGGCTATCATCGGCGAACCGGTTGTCTGATTCTTTTCGCCAGCAAGGATTAACGATGCGCCGCGGTGTCCCCAGTCTCAGCGCCCTGCAAGCTTTCGAAGCAGCGGCACGCCATGAAAGTTTTTCGAAGGCTGCCGTCGAACTGTCGCAGACGCACGGCGCAGTCTGCAAGAAGGTCAACGAACTCGAAGCTCATCTGGGCATCACGCTGTTCGAGCGAGTCCGCCAGCGGCTGGTCCTGTCCGCGGCGGGCGCGGAGTATGCACGGCGGATTCGCGTCCATCTCGATCAGATTCGACGCGATACGCTCGAACTGGTGCGCAAGCAAAGCGAGGTGAAGCTGCAGCTAGCCGTCGGCGTCACATTTGCATCGCAATGGCTGATTCCGCGCCTGCATGACTTCTACGAGCACAATCCGGATCTGCAACTTCACATCATGGGCCGCGACCAGCCCACGTTCTTCGACGATTCGAACTTTGATGCCGCGATCTATTTTGCGCAAAGCCTGTGGCCTGCGATGCCGGGACAACCGCTCATCAACGACGATCGGATTCTCGCCGTCTGCGCGCCTTCGTTGATGGGAACGCGCACTGCGTTGAGCGGCGCAGGGATCAGCGCGCTGCCGTGGATCCACACCCGCGATCTGCCGCGCGCATGGCTCGCGTGGTCCGAGACGGCGTGCGCGCAGGTCATCGAACCTGGCGCGTCGAACCAGCACTACGACATGTTCATCATGGCCATCAACGCCGCGCTTTCCGGGTTGGGTGTGGCCTTGCTTCCGCGCATCCTGATCGAGCGGGAGTTGCGCAGCGGCGCGCTGGTCCAGGCACACCCTCACTCGATTCCGAATCCGGAGACCGTCTACTACTCGTTTCCTGAGCAAAAACGCGACTGGGAGCCGCTAAGACGCTTCGATCAATGGCTGGGCGCAGCGATTCGCGACTATCGTGACGGTCGCCCTCGCGACCGGACGCCGGCCATCGAAGCGACGCTCTCCCCCCACTGAGCGCCTCCGGGTTTCAGGCAAGTTCGCGCAGATCAGGGCTGTCGCGCAGGAGCTGCTGATAAAGCCCCTGAAAATTGAGCCAGGCGACATAGTCGGAACCCAGTTGGGCACGCGTCGCGCGCGCCTCTTCATCTGACAGCGGCTCGATCTGACCCGCCGCCTCGGCGAGTAACTGCACCTGGCAACAACGCTCCATGGCGATGAAGCGGTATGCCGCCGCGTCGACCGATGAACCGACGGTCAACAGGCCATGATTGAGCAGGATGGCCGCACGTTTTGTACCCATGGTCTCGGCGATCCGGCGGCCTTCTTCGGTGGCGAGCACGACGACGTCGCCGCGAAACAGCACGTGATCGTCATAGAAGAGACAGGCCTCCTGATTGAGCGGCGCCAGCAAGCGCGACCGTGCCGAGAAGGCCCGCCCGTACGGCGTGTGCGTATGCGCCGCGGCGACCACATCTGGATTTGCGCCATGGATCCCGCAATGAATCGCCGCCGCAGCCGCATTGACCGGAGCGGTCCCATGATAGATGTTGGCATCCTCGTCGATGCAGACCAGATCGTCGGGATGGATTGACGAAAAATGCTGTGCGTACGGATTGACCCAGAAGCGGTCGTGATATTCCGGATCGCGCACGGTGATATGCCCCGCGATGCCTTCGGCAAGCCCGAAGCGCGCGAAGATGCGAAACGCCGCAGCGAGCTTGAGCTTGCGGTGCTGGCGTTCCGTCTCGAAGCTCGCGAATACGGGCGGCTCCGGCAAACGTCCGCCAATTGGTTTTGGAATCTGCAATTCGCGGACGTCCGCATGACCCATGAGATGCTCCTTCGTGCTGATCAAAGAATTCATTCTCGTCCGCACGGGAAACACGGTCCATCGACGATTTGTCACAAGCTTGCTTCCGGCACTCACAACTCAAAACTCGCAACGCGCCGGAAAACGCCGGCCGTGTTCAGGCCGCGGCGACTACGTTGATACGCAGCGTCTCCCCACCCGCTGCGATGGCGAGCAGGCGGTCGACGTTCGGATGGGCCCCCGGACGGTTGCGCGCGTCGGCAGTATGCTCGGCGAATACGGCGAGGCCGTGCTCGGCCGCCCTGGCGTCCAACGCGCCGAACGCCTGCCGCAGATAGTGGTACACGGCGAGCGAGCCCTGCTTGCCCGGCTGGTTCTCGATGCTTGCCACGACGGTGCCCTTGCCGTCCGTCAGATCAATACGTTCGATACCGTCGATGGCAGGCAATTGCGCGAGGTTGGCCTTGAATACGTCACTCGGTTGAATCACTGCGTCACTCCGTTTGTTCGGGAAATGAATTGGGGAGGCGTATCTTATCTGATCGGGGGATGGGGGATCGAACTCGGCTGACGAGCTTGAGGCGCGCGTAGCCGAAAAGAGGATAGCGGCGGTGGCGACGACGGCTCCGGCCAGCACGTCGACGAGGAAATGCCCTCCGACGATCGGCGTGGCCAATACCATCGCGACATTCAACGGAACAACGATGTACACGAGCGGTGTTCGACGCACCGCCCAGCACAACAATATGGCATTGATCGTGTGATATGAAGGCATCGAAACGAGTCCTTCGATATGCCGGAGATCGATGCTCGTCATGGCGCCTGACCGCAACAGTTCGAAATGGAACATCTGCGATACGTCCGAA
>NZ_DASXHN010000493.1:0-22393 GCF_036488505.1 Paraburkholderia sp. | reverse complement strand
GGAGGACAACGCGCGCGTGGCACCCGGCGCGGGATGAGCGCGTGGACCTGGCGACGCGGCGCCGCAGCCGGAGGCCAGCGTCAAGGCGCCGGCGGCGGCGATGCCGGCGACGAGCCGGCTATCGCCATCTCGACCGCCTTGAACAGGATCGCGCTGTTGAACGGCTTGCGCAGATACGCCGCCGCGCCGGATGCGAGCGCGGCCTGGCGCACGGCAAGATCGTCGTAGGCCGTGATCATGATGATGGGCACGCCCGTCTTCGCGAGTTGGCGCTGGACTTCAAGGCCGTTGATTCCGGGCATCTGCACATCGAGGATGACGCATGCGGGCCGGTACGACGGAATGGCCGCCAGCGTATTAAGAAACTCGTCACCGCTCGGGAAAGTCTCCGCCCTGATCCCTTCGGAATGCAACAAACGCTTGATGGCCCGGCAAACCGACTCGTCATCATCGACGACGGCAACGATCTGGTTGGGGTTGACCATATAACAGCGCGACCACGTAATGGTTCGGGCGATTAGACTATCGACGCTTTAGCCTAACGGTTGTCACCCGAATGAGATATAGGACTTTGGTCCACCTGTCATCGAGGTTTGCTGATGCGGATCGCGCGCTCGCGCCGGCCGGCCACGTGTCGAAATCGGCACGACATCGGCACGGCATCGGCACGGCATCGGCACGACGAGCGCGGCGAGCGTGACAGGGCCCGACCGCGTTGCGGCGACGGCGGATAAACGCCGGCCGCTATTCTTCGTCGGCCGGGCCTGCGCCGGCCTTCGCGACGAGCTGGACCAGATCGACGATCGATTTCGCTTTCATCTTCTCCATCACCCGCGCGCGATGAATTTTGATCGTCTTCTCGGCCGCGCCGAGATCACTGGCGACCTGCTTGTTCAGTCGGCCGGTGACGACCAGTTCCATCACTTGGCGCTCACGGCGAGTCAGATGGCTCATGCGCTCCTCGATCTCCGCGCGCTCGTGGCGCAGCCGGCTCTCGAAGCACGCACGCCTGAGTGCGCGCTCGACCGCGGCGAGCAGCTCCGCTTCGCACACCGGCTTCGGCAGAAAGTCGAGCGCGCCGCTTTTCATCGCTTCGACGCCGGAGTTCATGTCGCCGTGGCCGGTCAGAAACACGATCGGCAGCCGTTGATCGAGCTGGCGCTGCACCTCGAGCCCGGTCATGCCGGGCATCTGCAGATCGAGCACGAGGCACGCGGGCAGACTCGCGAGATCGGCCCGCTCCAGAAAGGCCTGCGGACTGTCGAAGCACTCCACCTGATAGTCCGACGCGCGCAGCAGCCTCGCCAGCGCGCCGCGCACGCTGTCGTCGTCGTCGACGACAAAAACCCGCGGTGCGGTCCCCGGGCTCATGACGATTGCGGCAGCGGGCTTTGCCGCAGGCTGGGCGTGCGCGGCAACGTGACGTGAAACGACGCGCCCTTGCCGTGGTTGTTTTCCGCCCATAACCGCCCCTGGTGAGCGGTGACGATGGTGCGGCTGATCGACAATCCCAGCCCGAGGCCCTGCGGCTTGGTGGTAAAAAACGGCCGGAAAATCTTCTCCGTATTGTCGACGGTCAGGCCCTGCCCCCGGTCCTTCACCGTGATGCGCAGATTGCCTTGAGCGTCTTCGTGCACGCTGGTCTCGACGACGCGGTCGGCCGGATCGCAATCCTTCAGCGCATCGAACGCGTTCAGCAACAGATTGAGGACCACCTGCTGAAGCTGCACCTTGTCGCCGCACACCAGCGCCAGGTTTTCGGCGATATCGAAGCTCGTGCGCACGCCGCGCGTCAACGCATCGCTATGCACGAGCAGCCCGATGTCGCGCACGACGCTGCCGACGTCGAGCAGTTGCAAGTCGATGTCGCCCTTGCGCACCAATGCGCGAATCTTCTGCAGCACGTCGTTCGCGCGGCAATTGTCGGCGACGATATCGTCGAGCGCTTCGCGAAGCTCGGCCATATTCGCCTTGTCGGAATCGAGGAATTTCTTCGCTGCCTGCGCGTTGAACAGGATCGCGGTGAGCGGCTGCTTCAACTCATGCGCGAGCGAGCCGGCGAGTTCGCCCAACGACGACGCGCGCGCCAGATGCACGAGGTCTCTCGAATTGCGGTCCGTCTCGGCAGCGGTGCTGCACGCCGAGATCGCGGTGATTCGCAGTACCTGATCGAAGACCCGGCATTGCGTCGTTTCTGTGTCGGCGGAAAAGCTCACGCCGTCGCGCCGCCGCGCGAGCAGACTCTGGGTAGCCGCGCCGCCTGGGCTTTTTCTCGCCGCGCCGCGCTCATCGCCCGGCGGATTGCCAGCGCCGCCGCCATGAATCGGAAACAGCACGCCGGCCGATGCGCCCACCAGTTCGTCGCTGGTATACCCGAACAGTTTTGCCGCACGCGCGTTGGCGAAAACGATCTGGTCGCGCTGATCGACGGTGATGATCGAGACCGGCAACAGTTCAAGTGTCTGCGCTAGCGGCGTTCTGACATCGAGCATGCGGCGAGCGCTGCGCGCGTGCGCCGGGTGCAGCCATGACGCGCATGCGTCGGCATAACGGCGCCACGCGGGTAGCGACATGGCCGGCTCGTCGTCAGTGGGCGCCCGTCTGTCCGCCAGGCCGGCGTCATCGCAAGGCAACCGCGAGGGAAAATGCCAGAAAGGCATTGAACCGGAAATGCCGTATTCGTGAATCGGGGGATGATTGATACGGCGAGTATCCGGGGCCGGAGAAAAATCCTTGAGTTGGCGTTCCTGCGCATATAACGCCGTTAATACGCCCGCCACGCCAATTGCCAGATTTCTGCCGTGCACGATCAGATTGAGCATCGGTATCTCCGCGTCGGTACCAACGGCTTTGCACAACCGCGACGTCCTTATCTCAGGATCGAAGTGGGTAAGGCTGAGGCATATTTTTTTGCGGCTCTTACAGATAGGCAGTATAGGCGATGGGAAATCAATTACCGTCTGCAGGACGTATTTTCTTCCGGAACTATTCGGCTTTCCGCGAAAAAATTTTATGCATTTTCCGCCAGCCGATGCCGTTTGTCCGTTTTGACGGGAGATATGCGATTCTTTCGGACGCTTTGATTTTTTGGTTGTAAACGGATACAACGCTTTTTAAACCCGAAGGATCAATTCTCGCGTGGCAATCGTAAATTCATTCGGCATTAATCGACGTCGATTATCGCCCCCACCGGCCGCGAACGGTTGTAGAACGCCGAGTACAGCCGCCTCGTTACCGGCGTGACGCGGCGCAACGGGCACCGCATGAAAAAGGCGCAATGCGCGCACATGCCAACGCGTCGCGCGGAAAACCTGTGCTTCGCACCCATCCGATACGCGCGGCCGCGCGCACGACGTGGCTCTGATGCGATGACGGTTCGCACGAACATGCACAGTGCCGGTTGTCCCGATCCGTTGCCCTCGTACCGCGCATCCCCCATCAAGGACGCACACCCAACGCGCTACAGATCGAGCTTCGTCACCTTGGTGCCGGCGAGCGACAGGTCCGCCATCAAACCCGCATTGGTCATGACGATCGCGACGACCTGCGAGTTGAGGGTTGTGGTATCGAGCGCGCCGTTCGCGCCGACTTTCGCGACGGAAACCGACGCATCGCCGCCCACCGACCAGCCCTTCGCACTGCGGAACTCCTCGAGCGCATCGTGCGTCATGAACAGGAAGATGACCGCGGTCGACTGCACGCCCGCCTGAAATCCGAATGACGCGGCGGCGGTACTGTAGTAACCGGTTGTCATGCCATTGATACGCAACGCCCCTTCACCATAGTTGGCGCCGACAATGAACGCGGCTTTCTTGACCGACGGAAAGACCAGCACCCCTTGAGCCTTCGACACCAGTTCTTTCGAGCCCTGCACCGTGCTGAACAGTTTGGACAGCGTGCCGTCGACCGCCGCATCGATCTGCTGCCGCTTCGACGCGTCGGTGGCCGCGCTTTCGCCGCTTCCCGTAGTCGTCGTGCAGCCCGCCAGCGCGAGACTCGCGGCAAGGGTCGACAATGTCAGCGTTTGTACAAAGTCCCTTCTTTTCACGATCGACCTCCGTTCTGTTTATCACGCGACTCGCCGGTGGCTGTCTCCAGCCGCACACCGCATAACGCTAGCCGCACATCGGGACGCCGCAACCTTCGGCGTTCAGGTGCATGCTCAGCTGCGCGTCACGCGCGTGTGCCGGACGGCAAGGCTTCCGGTTACATGATGTCACGGCGAGCCAGCCGGGCAATCGGACCTTGGTCTTACAACCGCGGGCGCGCGACACATCGGCACGCATGCGTACGCACGGGTGCGGAGCCGATATTGGACCAAGGTCGTATGGCCTTGCCGCACGCCGCGTCGTAACTTATGGAACGGGCGCCCGGCAACGGCGCACGTGATGACGCATGTGATCAAGCACGTGATCAGGCAATCGGGCGCACGATCGCGCGCGAGGAGACAGGACCATGGCCAAGACGACGTTGGACAGCGACGTGCCCGTGAAAGACCGGTCCTTGTCGCCGAAGGCGTACCGCAACGCGCTGTTCGATCTGCATGTCGAACTGGTCAAGCTACAGGAATGGGTCGTGCAAACGGGCAGCAAGATCTGCATCGTCTTCGAAGGACGCGACGGCGCGGGCAAAGGCGGCACGATCAAGGCGATGACCGAGCGCGTGAGTCCGCGCGTGTTCCGCGTCGTAGCGTTGCCCGCACCCAGCGAGCGCGAAAAGAGCCAGATGTATCTGCAACGCTATATGCCGCACCTGCCGGCCGCCGGCGAAGTGGTGATCTTCGATCGCAGCTGGTACAACCGCGCGGGCGTCGAGCGCGTGATGGGCTTTTGCTCGGACGCGGAAGTGAAAGCCTTTTTCGAGGCGGTGCCGCTAGTCGAACGGGCGATCGTCGACTCCGGCATCATCCTGCTCAAATACTGGCTCGAAGTCAGCGCCGACGAACAGACACGCCGGCTCAACGAGCGCATCCATGACGGGCGCAAAACGTGGAAACTGACCGACATGGACCTGAAGTCGTACAGCCGCTGGTACGACTACTCGCGTGCCCGCGACGCGATGTTCGAGGCGTCCGACACCGAGTTTGCTGCGTGGCACGTCGCCAATTCGGACGACAAGCGGCGCGCGCGGCTCAATATCCTCAGCGACATGCTGAGCAGAATTCCGTATCAGGCGATGCCGCGCAGGAAAGTGACGCTGCCGAAGCGGCAGAAGCCGGATGGCTATCTGGCGCCGGACTATCCGTTCAAACACATAGCCGAACGGTTCTGATGCGGCGAGTGCTGCGGCCAGTGCACCGGTCAACGCGGTCGACGTGACGGCCGGGCCAAACCGGCGTGCGGGCACGCGGTGCCCGATCGGTGCCCGCCGCGATCGACCGTTGTCAGCCATTGCCCGCCGCAATGGCGACCGCCGCCTGAAGGTCTTGCGCGTGCACCATCAGCTCGCGCACCTGGCGCAGCGTCGCGTACTGGTTCAGCACGGGGCGCCACCTTGGCGATGCCAGCAACTGATGCCAGACAGGCTCGAGGTCGATCGCGGCGGGCTCGCGTCCGTCGACGAGCGCACCGGCGAATTGCAGACTGGCCAGCGCCGACAACAGCTGCATCCGGCTCGCCGCACTGAGCACACGCGGCGCCGCTTCGGCACCCGCATCGCTGCAATAGAGCACGGTTCTCGCGAGACTGGCGTCATCGGTGCGCAGCGCGCGCAGCGAAGCGCCGTTCAGATACACCGTTCCCTGTTGCGTGCGAAACGGATAAACGGTGTCGTGGCCGGCATGCGCGAGCAGTTCGAGGCCGCGCAATAGCCGCGGAAAATCGGTGGTGGCGGAATCGGCGGAAGCCTTCGCTTCGACCAGCAGGCAGACGTCCCACGCCGCGCTCTGATCCGGCGTTTTTGCCTGCCGGAGCAGCACCACGTCCCATTCGGTCTTCGCGCGTTCGTGGCTCGCGGGAATCGACGCGGGCACGCGCATCGAGTTCACGACCCGGTATGAAGCGAACGCGCGCTCGGCGTCGTTCAGGTGCCGTGCCAGTGTGTCGAGCGCGCGGCTCGCCAATGCTTCGACGGCGGCGCCCCGCTGCTTCGCGCTCAAGCCGCGCGCCAAGGCGAGCGAACTGCCCGGGCGCGGGCCCTGACGATCCCACAGCGACTGGTAATGACGCACGCGCTCATCGCAGGCCAGTGCATCGAGGCGTCGCAAGCGTTGCAATGCGGGGTTCTCCAGCAACTGCGCGAGCCCGCGCTGCAGCGGCAATGGGTCCGCGATCTCCGGCGTGTCGATGAACTGCCGCACGGCATCGTCAAGCGCGGACCACGCTTCGGACGACGCACATGCATGCAGCCGCGCCAACGCGTCACGTTGCGGCTCCGATCGCGCGCGCTGCTGTTTGGCCGGATGTGCGATCGCATTGACGGTCGCATGAATCAGGCGGCGATCCCGCTCGGCATGCGCGGCCAGCGATGCATACTCGCGTATCACGGCGGTGCGATGGCGCAGCAGCATCGCCTGAAAGACCGGGTCCGCGGATTCGTCGCGCAGCGCCTCGCGAATCATCCGCGCAAGCGCGTCGATAAACGCATCGCGGATTGCCGGGGCCGGTGCGTCACCGCGAGCCACGGCCGCGCGCGCCTGTTCGATCGCCAGCACGAGCGCCGTCGCGGGACTCGCTTGCAGCGTTGCCGCGGACGCGCTCACGTGCGCCGGCACGCGATAGCGGCGCGCCACCACCCTCAGTGTCTCGTCGAGCAACGAAGGCGATGGCGGCACGGATAGGGCGGGAGTCGGCATACGGCAAGCGTAGCGTGAATGGCGTCGCGAAACCAGCAACGGGCATGCCGCTTGCCTGCTTGCATTCGAACGATCGACATCGCAACCGGCGACGCAAACAGAAAGCGCGTGAGCGGAGACCGAAAATGCGCTCAGCCGAGCGATCGAGGCATTACAAACAGCAATCAGGATTCGTAGGTTTTCAACATGAACATTACAGCAAGCCAACATTAAGCCTGCACTGCGGATGCAGCACGAAAAGTGCTGCCAGGATTAACACCGATAAAAGCGGGTTCAATCATGCAAGCGCTTAACGCTCGGCGTACACTCGCCCCGAAGCGCCCCCCATAGGGCGCAGCAACGACAGAGCCGTCCGCCGTCAAACGCGGATTTCTGCAGACTCGGGAGAACAATCAATGAGCTGGACACGGGAACAGAGAAACGTCACGATCGCCGCCTATCTGGGCTGGACCCTCGACGCCTTCGATTTCTTTCTGATGGTGTTCGTATTGAAAGATATCGCGCAGGAGTTCAACACGGACATCCCGTCCGTGGCGGTCGCGATCATGCTCACGCTGATGATGCGTCCGCTCGGCGCATTGCTGTTCGGTTGGCTGGCCGACAAATACGGCCGCCGTCCGACGCTGATGGTCAACATCGCGTGTTTCTCGCTGCTCGAACTGCTGTCCGGTCTGTCGCCGAACCTGATGACGCTGCTGATCCTGCGTGCGCTGTTCGGGATCGCGATGGGCGGCGAATGGGGCGTGGGCGGCGCGCTGACGATGGAGACCGTGCCGCCGAAATCGCGCGGCATCGTCTCCGGTCTGCTGCAGGCAGGCTACCCGAGCGGCTACCTGCTCGCGTCGATCGTGTTCGGCCTGTTCTATCAATACATCGGCTGGCGCGGCATGTTCTTCGTCGGCGTGCTGCCCGCGCTGCTAGTGCTGTATATCCGCGCGCACGTGCCGGAATCGCCCGCATTCAAGACGCTCGAGAAGAAGGCGCGTCCGGGCCTCGTCGCGACGCTCAAGCGGAACGTCGGCCTGTCGATCTACGCGATCATCCTGATGACCGCGTTCAACTTCTTCTCGCACGGCTCGCAGGATCTGTATCCGACCTTCCTGCGCGTGCAGCACAAGTTCGACGCGCACACGGTGTCGTGGATCACGATCACGCTGAATATCGGCGCGATCATCGGCGGCCTGTTCTTCGGCTGGGCGTCGGAGAAGATCGGCCGCAAACGGGCGATTTTCATCGCCGCGTTGATCGCGCTGCCGGTGCTGCCGCTGTGGGCATTCTCGAGCACGCCGGTGCTGCTCGCGCTCGGCGCGTTCCTGATGCAGATTTCGGTGCAGGGTGCATGGGGTGTGATTCCAGTGCATCTGAACGAAATCTCGCCCGATGAAATCCGCGCGACCTTCCCGGGTCTCGTGTATCAGCTCGGCAATCTGATCGCGTCGGTCAACGGCCCGCTGCAAGCGAAAATCGCCGAGATCCACGGCAACAACTACGCGCTCGTGATGGCGGTCGTGATCGGCATCGTCGCAGTCGCGATCTGCGTGCTGATTCCGTTTAGCCGCGAGCGCCGCGGTATCGATATGACGCAGTCCGCGCGCGAAGTGGGCGCCGCGCATCCGGGCGGCGCGGTCGGCGGCCAGGTCTGAGCGCCGCGGAAGGTGCTTTGACCGCGCGCGTGAAGCCGTTGAAAAAAGGCTTCGAGCGTTCGAACTGAATGGGCCGCGCAATGAAAGGCCGTTCCGATCGATTCGGAACGGCCTTTTTATTTGCCGCGCGACATGACAGTTCGCGCGCCATGCAGAGACATGCTGGCCGGTCTGCGCAAACGCAACGAGGCGCTTGAGAAGGCGCGTGAGCTTGTGCTTTGATGACGGCGCGCGTGCGGCCCCCGAGCGCTTCGGAGTCGGGCGCCAGCGCACACAAAACTCACGGGGCAGCGCGGCAAAATCACCCGATACATGTAACTCAAGGCACACTGACACACGCTCGGGATTCTCAAAATGGAACGTCCCGCAGGTTGCTACGAGGACGCATCGTGCCGAACACCGTCGACGCACACCTGCCACGGCCGCGCAGTCCAGCGGGAGCAACCACCCACATGAACGACGCCTACCTGAAATGACCGCGAAAATTCCGCTCGCGATCCGCGAGGCCAGCCGCCGCATCAACGCGATGCGCCAGGGCGGCCAGCCGGTCGCTGTCGCGCAGACGATCGCCTGGCTCGCGCATCCGGGCTCGGCGGCCGTGACCGGCCAGACCGTGCGGGTGTGCGGTCAATGCCTGACCGGAGCGTAACGATGGGCATGAACGAACCGCGTGATCCGTTCGGCGGCCATCATGCCGCGCCTCGGCCGGGCGGCGACGGCGCGCGGCCGAAAACCGTCGTCGTCGACACGCTGCCCGCGCCGGCGAAGCTGTATGCGCGCGCGCTGTCCGGCGTCATCAAGCGCGGGCGCGACAGCGCGCTGCCCGCTTTGCGGCTCGTGCGCCCCACCGTCGTGCTCGAGCCCGGCCCGATATGGCGCTATGCGCGCGTGTGCGGCTTTATCCCCGAGCATGGGGTGCCGCTCACCTATCCGCACCTGCTCGCGTTTCCACTGCATCTGCTGATGCTGACCGACCCGGCGTTTCCATGGCCCGCGCTCGGGCTCGTGCATATCGCGAATCACGTACGCCTGCGCCGGCCGCTCGGGTACAAGGATCTGTTGCGCGTCGAAGTCGAATTCGGCGCGCTGCTGCGTCACCACAAGGGCCAGGCGTTCGTCGTGCATACGCGCATCTACCGGCGCGGCGAAGCGGTGTGGGACGGCGACAGCGTGTACCTGAAACGCGCGGTGCCCGCGATCGGCAACCCGCTGCAACCGCTCGCGCTCGTGCCTGGCGCCGACGCGCTGCAACGCATCGCGCGCTGGCAGCTCGCGCCGCAGCTGGGTCGCGATTACGCGAGCGTGTCCGGCGATTACAACCCGATTCACCTGAGCGCGTTGTCGGCGAAAGCGTTCGGCTTTCCGCGCGCGATCGCACATGGGATGTGGACGCTTGCGCGCGCTGCGTCGGCGCTGCAGCCGCCGAAGCCGCTCGCCGAAGCAAGCGTCGCCGCCGAATTCAAGCTGCCGATACCGCTGCCGGGCGAGGCGTCGTTGTGGAGCGCGTCGCCGTCGCTGATCGAGCGCGATCTGGAGGTGCGCGACAGCGCCGGTGAAAAGCCCCATTTGCGCGCGCGCATGCAATGGCGGCTGCAATGAGACCGGGCCACTCCACCCGCATCGCGCTGCTGGCTCATTGGGTTCGCGGCCCAGGTGCCATGCACGCTCGCGGCGTGGCAGGATGACGAATATTGCCGCGCGCGGCTCGGCTTGCCCGGGCCGCCCGGCGCAATCGACCGCGCGAAACTGACCGTCAACGGCGGGTCGCTCGCGGCCGGCCATCCGTGCGCGGCGACCGGCAGGCGCATCGTCGCGAGTCCGGCGAAAATGCTCGCACAACTGGATGAACCGCCCGGCACCGCGCGGGGGCTGATGTCGATCTGCGCGGCGGGCGGCCAGCGCGTGGTCGCGAGTCTGGAGCGCTAGCGCGGCAGGCGCGAATGTGTGCCGCCGTGCGCTCCCACGCGAGATCCACACAGAGAAAGCTATCGCTTGAAGGAGACCACTGATGAACCAGCCCAACCAGGCGCCGCCGCAGCCGGCCAGCGATACCAGCACGCATGCTCCCGGCCCGGCCACACGCGCCGCGCCGAACACCGACGGCATCTGGTATGCGTCGTACCCCGCCGGCGTGCCGCGTGAAATCGACGTCACGCAATACGAATCGATCGGCCAGTTCTTCGACGAATGCATCGCGCTGTTCCGCGAGCGCGTCGCCTATGTGAGCGTCGGCGCGAGCCTCACGTACGGCGAGCTGGGCCGCAAGGCAAACGCGTTTGCCGCGTATTTGCAAAGCATCGGCGTGGAGCCCGGCGAACGCGTCGCGATCATGCTGCCGAACACGTTCCAGTATCCGGTCGCGCTGTTCGGCGCGATCAAGGCGGGTGGCGTGGTGGTCAACGTGAATCCGCTCTACACGGCGCGCGAGCTCGCCCATCAGTTGAAGGACAGCGGCGCGCGCACGATCGTCGTATTCGAAAATTTCGCGAAGACGCTCGAAGACGCTCTGCCGGGCACCAAGGTACGCAATGTGATCGTGACCGGTCTCGGCGATCTGCTCGCCAACGGGCTGAATCCGAAGGGACGTCTACTCAATTTCGTGCTGCGTCACGTGAAAAAGATCGTGCCCGCCTACCAGCTGCCGCACGCGGTGCCGCTACTGAGGGCGCTGTCGATTGGCTACGCGCGCTCATTGAAGCCGGTGCGCGCGCGTCATGACGACATCGCGTTTCTGCAATACACGGGTGGCACCACCGGCGTCGCGAAAGGCGCGATGCTCACGCATCGCAATATCGTCGCCAATCTGCTGCAGGCGAAGGTGTGGGCCGCCGGCCAGCTTTCCGGCGAAGGCGAAACGGTGCTCACACCGCTGCCGCTTTATCACATCTACTCGCTGACGGTGAACGCGCTGATCTTCATGGGGCTCGGCGGGCGCAATATCCTGATCGCCAACCCGCGCGACGTGAAGCGCGTGATGATGATCATCCGTCACGAAAGATTCACCGCGATGACCGCGGTGAATACGCTGTACAACGCGTTTCTCGACAACGACGAGTTTCGCGCGCGCGACTTCTCGAGCCTGAAGCTGGCGATGGCCGGCGGGATGGCCACGCAACAAGCGGTCGCCGCTCGCTTCAAGGCGGTGACCGGCCAGCCGATCCTCGAAGGCTACGGTCTCACCGAGTGCTCGCCGATCGTCTCGATGAATCCGGTCGACGTGACCCATCCGCGCGACTTCGAGGGCTCGATCGGCGTGCCCGCGCCGTCCACCCAGGTGCGCTTCAGAAAGGATGACGGCAGCTGGGCGAACATCGGCGAGGCGGGTGAGCTTTGCGTGAAGGGCCCCCAGGTGATGAAAGGCTATTGGAATCGGCCCGACGAAACCGCGAAGGCGATCGACCCGGATGGCTGGTTTGCGACCGGCGATATCGGCATCATGGATTCGCGCGGTTTTATCCGGCTGATCGATCGCAAGAAGGACATGATTCTCGTGTCGGGCTTTAACGTCTATCCGAATGAAATCGAGGATGTGATCGCCGCGCATCCGGACGTGCGCGAAGTCGCGGCGATCGGCGTGCCCGATCCGGCGCAGGGCGAGCGCGTGAAGGTATTTATCGTGCGACGCAATCCGGCTCTCACCGCCGAACAGGTGATCGCGCACTGCCGCAAGAATCTGACCGGCTACAAGGTGCCGAAGCTCGTCGAGTTTCGCGACGAGCTGCCGCAAACCAATGTCGGCAAAATCCTGCGCCGCGCGTTGCGCGACGAGGAACTCGCGAAGCAGAAGTCGGCCTGACTGGAATACGGTTTGCGCCAGTGCGTTTGATCATCATTGGCCACGCCGCTTTTCTGGAGGAAGGCTTATGAAGCATCGCATATCGGGTGACTCGCAGCGCCGGTGGATTTGGATGCGTGAGGCGGGCGCCGCGCTGCTCGCGAGCGCGGCGCTCCTGTGCGCACCCGCCGCGTTCGCGCAGAACGACGACAAACCGCCGCCGCTCGACTCCGCGAGCGCAGTCAAGCCGCCCCCCGCGCCACCGGTCACGGCAGCCGCGCAAGTCGGCAAGCTCACGCTGGACCAGCAGGTCAAATGGCTGCGCGCCGCGCAGCAAAGCGGCGCATTGGAACAGCTCGACGACGCGCAACTGGTCCAGCTATTCCAGTCGCTCGATCCGCTTACGTTGCCGCGCTACATCAAGGAAGGCCCGAACGACTACCCGTCGTACGAGCTCACGATGTCGCGCTCGGAGCGCATTCACGGCCAGTGGCCCGACAAGCCCGATCACATGCTGGTGAGGATCGCGCACGATCCGCTGCGGATCTACGCGAAGTGGCTGCCCGACGGCGCGCACGCGGGTCAGGAAATCATCTACGACGAGTCCAAGCGCAGCGACGAGCTCTATGGTCACCTCGGCGGCATCATGAACGTGATGCCGCTGTGGACCTCGCTGACGGGCGCGCTCGCGCGCTCGCAGTCGAATCACGACGTGCGCGATCTCGGCACCCAGTACATCGCCGATCAGTACCTGAGCGAAGGCAAGAAGTACGCCGAGAGCGGCCTGCCGCGTTCGACCCGGATCGGCGTGAAAACCATCGACGGCGTGCGCGTCGTCGCGTTCACGTTCGAAACGCCGACCGGACAGCCGCAGTTCTACGCGAAAAAGGAAACGCTGGGGCTGGATTTGCGGCATCCGTTCTTCCGCAGCGTCGAGTCTTATGACAACGACGGCAAGCTGTTCGAGCGCATCGTATTCGAAAACATCACGCCGAAGAGCTTCGACGATGCGACCTTCGATCCGGACAACAAGTCGTATAAGTTCTAGTGGGGCTGACGGGGCTGACGGGAGGCGGTCGTGGGGTGCTGCGGTGGGCGTCGCGTCGCGTCATGCGCGAGGCGGCACGCGCGGCATCAGCGCGAAGGCCACGTACGCCGGCTGCGCGCGCGAGCCCGCGCGCTGTTCGTGGCTGTGCTCGTCGAAGCGTCCGGTGGGGATCGCGAGATGGCGCAGGATGAAGTAATCGGCCGGGCGCGTGAAGCCGATCAGTGACGGCGCGGCGCGCGCTACTACGCGATCGTCGAGCAGCGGCGCGAGTGTCGAGAACCAGAGCGCACCGATGTCATCGCCGGCTTCGAAGGTTGGTAATCGCCATTGCGCCGCATAGCGCGCGAATGACGCGCCGCAACTCAGCGTCGAGTCGACGATCGCGAACGCGCGTGCTTCGCCGGCTCCTGCGGCGGCCCGCGCGAGCCACGGCCATGCGTTGCCCGCGGCCGTCGATAGCCACGCGCCTGTGAGCATGAAAGTGCGCCGGTCCATGGTGTTGGGTACTGTCGGTCGGTTTTGAGTCCGGGTTGCGAGTCTGGGTCGTGAATTTGCCGTCATACGTTGGCTCGCGCATTAATCCGGCTCGCGTCGAAGCCGGCACACGCACGCGCTCACCTCACGTGTACCCTCGCCGGTCGCGCCACGCGGCCGGCCAGATCCCCTGCTTGCCCGGCGCGAGAATGCCGTTCGGATCGAGCGCGTCCTTGATCGTTTCCGATAGCCGCAGCAACGCGCCATCGTTGAAGCTGTATTGCGCGGCGGCGAAGTCCATATACGCGAGATGCGCGCGATATTCGCCATACCCGGCCGCGCGCGCGTCGCTCATCAGCGAGCGCAGCAACTGGCCGGCCTGTTCGACCTGAATCGGGTCGTCGCGATCGAAAATGGCCGCGAAGATGTGATGCAGATGACGCTCGCCTGCCGTGAAGCCGCCGTAGTAATCGAAGCCGTATTCCGCCGCGCGCGCCTTCACCATCGTGTATTGCCGCAGCGCGTCGCGTCCGGTAGCCGGACAGATCGGCGCGAAATCGACGTGCGCGCCGGCGCCGCAGCGCCAGTCGAGCATCCGAAACGCGGTCATCGCGGGAATGCCGGCCATATTGCGATCGCCGCCGCCGGTGGGCTGCGCGTCGCCCGCGTAACGCGCCGCCATCAGCCGCGACTGCGGCACCCGCCCGAACGCGCGCTCCATCAGTGCATAGCGCGCGTCGATGACGTCCGGCGTGCCATATAGCGCGAAATGCAGGTTCCAACGCCCGACCCCGAGCTTGTCGAGCATCGCGGCCACCGCGCTCTCGGGCATCGCGCCGTCGCCGTCGTACCACTGCCGGCGCGCCGACAGGCCGGCCGCGCGGCGCAAGCCCCCCTCGATCACCGCGTGATTGCGGATCGTGCCGTCGAGCCGCAGCGGCCGCAGGATCTCGACAATCGCTTCGAGGTCGGCCTCGTGCCGGAACTGGATTTCGCCGAGCAGATAGGCGGGCGGCGCCGGCATCAGCCATACGCCGAGCTTGGTGACCACGCCGTAGTTCGACTGCATGAACAGCGCATCGAACGACGGGCCGTAGCCCGGCTGATACAGCTGCCACGCGGTGCCGATCTCGACGCCGCCCATGCCGGTGCGCAGCACGTCGCCATTGGCGAGCACCACTTCCATCCCGCATTGCGCGCCCGCGTGGTCGCCGTAGTCGGTATAGCCGAAGCCGCGCTCGAGCGTGTTGCCGACCACGCTGCCCCAGCCGGCCGCGGGCGGATCGATCCATAGCTTGTAACCCTTGTCGCGCAGATGCGCGTACAGATCGAAATAGCTGACGCCCGGCTCGACCAGCGCATACGCGAGCGTTTCGTTGACTTCGAGGATGCGGTTCATCCGCTGCAGATCGAGCACGACCGAGCCGGCAAGGCGCGGCGCCGCGCCGCCATACGCGAAATTGCGTCCGGTCGACACGGTCCACAGCGGGATACGGTATTGATTGGCGATGCGCAACAGCGCGCGGATCTCGTCGACCGACGCGGGCAGCAACGCCGCGCTCGCGGCAAACGCGCCGCGTTCGCCGGGCGCGAACGGATCGAGGTAGGCGGCGAGGCCAGCGCCGGATGTGACGACGTGCGAAGCGCCGAGCACCGCGCGCCACTCGGCCAGCGCGCGCTCGAACTGCGCGGCGGAAAGCTTCGGCGGCAGGGTTGGGGACAATGGGTCTCCTTGACGGAGGCGGGCGCACCCGGTTCACGCAACGCGGCGGCTCGCCGCGCTATTGCATCAGCGTCGCCGGCGCGGCCTGCAGGCCGGTAGCGGGCATCAATGGGACTGCGGTGCGCGCGCCGCGCTACCCGCCGCTGCCGCCGCTGCCGCCGGTCTCGTCATGCCACTTCTCCGGTTTGCCGCCCAGTTCGCTGCATACGTCGATCGCCATCGTGCGCAGCTTGTCCTCGGCAATCGCGCCGGACAGCGCATAGCCCATCCCGTTGTTGATCCAGTAAAAGGTGCGGCGACTGCCGTCGCGGAACAGCCGGAACGCGGTTTCGTCGCGCGACATGCCGGTCACGTAGAGCGTGAGACGCGCACCGGCCCGGTTTTCGTACATGAACTGCGCGGCCGGCCCCGCTTCGCCGGGCAACAGCCGCCCGCCCACCAGCGAGTAACCATACTCCTGCAACGACGGCACCGACAGCGGCCGGTTCAGCCGCTTCGACAGCCACGCGACCAGATGCGCCTCCTCGCTCGCGGCGACTTCCACCGGATGACGCTGCTCCGGCGAGTAGACGGCGTACGCGATATCGGCGCGCTGCGCGAAGCCGGCCGGCTGGCTGCCTGTGCGGCGCCATGCGCCATCCCACGCGCCGCCCGTCAGACGCGGCGCGAGCGGGCCGAGCGCCAGCGCGAGCCCCGCGCCGGCAGCGAGCCAGCAGGCGGCGAGCCCGGCGCGCTGCCACCACGGCCGCGCGCGGCGCACGATGATGAACGCCGGTTCGTCCGCTGGCGCGTGTGGCGCGCTCCGCTCGCGCTCGCCGGTATCGGCGGCGCTCCGGCCGCCGTGCGCATCGTGACCTGCCTGCGCTTCGCGTGCTTCATGGGCTTCACGTGCTGCGCCGGCGTTGTGCCCGTCGCGACGCGGCGCGCCGCACAGCGCGCGCAGCGCCGCCGCCTGCGCGCGCCAAGCTGCCACCCGCGCGGCAGCCTGCGGATGCGCGTCGAGTTGCGCTTCGACCTCGGCGCGCTGCGCGTGCGGCAATTCACCGTCGACATACGCCGACAGCGCTCGCAGATCGAGCCCTTCGGGCAAGCCGGAGTCGTAGTCGTCGTTGTTCATCATCGGTTTCTCACCACTTTCAGCGGGGCGACCTTCGAGGCCGCCCCCGCGGTCCCCGCGTTCTCTCCCCGCAGCGGCTCCTGCGGCCCCTCGCCCAGCAGCACGCGCATATGCTCGCGGGCCCGCGAGAGCCGCGACATCACCGTGCCGATCGGCACGCCCAGCGCGCTCGACGCCTCCTGATACGAGAGTTCCTCGACGCACACGAGCAGCAGCACTTCGCGCTGTTCGAGCGGCAGGCAATACAGCGCGCGCTGCACATCGCGCAGCACCAGACCGTCGACGTCGCCGCGTGGCGCCTCGAGGTTGCGCCACGGTGCGCTTTCGTCGTCGACGGCGATCTCGCGGCGCCCGCGCAGCTGGTCGATATACAGATGCCGCAGGATGGTCAGCAGCCACGCACGCAGATTGCTGTTCGGCCGGAACGCCGACCAGCGCGCAAGCGCACGCTCCGCCGTATCCTGCACGAGGTCGTCGGCCCAGGCGTGATCGCCCGTCAGCGCGCGCGCATAGCGACGCAGCTGCGGGAGCCACGCAATCACTTCCGCTTCGAATGTCACCCGGTGTTCAAAGCCTGGTTGCGCGCTTAGTAGCCGCCACCGCTGCTGTTACCGCTCGTGCCTGACGCGCTGTTGTCAGCCGTCGTACAGGCGCTGGTCGCGAGTGTGCCGAAGCCAAGCGCAAGCAGCACGAAAACCGCCGACAAGAAACGGGATGCTTTCATCGTGAGCCTCCTGGGGGATGCCCGGCTAACCGGGCGGCACGCCGCGACGTGCGGCGTAACCATACTGGGCATAACGCACGCAACGGACTGTTTATTCCACTGCTGCTTCAAGAGTTTTCTCGAACGTTTTTAACTGTTTGTTTAACGCTTCCGCCAGCGCCGCGGGCAGGCCTCGAGAGGCAGGACAAAAACGCCATTGGCGAGCAGATTCGTAACTCGAGGTTACAGCGCGCCGTTATCGGATGCTTATGTGCTCACAAGCCGCTATAGTGAACAAAGCTCGCGCCGTCGACGCGTTCCGCCCCCGCACAGAACAGAAAGGGTAGAATCGCGGCGAATCACCGTCTATCTAATCCGAACTGTCCATGGCTTCAGCAGAATCGCATCCGCAAAACGACTTTATGAACGCCGCGCGCAAGGAACGAAAGCGCGTCGAGATCTATCTGGTCAACGGCATCCGCCTGACCGGATGCATCGAGTCGTTCGATCAGTACCTCGTGATGCTGCGCACGCCGGTCGGCCTGCAAGGCATCTACAAGCGCGCGATCTCCACGATCCAACTCGACACCGGCACCCGTCCGGCGCCGCGTGCCGGGCGAACGTCGCATGGCGAGCACGGCTCACGCGGGCCGCACGGTTCGCGCGAGCATCGTGAACCGCGCGAGCCGCGCGAATCGTACGGCGCACCGGCTTCGGACCGGCCGGCGTCGGAGCGCGGCAGCGGCACGTCGGACGGCCCGGTCGTCGTCACGCGCCGCCGGCGTCTGTTCGGCACCGGTGGCGACGGTGGCAATCACGGCGGCAATCACGGTGGCAACCACGGCGGTGCCGGCAACTCTGGCGGCAACAGCGAATAAATTGCGAATAACGGCGTGAATCACGCCGCGAACGACGCGGCGGATCAGCCCACTCATCAAACAGCGAACAGGCAGTGCCGGCGGCGCCAAGGCTAGTCAGCGGACTGGCCGAGCCGCTGGAGGATTTTCTCCACCTGCCTCACCTGCTGCTCCGTCAGTTCAAATCTTCCATTGACCGCCAGCACGCGACGGCGCCAATAACCGGCGTCGAACATGTGCACCGCCGGTTGCTTCGTTGCCCAATCCAGATGTTCCAGTTCGGCTTGCACGGCGCGCGATGCGAGCAGCCGCCGCGCATGCGCAGGTTTTTTCCCGTTCATGTGATTCGCTGTCGTGTGCTTCGGTGAGTGGTCGTTCGGATCCTGCCGGCGGCGGGTCCGTGTGATGATCCGTTTGCGGCTGTACCCGGCTGCGCGCGGCCGGAGGATTGATTGGCGGGCTGGCGGTACGGCTCGCTCTGTGCGGTTCTCTGAGCGGACACACGGAGAACGAATCGATGCAGGCTGCTTTTCAAACCGGTGCCAGCCGAGGCAGCCAGGCCATGCGGCCGATGCGCGCCGGCCGCCGGATGCACTATGCTGAATGACAGACTCATCCTCTACCGATGGAGCGTGTCATGACCCGCAAAAGCGATCGTCCGTCCCAGGCCACGCGTACTCGGCCGGGCCCGCTCGACACCCTCGATGCCCGGCTCGACGAAGCGCTGATGGAAAGCTTCCCTGCCAGCGATCCGATCGCCGTCGACATCGCGGACCCGCATCGCGCGCGCATACGCAAAGCCACGGCGGAGAACCGCAAGCGGCAGTGACGCTGGTCGCGTCGCGTCTCGCGACACAGTCGGTCACGCGCGATCCGTTAGCCGTTCGCGGCGATCCGTGACGACGACGCCGTGAAGCGTCGGCGGCGGCGTCAAAAATCGTGAGATTGAGATATCGCGAACGTGGCGGCGATGCAGTGGCACGCCGCCTTCGCGGGTACTGAGGAAAGGAAGGAATGGTCGGGCGGCGCGAGAAGCGGGCACGTGACGAAATCACGGCAGACGCGCGGCGAGCGCGCAGGTCGACGTGAAGATACCGAATGGGTAGCCGAACCGCGGACGACCGCGCGCGAAGCAGCAAACCCGTCGAGCCCCTTCGCCGCACGCTCACCGGATAACCGCCGCGGGGCGTACCGCCGACGAACCGGGCGGCACCTTCAAGCACTCACCCGGTCGATCCGCCGCTGCTTACAGCAGCGCGTTCAATGTAGCGGCAGGCCGCTCTCGAGTTGACGCTGAAGCGAGCGCACCTGACGCTGCGACGCGCGCAACTGATCCTGCGCGGCCACCTTCTGCTGCGCCAGCGCCGCCGCCTCGGCATGCTTTTGCTGCTGGTCGCTGTCGACGATGCTCTGCTGCTGACGCGCGACATCGAGATCGGCCTGCAGGCGGCTCGCGCGATCCTGCGACAGCGCGATCATGCGCTGTGTGAACGCCTTCTGCGCTTCGAGTTGCGTACGGCGGATTTCAACATCCGACAGTTGCAGCGTCTGCCGCACGAAATCCTTGTAGATCAGATCGGCGCGCGTCGCGTCCTGCGTCTTGATTACGCGCCAGAAATTCTTCTGCTGGAATAGCGCGACGTAGTAGGTCATCTCCTTGCCGTAGAACAGCAGGCTCGCGCCGTAGCTGCCGTTGTACGTGGTGCGCAACTCGCTCAGATCCGAACCGTGGATCATTTGCTGCAGTTCGACGACGTTGCCCGCAGCCGATTGCCGGGTTTCATCCGGCGTCAGCGCGGTGGTCTCCGTCTGGCTCGCCGGGGCGGCCTGCGATGTGTCCGGCAACGCGGCCGTCGTACCTGGCTGGGACACGACCGCGGTGCTCCCGCCACTGTTCTGCAGTGCCTGTGCATTCGTGCCTTGAACGGCCCCCAGTACGATGCATGCGGCTAGAGCGATATCTCGTAGCTTTGACTTTTGGTCCATGTGATTCCTGCTTGTACAGTTTTTGTTTTATGACAAACGGGGCATTATTGCGCACTTTCGCGAGTTTCGGGTTCTTCGTAAAGAATTTGCAAACCCCGCGGCCGACCACGCATTGACGCGGGATCCGTCGTTCGAGCTGGCGGGCGTGCATCGGCGCGCGGGCACGCGGTCGCCGTGGCTGCTGTCAGCGATAGCATCTCGCTTTTGGATTTCAGATGGCGCTGCTATGGCCGTGGTCTGTCAGTCGAAGGCGCGCTCCGCGATGCCCTGGCCGAAAGTCCATCAGGCTGCCCGCCTGTCGATGCCACGCTCGGCAGCCAGTCGCATTGACGGCTCCAAAAATGGCGCGTGCCGATTAGAAGCACCCTTATCAAACTGCGTGCGTAGTTTCGCGTATCCTGCGCTGACGATGCAAACGGCGCCCGCGCCGGCATCGTCCCGCATCGAAGGACAGCGGCGCAAGACCGTCCGCGATGCTCAGAACGCCGGGCGACCACGATCGCGCGGTCTCTCATCAAGGAGGAAGACAATGGCGCAATTCGCCCACCGTGCCCGCCCCGCCTATCGTGCCCGCGCAAGCGCGCTGCGCACCGTCCGCCACGCCGCGCTCGCCTGCGCGCTGCTTGCCAGCGCCGTCATCGCAGTAGCGCAGGCCGATACGCCGGTCGGCACATGGCAAACGATCGACGATCAGACCGGCGAGCCCAAGGCGCTCGTGCAGATCACGCAGGGCGGTGACGGTGAATTGAGCGGCAAGGTGATCAAGGGGCTTGGCGCGAATAACCAGCCCGATCGCCGCTGCACCCAATGCACGGACGCGCGCAAGGATCAACCGGTTCTCGGTATGACGATCATCGACAGCATGAAAAGGGATGGCGACGCGTGGGACCACGGGCGGATTCTCGACCCGGAAAACGGCAAGGTCTACAAATGCAAGATGCATCTCGAAGACGGCGGCAATAAGCTGGTGGTGCGCGGCTATATTGGCGTGGCGCTGCTGGGCCGGTCGCAGACGTGGGTTCGACAGCAATGACGTGCGAGGCGTGGCAGGTGACGAGCCGCGCGGTTGGTCATGCCGCATCGCAGTTGCGCATAATTTCGCGACGGTAGCGCGTTGTGCCGCGCAGGAGCGGACGAAGAAACCCGCAACATAGCGGATAACACGCGTAAAAAGACGGCCGGCGATCAGGATCGCCGGCCGTCTTTGTTTGAAGCGAGCTGTTCGGGATGGTTACGCTGCCTGCTTGAGCGACTCTGCGAAGGCAAACGGCGATGAAGCCTCCGACGTAGCGGTTGTCGCCTTGCGCGCGCGCGATGGAACCCGGACCACGACGCGGCCGCGTTTTGCCGCTGCGCGCTTTCGTTGCGCACTCACATGCGTGCGCATGCGCGACTCCATCAAGCCGCAGAGTTCTTCGCTCGAAGCACCGAGCAACTGCCGGGTGACATGCTTGAGTACGCCGGCTTCGTACCACGACTTGAAGCGGCGATGACAGGTTTGATACGACGGGTACTTGCGCGGCAACGCGGACCAGGTGGCGCCGCTATACATGACCCACAGCACGCCATTAAGTACCGCGCGGGTATTGGCAAGCGGCCGGCCACGCAATTCCGCGCGCGGACGCAGTTCGGGCAGTAGCGGCGCCACGCGCCGCCATTGTTCATCGGTGATATCGCTGTATGGCTTCATGCTCCCTCCTTTGTCGGAACCACGACAAAAGATAGCCATCCAGCCCCGCGCGGAATATCAGACCACTCTGAATCTTGAAAAGGCGTCGCCTGATTGATCAGGTGAGCGATCCATCACGTGCGGTTGCCCGCGTCGCTTGGGTAGCTCGACGCGGCGCTCACGCGAGCCGGCTCACGTCAGCGACGTATCGACGATCCGGCGTGGCGCGTCGAGATACTCTTTCGATTGCATCTCGACGATGCGCGACACGGTGCGCGTGAATTCGTTGGCCATCGGACCGTCGACGTACAGTTGCTCCGGCGGCACCGCGGCCGACATCAGCAACTTCACCTTATGGTCATAGAACACGTCGATCAGCCACGTGAAGCGGCGCGCCTCCGACGCCATGCGCACCGACATCTGCGGCACGTCCGACAGAATCACCGCGTGAAAGCGGCTCGCCAGTTCGAGGTAATCGTTCTGCGAGCGCGGGCCGCCGCACAGCGTCGCGAAGTCGAACCAGACGACCCCGTCCGCGCGACGCAGCGCTTTCAGTTCGCGCTTCTCGATATGCAGCAGCGGACTCTCGTCGGGCACCGCGGCGA
>NZ_DASXHN010000484.1:0-23301 GCF_036488505.1 Paraburkholderia sp. | reverse complement strand
CAGAAAAGTGATGCGCAAGTATTGCATTCCAGCCACTTCGTTGAACGCGCGACCGGTTCGAAACCAGCGCGCTACTACTCATTACTACTCTTACTGCAAGCTGTACTGTTGGATCACAGTACCAAGCTGTTCGTTCATTTGCTGCATTGTACGCCGGATTTCTTCAGCGGGAAATGCTTCTCCGTGTCTTACGCTGCTCTGCAGCTTAAGCAGTTCCGATGCCAGCGACAGCGCTGCCATGACGGCAATGCGATCCATGCCGCGCACGTTGCTGGCGTTACGGATTTTTTTCATCTCCGCGTCGACGCGCGCGACGGCTTCGAGCAATGCGCCTTCCGTTTCCGGCGAACAGGCGAGACGATAGGGGACATCGAGGATCGAGACTTCGATCTGCTTGGTGGTCATGCATTTTCTCCGTGGCGGCTCACGTCGCTTTCCGCTTCCTCGCCTTCGGGCTGAGCGGCTTCGAGCAGATCGAGTTGGCTATCCGGCTCGCTGCTCGCGCGTGCGCGCGGCAATTTTTCGAGAATCGCATTCAGGCGCACCTGAGCGTCGTCGATCTTGGCGGACAGCGCGTCGCGTTCGGCCTGCAGTGTGTCGCGCTCTTCGCGCAACTCGGCAAGTTCCGCATGTGCGGTTTGCACGCTGGCACGCGCGAGTGCGAGCTGCTCTTCGAGCGCGAGCCGCGCTTCGTTGTGGCGCTGGCTGATCGCAATCAGCTTGCCGATATTCTGGGAGAGTGATTCGAGTTCGGTGAGCATCTGCTGCGTCCTCTAAAGACATCGCATTTTAGCGCGGAATGTTACACGTTCCGACAATTGTCTCGTTTCGAGACGTAACAACATCGCTTGTTGCACGCTTTTTCCCGACCATAAGATGAAAAACACGTCGCCGCCGGACGATAGCCTGCATTTAACGGAACGGTTTTGCGCGGGCCGGCTTTCTTGACGCCCATCGAGGCCGCTCCTAAACTTGCCGCACTCTGGTGCCCGCGCGTGCGTTTCCGTGCGCGCGGTTAAACGGGAAGCAGGGCACGCGCGGTTTCGAAAACCGTTCGCGTGAACCTGCGCTGCCCCCGCAACGGTAAGCGACCGCATGTGCGCATGCAGGTCGGTCCTGAAACGCAGGTTCGAAGCTTAGCCTGTGAGTGTGCCACTGCGCGTGACGCGTGGGAAGGCGGACCGATGCGTCGCAGCCCGGATACCGGCCAGAAGGAGAGCACGTCGCCCGCCAAAACATCAAGCATGGGGACGTCTCGTTACGCGTCGGCCTGCGGGGAAGCGGGCCGCGCACGCCACTCACAGGAATGTCATCCGATGCTGTCCCCCGTCGCCCGCGCGGCGTTGCTCGCGTTCGCGAGCCTGCCACTGGTCGTTCATGCGCAAAGCGCAGAATCCGCGGCTGCGGCCTCCTCCGTGCCGGCCGCCACTTCGTCGTCGCCTTCTTCACCGTTGTCCGCATCTTCGTCCGCATCTTCGTCGTCACCCTCGTCTTCGTCCGACGCTGCGCCAACCGCGGCCGCCGACGCGAGTCCCCCCGCCGCTCAACCGGTCACCGCACTGTCGCCCATCGTCGTGACCGCGGGCCGCGGGCCGCAAGCGCTCGCCGATGCGATCCCGCAAACCGCGTTGTTCGATCAGCAAGACATCGCGGACACCACCGCGACCGATCTGCCCGGTCTGCTGCAACTCGCGCCCGGCGCGCAAATCACGCGCACCGGCGGCCCCGGCTCGACCGCGAGCCTCTATTTGCGCGGCGCGTCGGCGACGCAATCGCTGGTGTTGATCGACGGCGTGCGCGTCGATTCGGTGAGCCTCGGCGCCGCGCAGCTCGCGCAGATTCCGCTCGACCAGGTCGATCACGTCGAAGTGGTGAACGGCAACGTGTCCGCGTTATACGGCTCGGGCGCGATCGGCGGCGTCGTGCAGGTGTTCACGAAGAACGGCGGCGATCATCCGCCACGTTTCGACTTCTCGCTCGGCTACGGCAGCTATCACACGCAGACGCAAACGATGGGCGCCAACGGCGCGCTCGATCAGGACGGCCGCACGACCTTCAGCATCGCACTCGCGCGCACCAAGGACGATGGCTTCTCGTCGATCAATCCGAGCCAGGCGCCGGGCGCGAATCCGAATGCGAACGGCTATCTGAACGAGAGCATCTCGGCATCGCTGCGTCACACGTTCAACGACCGCTGGGATGCAGGCGTGCGCTATTTCCAGTCGAACGGCAACGACAGCTACGACAACGCGTATGGCGTGCCGACCGATCTGAACGACCTGTACAGCAAGGTGAGCCAGTTGTCCGTGTTCGCGAACGGCAAGCTGACCGACTGGTGGACCACGCACTTCACGGTCGCCCAGGGCAACGATCGCAGCGTGTCGAATACCAACGGCATCTACAACGGCCGCTTCGATACCGACAATCGCCAGTACACGTGGCAGAACGATTTCGCGTTCGCCGCGCATCAGAAGCTGCAGGTGGGCTACGAACATCTCGACCAGAGCCTCGAGTCCGACACCTTCGCCGCGCCCGAGCGGCATGTCGATTCGGTGTTCGCCGGCTACACCGCGCGGTTCGGCCGCAGCCAGATCCAGGCGAACGTGCGGCGCGATCAGTATTCCGATTTCGGCGGGGCGAACAGTTACTATCTTGGCTACGGTTTCGACATCACGTCGCACTGGAAGGCAACCGCAAGCTATTCGGATGCGTTCCGCGCGCCGAGTTTCGACGATCTGTACTTTCCAATCAGCGGTAATCCGTCGATCCAGCCCGAACGCAGTCATTCCGTGGAAGCCGCGCTGCAGTACGCATCGGATGCGCTCGGCGTGATGCGCTTGAGTGCATTCCAGACGCGCTATTCGAATCTGATCGACTACGTGCAGACGATCCCCGGCATCTATCTGGCCGAGAACGTCGGCCATGCGAAGGTGCAGGGACTCGAAGGATCGTGGAGCGGTCATGTCGGCAAGACCGACGTACGCGCGTCGCTGACGCTGCAAAACCCCGTCGACCTCGATAACGACGTCGACCTCGTGCGGCGCGCGCGGCGCTTCGGCGCGCTGACGATCAACCGCAGCATCGGCGCATGGCGCGTCGGCGGAGAGTGGATCGTCAGCGGGCCGAGCGTCGATAGCACCGGTAACCTGGGCGGCTACGGCGTGTTGAATTTGTCCGCGCGCTACAACATCACGAAAGCGTGGTACGTCAGCGCGCAAATCCAGAACCTGTTGAACAAGGACTATGAAACGGCCTACTCGTATAACTCGCCGGGGCGCGGTGCGTATGTCACGCTCGGCTGGCAGCAGCAGTGACGCGCGCGCCGGGTCGGGCGAACGCATGAGCGCATGCCGATGAACCGCGCGCCCGCTTCGTTGCACACACGAGCACCGGTGCGCACGATGAGCGCGCGGCGCGCGGCCGCGATCTGGCTCGGGCTCGCGATGGTCGCGCTGGCGGTGCTGGTCGCGTCGCTCGCGCTCGGCAGCGTGCCGCTTGCGCCGTCGCGTGTGGTCGCGGCCTTGACGCCGTCGCATGCGTTTGGCGGGGTGTCCGCGGGCGCAGCGAGTAACGATCTGGCGGGCGAAATCGTGCGCACGCTGCGCTTGCCGCGCGCGCTCGCTGGTTTCGCATGCGGCGCGTTGCTCGCTCTTGCCGGGGCGTTGCTGCAAGTGTTATTGCGCAATCCGCTGGCCGAACCGTATGTGCTCGGCGTGTCCGGCGGTGCGGCGACATTCGCGCTGGCCGCGATGATCGCGGGCGGCGCATGGTGGATCGTCGATGCGAGCGCCTTTGCCGGCGCGTTCGTATCTATCCTGCTGGTGCTCGGGCTCGCGCGTCGCGAGCTATGGCGTGGCGAGCCGCAAGATACGTCGCCGCGTCTGCTATTGACCGGTGCGGTCATCGCGGCGGGCTGGGGCGCACTGATCACGCTGCTGCTCAATGTCGCTCCCGACAGCCGTCTGCGCGGCATGCTTTTCTGGCTGACCGGCGACCTCAACGGCGGCGCATTGCCGTGGACCGCGCTCATCGCGCTGGCGCTCGCGCTGATCGCGATCGTGCCCGCCGCGCCGCGTCTGAACCTGCTGCTACGCGGCGACGCCGCCGCGCAGGCGCTCGGTGTCGCGGTGATGCCATTGCGTTTGCGCGTCTATCTGGTGGCGTCGCTCGCGGCGGCCGCGGCGGTAACGACCGCGGGCACGATCGGTTTCGTCGGCCTCGTCGTGCCGCATATGCTGCGGCTCGCGTTCGGCAACGATCAACGCATGCTGTTGCCGGCCGCCGCGCTCGGCGGCGGCGTCGCGGTGATGGGCGCGGACCTGATCGCGCGCACCGCGATCGCGCCCGCGCAATTGCCGGTCGGCGTGATTACGTCGCTGGTCGGCGTGCCGGTGTTTCTCTGGATGCTGTTGAGACGCCGCCGATGATTCGAAGCCGCGACAGTTCATCCCGTTCATGTCTGAGCGTGCACGAGCTGACGTTGCGCGCCGGCCCGCGCACCTTGCTCGACGCGTTCACGCACAGCTTCAACGCGGGCGAGGTCTGGTGCATCGCCGGGCCGAACGGCGCGGGCAAGACGACGCTGCTGTCGACGCTCGCCGGGCTCGCACGCGCGTCGGCCGGGCATGTCGAACTCGACGGCGTGCGGATCGCCGACTGGCAGCCAGTGCCGCTCGCGCGGCGTCGCGCGTTGATGCCGCAAAGCGTGGCCGATGCGTTCAGCGCGAACGTGTTCGACGTGGTGCTGTTGAACCGCTTCCCGCATCTGGGCGACTGGGGCTGGGACGGCGACGAGGATCGCGAGATCGCGCACGCGGCGCTCGCACGGCTCGGCCTCGCGCAGTTCGCCGCGCGCGACGTGCTGTCGCTGTCGGGCGGCGAGCGGCAACGCGTCGCGCTCGCGGCGGTGCTATGTCAGGACGCGCCGCTGCTGCTGCTCGACGAACCGTTGTCGCATCTCGATCTGCATCACCAGATCGACTGTCTCGAAGCGCTGGTCGGATGGACGCGCGAGGCGGGCGATAGCAGCGCGCGCAGTGTGCTGTTCTCCTGCCATGACCTGAACCTCGCGCGCCGCTTCGCGACGCACGCGTTGTTGCTCGACGGCGAAGGCGGCGCGCATGCCGGCCCGGTGCACGACGTGCTGACCCCCGCGTTGACGAGCCAGGCGTTCGGCTATCCGCTGATTCTGATTCGCGATGGCGAGCATGAGGCGCTGATTCCCGCGCCGCGTACACGTGATCGAGCGCCGGCCGGCCATGACAGCACGTCGGGCTGACCTCCTACTGCGACATTCTCTTTTCGGACCACGTCCATGACTCTCTTCCCCCGTCCGGCCGGTTTGCCCGAGGTCGCGCCACTCGATCAAACGCTGAGCGCCGGGCTGCAACAGATCATCGATACGCGCACGAAGCCGCCCGGCAGCCTCGGCCGGCTCGAAACGCTCGCGCTGCAGATGGGCCTGATCCAGCGCACCACGCACCCCACCGTGCAACGGCCGGCGATGATCGTCTTCGCCGGCGATCACGGCATCGCCGCCGAAGGGGTGAGCCCGTATCCGCAAGCGGTGACGGCGCAGATGGTCGCGAACTTCGTCGCGGGCGGCGCGGCGATCAATGCGTTGAGCCGCGTCGCCGGCCTCGAACTCGAAGTGGTCAACGCGGGTATCGCGACGCCGTTGCCTGACAGCGCTGGACTCGTCGACATTCCGATTGGCGCTGGTACGCGCAACTTTGCGCACGAAGCGGCGATGACGCAGGACCAGACGCTCGCCGCGATGCGGGCCGGCGCGGCGAGGGTGCGGCATCACGCGGCGCTGGGCACCAACGTGATCGGCTTCGGCGAGATGGGCATCGCGAATACGTCGGCGGCCGCGTGTCTGATGAGCCGGTTGTGCGACGTGCCAATCGACGAATGCGTCGGCCGCGGCACCGGTCTCGACAACGCCGGCCTCCGGAAAAAGCGCGACGTGCTCGCCGCGGCGCTCGCGCGTCACACGGATGTCCATGCGCCGCTTGATGTACTGGCGACCTTTGGCGGCTTCGAAATCGCGATGATGGCCGGGGCGTATCTTGCCGCTGCCGAAGCCCGCATGGTGATTCTCGTCGACGGCTTTATCGCGACTTCGGCGCTGCTGGTTGCCGACGCGTTGTCGCCCGCGTTGCGCGAGTACTGCGTATTCGCGCATGCGTCGAACGAGGCGGGACATCGCCGCATGCTCGATCATTTCGGCGCACAGCCGCTGCTGTCGCTCGAACTGCGGCTCGGCGAGGGTACCGGCGCCGCGCTGGCGGTGCCGTTGCTGCGCGCGGCGGTGGCCTTCATCAACGAGATGGCGAGTTTCGACTCCGCGGGCGTCGCGGAGCGCGACGCGTGATGCGCGCGACCACGCGCGTCGCAATGAGCTCGATCGCCTTTCGCCTGCACCGGGCCGGCCGATGAACCCGCTCGCGGAACTGCGCTATTTCTTTACGGCGCTCGGGTATTTCACGCGCGTGCCGGTGCCGCGTTGGGTGGGCTACGAGCCGCACTATCTGAACGCGGCGGCACGTTATTTTCCGCTCGTCGGCGTGCTGGTGGGCGGCCTTAGCGCACTCGTCTATCTCGCCGCGCTGCGGGTGTTGCCGGCCGGCGTCGCGGTGCTGCTGTCGATGGCCGCGTCGCTGCTCGTGACCGGCGCGTTCCACGAGGACGGTCTCGCCGATTGCGTCGATGCGTTCGGTGGCGCCTATACGCGTGATGATGCATTACGCATCATGCACGACTCGCGCATCGGTGCATTCGGGGCCATCGCGCTCGTCATCGCGTTGGCGATCAAGTGGCAAACGCTGGCGGCTTTGCCGCCGCTGCGCGCCGCAAGTCTGATGATTGCGGCGCACGGCGCGAGCCGCGCGTGCGCAATCAGCTATCTGGCTACGCTCGACTACGTGCGCGCCGCAGGCAAGGCGAAGCCGGTCGCGCAGCGCCTGTCCGGGCCCGCGCTGCTGTGCGCGGCGCTGTTCGGTCTGCCTTGGCTGCTGTGGCCGAACGGGCCCGGCGCGCCGGCCTGGCGCTTCGCCGCGCTCGCGTGCGCGGTGCTGCTCGTGCTGCGTCTGGCGATGGGCCGTTACTTCGTCAGACGCCTTGGCGGCTATACCGGCGATTGCCTCGGCTTCGCGCAACAGATATTCGAACTGAGCATCTACTTGGTGGGACTCGCATGGATATCGTCCTGATTCGTCATCCCGCTGTCGCGCTCGATGCGGGCGTGTGTTATGGCCACGCTGACGTCGCGCTGGCCGAAAACGCGAAGATCTCGTCGAGCGCGTTGGCACTGCGGCTCGCGACATTGCAGGTGCCCGCACCGCGCGTGCTGATATCGAGTCCGCTCACGCGCTGCGCGGCGTTCTCGGCCGAGATCGCGAATGACTTCGGCTGCGTGGTCAGCCACGACGACAACCTGAAGGAAATGGATTTCGGCGACTGGGAATCGCAGCGCTGGGACGCGATCGATCGCGCGCAGCTCGACGAATGGGCCGGCAATTTCGACCATGCGCGCGCGCACGGCGGCGAGAGCGTCGCGCAGTTCGTCGCGCGCGTGCACGCGTGGTTCGATGCGTTCGCGCGGACTCGCGAGCTGTCGCCCGCCTATGTGGTAACGCATGCGGGTGTGGTGCGCGCGATCGCGTCGTGGGTGCTCGACGTGCCGCTCGCGCGTTGTCTGCAATGGTCGCTCGATATGACGGGGATCGTGTGGCTGCGGCGCAACGACGACACGCAGCAGTGGGCGCTGGTGCGGTGGAACGCGTGAGGGCGCCGAACGCTACCGATGCTCGCGGCGCGAACGCGCGAGATCCAGGTCCTCGCACAACTGCCGCGCGCCTTGCGCGATGCGCGGGGCGGGACGGTTGATCAGATCACCGTCGATCGCGAACAGGTTGTGGTTCGCGACGGCCGCGAGGCCTGGCCATGCACGCCAGCTGTCGAGTTGCGGCAGCGCCGTGTCGGGCCGCGTCGCGCCCGGCGCGGCGGTGACGATCGCCTGCGGATTGGCGGTGAGCACCGCTTCGGTCGAGACGGTCGGCACCAGCGGCTGCAGCCCGGCGAACACATTGCGTCCGCCACATAGCGCGATCACGTCGCTGATCATGTGCTCCCGGTTGAGCGTCATCAACGGCCGCTCCCATACCTGATAAAACACGCTGACCGGCGCACGGTTCGCGTACTGCGCACGCAGACTCGCGATGTCCGCGCGATACGTGGCCGCCGCCGCGTCGGCGGTGCCCGACGTGCCGAGCAATTGGCCGAGCTTCGTCAGCGATACGGCGATGTCGTCGAGACGATGCGGTTCGCTGAAAAAGAGCGGGATGCCCAGCTCGCGCAATCGATCGAGCTGACGCTGCGCATTGCCGTGCCGCCATACGACGATCAGATCGGGTTTCAACGCGACGATGCGTTCGAGGTCGAGCGCCTTGTTGTCGCCCACGCGCGGCAACTGCTGCGCTTGTGGCGGGTAGTCGCTGTATGCCACCGCGCCGACCATTTTTGCGCCGCCGCCGGCCGCATAGAGCAGCTCGGTCACATGCGGCGCCAGGCTGATCACCCGTTGCGCGGGAGCCGCCAGCGTGACGGTCGCGCCCGTGTCGTCGGTGACGCTGATGGCGGCGTGCGCGCTCAACGTGCTGATGACGAGCGCGGCGGCGCCAAGGAGACGCATCAAGCAGTGCGGTTTTACGGCGAAGCGGATCATCAGGCGAGCGTGGTTGACGTAACGTGGTTTGAAGGGGGCGCGCGAGCGGCATCGAGCGAATGCCAGGAGCCAGGCGCGCTAATCCGTCGGCGCGGCATCGATGGCGCGCATGGCTTCTTGCAGTCGCTGTTCGAAGCGGCGCCACTCGGCCTCGGTGCCGGGCAACCCGACACGCACACTATCGGATGACGCCGCGAGCGAGCGCGCAAACAGCCGCGTCCACACGCCGCGCTGCGCGAGCGCTTCGTGCAAGGCGGCCGCGCGCGCATCGTCGGTCCATGCGAAAAGCGGTGTGCCATGCGTGACGAAACCGTACGAGCGCAACAGCTCGATGAGCCGCGCGCTTTCATCGGCGAGCCGCGCGCGCATCCGCACTTGCCACGCGGTATCGGCGAGCGCGGCGCTTACCGCGTGACGCGCGGGGCCACTGACCGTCCAGGCGCCCAAGCTTTCGCGCAACGTCGTGAGCAACGCGGGCGCGGCAAGCACGAAGCCCGCGCGTACGCCGGCCAGTCCGAAGAATTTGCCCGGCGAGCGCAGTACGATGAGCCCATCGCGATGCGTGCTCGCGGCCAGCGACGCGTCCGGCAACGTATCGGCGAACGCTTCATCGACGAGCAGCGTGCCGCCGCGCGTGCGCAGTTGCGCATGCCAGCGCAGCAATCTGCTCGCATCGAGACGCGTGGCGGTCGGGTTGTTTGGGTTCACGATCGCCACGTGTGTGAGCGTGGCGGGCAGCGTATCGCGCTGCACCTCGAGCGGCGCGACCTCGTGGCCGGCGCGCGCGAACGCCGGCGCATATTCGCCATACGTGAGCGGCGCGATGCCGACGGTTGCGCGCGGCAACAGCGCCGGCAGCGCGCGAATCGCCGCCTGGCTGCCGGCGACCGGCAGCACGTGCGCGGCGTCGGGCGCGCCGTAATACAGCGCCGCACGCGCGGCGAAGCCGTCGCCTTCGTCCGGCAAACGGCGCCACACATCGGCGGGGACCGGCGGCACCGGATAGCCGTGCGGATTGATGCCGGTCGACAAGTCGAGCCACTGCGGGTACGGGATCCTGTAGCGCGCCGCCGCTTCGTGCAGATTGCCGCCGTGCGCGATCGGGACGGCTGCCGTGTCTGGTGGCGCCGATGGCGAATCGTCGATCCGCTCGTGCATCGGCTCGTTCATCCGCTCATTCATCCGCCCACGCATCGGCTCAGCCATGAAACGGCACGCTCAGCAACGCCAGCACGATCAGCACGGCCAGCCACAGAATCACCGTGCGCTCGACCAGCATCAACGCGGCGCCTACATGGCGGGTCTCGGCGGGATGGCCGAAGCCGAGCGTCGGCCGTTGTTCGAGCGCGCCGTGATACACCGCCGGGCCGCCGACCAGCACGTTCAGGCTGCCCGCGCCGGCCGCCATCACCGGTCCCGCGTTCGGGCTATCCCAGCGCGGCGCCTGCTCGCGCCAGCAGCGCCAGGCGGTCAGCGTATCGCCGAGCAGCGCGTAGCTCGCGGCGGTCAGGCGCGCCGGAATCCAGTTGAGCACGTCGTCGATGCGGGCCGCAGCCCAGCCAAAGCGCAGATAGCGCTGCGTGCGATAGCCCCACATCGCGTCGAGCGTATTGGTGAGACGAAACGCGAGCGCGCCAGGCCCGCCTGCAATCGCGAACCAGAACAGCGCGCCGAAGATCGCGTCGTTGCCGTTTTCGAGCGCCGATTCGACGGCGGCGCGCGCGAGCGCGGCTTCGTCGGCCTGCGTGGTGTCGCGCGACACGATGCGCGCGGTCAGCTGGCGTGCGGTGGCGAGATCGCGTTGCTGCAGCGCGCGCGCGATCGGCGCGATGTGATCGCGCAGGCTGCGCGCGCCGAGCGCGAACCACAGCAGCGCAACGTGCAGCGCACAGGCCGCAAAAAACGGCAGCACAGCGACGAGCGCCCACGCGATCAGTACCGGCGGCAGCACCGCGAGCGCCCACGCGAACAGCCCTTTGAGCCGCAGACGCCGGCCGCGATTGCAGCGCGCTTCGATGCGCGTGGCCCACTTGCCGAAGCCGACCAGCGGATGCCCGCGGCCCGGCTCGCCGAACCAGCGGTCGACGGCCATGCCCGCGGTGGCGAGCGTCGCGATCAGCGGCATCGTCAGTATCGACATCACATGCGGCCCGCGCCTTTCAGCGCGAGCGGCAAGCCCGCGACCATCAGCGTGGCCGTGCTGCTCAGCGCGGCGACGCGTTGATTGACGCGGCCGAGTTCGTCGACGTAAAGACGCGTGGCCGCACCGAGCGGCACGACGCCGAGGCCGATTTCGTTGCTGACGACGATGAGCTTGCCGCGTGCTTCGGTGAGCGCCGCTTCGAGCGCGGCGGCTTGCGTGTGATAGTGCGAGAGCAGCGGCGCCGCGCCGTCGGCGGGACAGAGCAGGTTTGCGAGCCACAGCGTCAGGCAGTCGATCAGCAGGCACTGGCCCGGCGCGTCGTGTTGCGCGATCGCGCCGGCGAGATCGCTATCCGCTTCGACGAGGCCCCAATGCGCGGGCCGCCGCGCGCGATGATGCGCGATACGCGCGCTGAATTCGGCGTCGCCGCTGACGCGGGCCGTGGCGATGTAGGTGACGGGCAGCGCGCTGTCGCTGGCGAGCCGCTCGGCGTGCGCGCTCTTGCCCGAGCGGGCGCCGCCGAGCACGAAGGTGAGGTCGCGAAGAGTCATCGCGTGATTGTACCGGCGGGCAGTGCGGTGCGGCCCGGCGCGGTGGGATAATGCTGCGCGACCGGTGGGCCATTAGTCCGTCTACCTCTTTACACCGCCGCTTCCGACCCGAACCGATACCCGTGACACGCACCCCGACCCCCGCCGACGCGTTGCCCGTGCCGCGCGGCACGCTGATGATTCAGGGCACCACGTCCGATGCGGGCAAGAGCACGCTGGTCGCGGGTCTGTGCCGCCTCGCGCGGCGCGCGGGCGCCCGGGTCGCGCCGTTCAAACCGCAGAACATGGCGCTGAACAGCGCGGTGACGGTCGACGGTGGCGAAATCGGCCGCGCGCAGGCGTTGCAGGCGGTAGCCGCGGGCATCGCCGCGCACACCGATCTGAATCCGGTGCTGCTGAAGCCGACCAGCGATCGCGGCGCGCAGGTGATCATTCACGGCAAAGCGCGCATGAATCTCGATGCGCGTGCGTATCACGACTACAAGCCGGTCGCATTCGAGGCGGTGCTGGCGTCGTATGCTCGGCTGCGCGCGGCGTACGACACCATCTTTGTCGAAGGCGCGGGCAGCCCCGCCGAGATCAATCTGCGCGAGCGCGACATCGCCAACATGGGTTTCGCGGAAGCGGTCGATTGCCCGGTCGTGCTGGTTGCCGATATCGACCGCGGCGGCGTGTTCGCGCATCTGACGGGGACGCTCGCGTGCCTGTCGCAGAGCGAACAGGCGCGGGTGCGCGGCTTCATCATCAACCGCTTTCGCGGCGACATCAGCCTGCTCGAGCCGGGCCTCGACTGGCTCGAAGCGCAGACCGGCAAGCCGGTGCTTGGCGTCGTGCCGTGGCTGCACGGCTTGACGCTCGATGCCGAGGACATGCTGCCGCCCGAATTGCGCGCGGCCGGCGGCGGCGACGCGGACCGCCTGCTGCGGGTGGTCGTGCCGGTGCTGCCGCATATCAGCAATCACACCGATTTCGACGCGCTGCGCGCGCATCCGCAGGTCGATTTTCAGTATGTGCGCAGCGGCACGCCGCCGCCACCGGCGGATCTGATCATCCTGCCGGGCTCGAAGAACGTGCCGGGCGACCTTGCGTTTTTGCGCGCGCAAGGCTGGCACGACATACTCGCGCGGCATCTGCGTTATGGCGGCCGCGTGATCGGCATTTGCGGCGGCATGCAGATGCTGGGTCACGAGATCGCCGATCCGCATGGCGTCGAGGGCGCACCGGGCAGGTTCGCGGGCTTCGGCTGGCTCGATTATTCGACGGTGCTCACGCGCGACAAGACGCTGACGAATGTGACAGGGCAGCTTGCGTTGCCCGGCGCGCCGGACGTAGCCGGCTACGAGATCCACATGGGCGAGACGCGCGGGCCGGCGCTGGAGCGGCCCGCGTCGTGGTTGAGCGGCGAGCAGGGCGCCGGCGATGCGCACGGCGCGCGGCCCGATGGCGCGCTGTCGGCCGACGGGCAGATTCTCGTGACGTATGTGCATGGGCTGTTCGACACGCCGGCCGCTTGCGCGGCGCTGCTCGCGTGGGCCGGCTTGCGCGATGCCGAGCAGCTCGACTATCCGGCGTTGCGCGAGGCGTCGCTGGAGCGGCTGGCCGATACGCTCGCGGCGCATGTCGATCTGCAGCGGTTGTTCGCGGTGATGGGGTGAGGGGCGTGCGCTGACCTGAAAAGATCGTTTTCGGGCTCGTCACGCTCCCAAAGCTCAGTACAACACCATCTGCGTACACCGGAACAGCGCAATCGTCCTGCCGTCCGGATCGGTCACCGTCGCGTCCCAAACCTGGGTGCTGCGGCCAAGATGCACGCCGGTCGCGACCGCGCGGATCGTCCCTTGGGTCGCCGTGCCGAGGAAATTGCTCTTCAGCTCGACGGTCGTGAAATTGCGCGCGTTCTGCGGCAGATGCGCGAGACACGCGTAGCCGCAGGCGGTGTCGGCGAGCCCGATCACGGTGGCCGCGTGCAGGAAGCCGTTCGGCGCGAGCAACTGGTCGCGCACGGTGAGTTCTGCGACCAGTTGGCCCTGATCGACGGACAGCGCGCGCAGCCCGAGCAGGTCCGGCAGCGTGCCTTTCTGGCGCTCGTGCAAGCGTTCGATCGTGTATTCCGGGCGCAGTTTGCTCATGGGTTTCAGGTCCTTGGTCGAAAAAAACGGGGCAATCAGACGCCGATTCGCGGTTCGGGGCTTCGGCCGCGCTGCATTTGTCGATATTATCAACGGCTGGACACGCGGGCGAACCTGACAGCCGACCTGAAACGGCCGGGATCGGAACCGCCGGCACAGTTCTGAGCAGATCAGGCGCACGCACGAGCAATAACGCGGCAAACCGGCTGGCGGCGTCCAGCCTTCTTTCCGGGAGATTTCATGTCGGTGATCGTGGTGGCGAATCCGAAGGGCGGCGTGGGCAAAAGCACGCTATCGACCAATCTGGCCGGCTATTTCGCCGCAGCGGGCGAATGGGTTGCGCTGGCCGACCTCGACAAGCAGCAGTCCGCGCATGCATGGCTCGAACTGCGGCCCGACACGCTGCCGGCCATCGAGACCTGGGAAGTCAATCCCGAGACGCCGGCCAAGCCGCCGAAGGGACTCGAGCACGCGGTCGTCGACACCCCGGCGGGTCTACACGGCAATCGCCTGAACATCGCGCTCGATCTCGCCGACAAGGTGATCGTGCCGCTGCAGCCGTCGATGTTCGATATTCTCGCGACCCAGGAATTCCTCGAACGACTCGCGAAGGAAAAGGCCGTCAGGAAGGGCGCGATCGAGATCGGCGTGGTGGGTATGCGCGTCGATTCGCGCACGCGCTCGGCCGAGCAATTGCACCGCTTCGTCGAGGGGCTAAAGCTGCCGGTGCTCGGTTTTCTGCGCGATACGCAGAACTACGTGCAGCTCGCGGCGCACGGCCTGACGCTGTGGGACGTCGCGAAAAGCCGCGTGGAGAAGGATCTGGAGCAATGGGAGCCGATCGTCGAGTGGACGAACGGCACCAGCAGGAAGGGTTGAGGCGCGACTGACGGCGGTTCGCCGGGGCCGCCCGTTGCCGTAGCGGTAACGGCGCGCGCAAAACACGAAGTGCCGCCGCAAAAAGCCGAAATCAAAAAGCGGCAAGCGGCCGCGCGATACCCCAGCGGCCGCCGGCATCAAAAGAACCAAAGACGAATCCCCGAGCGCGCTCAGCTCCAGCTTTGCGTCGGCACGTGATCGCGGCTGCCCTTGATCTTGTTGTTTTCGTCGACGAATACGAGCTCCGGCTTCCAGCCCGCCTTCAGCTCCGCTTCGTCGACCACCGCGAACGCCGCGATGATCACCAGATCTCCTAACTGCGCGCGCCGCGCGGCCGAGCCGTTCAGCGAAATCATGCCGCTGCCGCGCTCGCCCTTGATCGCGTAGGTCGAAAAGCGCTCACCATTGTTGATGTTCCAGATATCGATGCGCTCGTTTTCGACGATGTTGGCCGCTTCGAGCAGATCTTCGTCGATCGCGCAGGAGCCCTCGTAGTGCAGCTCGCAATGTGTGACGGCGACGCGGTGGATTTTCGACTTCAGCATATTGCGTTGCATGACCAATCCTTGAATTCGCTGTATGGCTTCGCTGTCTGACTTCGCTGTTGACTGATGCCGCCGGGGTTGGTGGCGTCAGATTTCGAGGTTGTCGATGAGCCGGGTCGCGCCGAGCCTGGCGGCGGCCAGTACGACGAGCGGCGCGTTCGCGTCCTGCGCGCCTGGCGCGAGCAGGTTCGAGCGCTTGCGGATCGCGATGTAGTCTGGCTTCCAGCCGCGCGCGGCGAGCGCTGCCATAGCCGCCTGTTCGAGTTTCGCGAAATCGCGCTCGCCCGCGAGCACGCCGTCACGGATGCGATTGAGTTCGACGGCCAGCATCGGCGCCTCGGCGCGCTCGGCCGCCGACAGAAAGCGGTTGCGCGAGCTCAACGCAAGGCCGTCGGTGTCGCGCACGGTTTCGGCGGCGATGATGTCGGTCGGCAGCGCGAACTGGTTGCACATCTGTCGCACGATCATCAACTGCTGGTAGTCCTTCTTGCCGAACACCGCGACGCGCGGCTGCACGCACGACATCAGCTTCATCACCACCGTGCATACGCCGTGGAAGAAGCCCGGCCGGAATTCACCCTCGAGGATGTCGCCGAGATCGTGCGGCGGATGCACGCGATATTCCTGCGGCTCCGGATACATATCCTTTTCGGTGGGCGCGAACAGCACGTAGACGTTTTCGCTTTGCAGCTTCTCGATGTCGGCTTGCAGCGTGCGCGGGTATTTGTCGAAGTCTTCGTTCGGGCCGAACTGCAGCCGATTGACGAAAATGCTCGCCACCACCGGGTCGCCGTGCTGGCGCGCGAGACGCATCAGCGACAGATGGCCGTCGTGCAGATTGCCCATCGTCGGCACAAAGGCTGTGCGATTCTGGCCGCGCAACTGGTCGCGCAATTCATAGATCGAGCTGATGACTTTCATGATCGGACAGGGATTGGCTCGCGCCGCGCGCGATCTGGTTGGCGCAAACCTGACGGAATCGCGCGGGCCGCCGCGTCACCGGGCGATGACGGGTTCGGAGCGCGGATTGTAGTGGATTTGTGGGCCTGGCGCACCGAAACGCGGGTGGCGGCCGGCGCCGGCTGGGGCGCTCACGCCCGCCCCGCCTTGCATGGGCGACGGCGCGGCGGTCTTTCCTGGGGCGGTGCGCGATGTCGCCGGGCGGGGTGGGGCCCGGCTGGCGGCGCGTAAGCGTAGCGGTGTGGGTCAGCGAGTAACTAAGCGCGCAACTAAGCGCGCACTCGGCCGCGATTGGGCCGACGGACCGCCTTCAAATGGACGGGCGGAGCAGCCCAGCCGGCATCGGGCTGGTATCAGGCCGGCAGATACGCGAGACGCACGTAAATCGGCGCGAACGGTTCTGCTTGGGTGATCTCGACGAGCGTTTCGCGGCACAGTTCGAGCACCGCGATGAAATTGACCACGACGACCGGCACGCCGCGGCTGGTGTCGAACAGATCGGAGAACTCGATAAAGCGCGCGTTCTGCAACTGCCGCAGGATCAGGCTCATATGCTCGCGCACCGACAGTTCTTCGCGCGAAATCTTGTGGTGCTGGACCAGCTTCGCGCGCTTGATCACGTCGGCCCATGCGGCGCGCAGATCGTCGCTGCTGACGTCCGGGAAGCGCGGCGTGATGCTCTGCTCGATATAGACCTCGGCGCGCAGAAAGTCGCGCCCGAGTTGCGGTAACTGGTCGATGCGTTGCGCGGCGAGCTTCATCTGCTCGTATTCGAGCAGGCGGCGCACCAGCTCGGCGCGCGGATCATCGGCTTCCTCGCCGGTGTCGGCCTTCCTGACCGGCAGCAGCATGCGCGACTTGATCTCGATCAGCATCGCGGCCATCAGCAGATATTCGGACGCGAGTTCGAGGTTGGTCTTGCGCAGCTGCTCGACATAGCCGAGGTATTGCTCGGTGACATCCGCCATCGGGATGTCGAGCACGTTGAAGTTCTGTTTGCGGATCAGGTACAGCAGCAGATCCAGCGGCCCTTCGAAGGTCTCGAGGAACACCTCGAGTGCGTCAGGCGGGATATACAGGTCGTTCGGCAGCTTGAACAGCGGCTCGCCGTAGAGACGCGCGAAGGCGACGCCGTCGATGGTGTCGGGCGTCGAATCGGTGGCGGGCGTGGAGAGCGCCGCGTCGGCCGGCGCAGCCGGCGCGCCGTGTGCGTCGTCAGCGTGACTCATCGATGAGGTCGGCGTCGGTGCGACCGGGGCACTCAAAAGTTCTGGTAGTACGAGTAAGGCGTTTGTTCGATACGCGAGGCTGTTTGCTCGGCGCGCTCTTCCAGATCGATCGGCTGTTTGTCCCACAGCAGCGCGCGGCCTTTGCGTTGCTCGGCTTCGAGGTAGGGCTTCTGTTGCTTGAGCTGATTCAGGAACTGGGTGATGTCCGATTGATACATGGCTCGAGGTCCGTGGTGGGTAGGGTGGCGGCTCTCAGGCTGGCCGCTTTGGCATGCCGTGAGGGCGGCGCCGTTGCACGGAATTTTACCGCATGCGCATCGCACGGTCGAAAAACGCTGCGAGCCGCCCATTTTTGAGACTTCGCGGGCGCCTGCGATGTGGTCAAATAGCATGCCGCGCCCGCCCGACCGGCGGCGGCAGCGGGACTCACCAACTGTGTGCCAACTGTGGGCGGAGGTCGTGTTTGGCGGGAGGTACGTTTGACAAGCCGCGTTCGCGGCCCGGCGCGGCCGGCCAGCAACGCGGGCGGGCACGCCGATGCGCCGCTCGCGCGCGGCGCTGGTTGCGCACGCGGCTCACGCTCTCCCTTTCGATGCTGACGATGTTGACCCTGCTGGCGCTGGCCGGCGAGGCTCACGCGGCGCGTAAATCAGCCAGCTACAAGGTCGACGTGATCGCCGAGCCACGCTCGCTGCGCCGGCTGCTCGAAGACCACCTCGACATCGCCCGTTTCGCGAAGCGCCCCGACATCAGCGACGACCAGTTCTCGTTCCTGATCACCGCTACGCCGCAGCAGGTGCGCGATCTCGCCGCGACGCAAGGCTATTTCACGCCGGTCGTTAGCACCGACGTGCGTACCGTCGACAAACTGCGGCAGGTCACCGTTCGAGTCGAGCCGGGCCCGCAGACCGTCGTCACGTCGGTCGATCTGTCGTTTCGCGGCGCGGTGCTCACCGAAGACCCGGCGCAGGAAAACGCGACCCGCTTCGCGTTCTCGCTGCATCAGGGCCAGCCGTTCTCGCAGGGCGACTGGGACGACGCGAAGAACGCGTCGTTGCGCCAGTTGCAATCGCGCCGCTATCTGGGCGCGAAGATCTACCACTCCGAGGCGCTGATCGATCCGCGCACGCATACCGCGAAGCTGTCGGTGATCTATGACAGCGGGCCGACCTTCACGATGGGCAACATCGACGTGTCGGGCACGCGGCGTTACCCGGAACGCATCGTTCACAACGTCAATCCGATTTCTCCCGGCGACATCTACGACACCCGCACGGTCGCCGAACTGCAGCGCCAGTTGCAGAACACGCCGTACTTCGCGAGCGTCGCGATCGATCTCGACAACGATCCGGCCAAGCCGCTCAACACGCCGGTCCATGTCAAGGTGTCGGAGTTTCCGTACCACAGCTTCCGCGGCGGCGTCGGCTATTCGACCGACAACGGCCCGCTGGTGCAAGGCTCGTACTCGTATCTGAACACGTTCGGCATCGCGTGGCCGTTCACTGTCGAAGGGCGCGCCGACCAGACCCAGCAGTACGGGCAGATCCAGCTGTCGATGCAGCCGGGGCCGCGCGCGTGGACCAATAGCGTGCTCGCGTCGTACACGACCACCGACGTCTCCGATACGCGCATCTACAGCATTCGCGGTGGCGTGCAGCGCTCGCGCACGTCGCAGTTCCTCGACTACAACTACTCGCTGCTGTTCTACGACGACCGGCTCGACCAGAACGCGGCGCCGCCGACCACCGCGCATGCGCTGGTGCCGGCGTGGTCATGGACGCGGCGCGATACCGACGACCCGCTGTTCCCGCGTCGCGGCAACCTGATCCACGTCGAAGCCGGCTTCGCGGTGAAGGGGCTGCTCGCCGACCAGTCGTTCATCCGCGGCTACGCGCGCGGGCAGCAGTACGTGCCGATCGGCGCGAACGACATCGTGCTGATCCGCGCCGAACTCGGCGGCGTGTTCACGAGCGGCAGTTCGAGCGGCATTCCGGCGTCGCTGCTGTTCCGCGCGGGCGGTTCGAATTCGGTGCGCGGCTACAGTTTCCAGAGCATCGGTAACGACGTCGCCGGCTCGATCCTGCCGACCAAATACCTGCTCACGACGGCGGCGGAATACCAGCACTGGTTCTCGCACAACTGGGGCGCTGCCGCGTTCTTCGACGTCGGCACCGCGACCGATACCTGGGGCGAAAAGGTCTTTTATCCGGGCGTCGGCGTCGGCGCGCGCTGGCGCAGTCCGGTCGGGCCGGTCAACGTCGATATCGCGTACGGGATCCGCAATCGGAGCGTGCGGCCGTACCTGACGCTCGGCATCGCCTTCTGACGTTCGATGACAGCGCGCCACCTCCTTCGCTACTTTATTCGGCACCTCATTCACGCATGACCATGGACGTCAACGACCCGCCCCGCGCGCAGCCGCCCGGCGATATGCCGCCTGGACAGCCCGGGCAACAGCCGCCCGAACCACCGCCGAAGCGGCGCTGGGGCTGGCTGCTGCTGAAAACGGCGGCGGCGACGGTGGCCGTGCTGACGTTGCTGGCCGCGCTCGCGGCCGGCCTGCTGTACGGCGTGCTGACGACCGAGCGCGGCACCGCGTACGCATGGGATGCGGCGGTCAAGCTGCTGGGCGGGCGGCTCGCCGGTACGCTCGATGGCGGCACGCTCGCGCGCGGCGTGCAATTGCGCGATGTGCGCTGGCGCAGCCTCGACGGCAGCGGCACCGAGATCCAGGTCGACCGCGTCGCGGGCCGCTGGGCGCTCGCGCGCGAGCCGTGGCGTTTCACGATCGAGTATCTGCGCGTGGGCACGATCGACGCGCGGCTCGGCGGGTCGTCGTCGAACAGCAGCGAGCCGTTCAGTCTGCCGAAGGATCTGCGCCTGCCGATGCAGCTCGAGATCCGCGATGTGCAGGTCGGGCAGCTACTGCTGCACCAGGGCGCGTCAACGACCGAGCTGTCGCACTTCGCATTTCACGGACGCAGCGACGGGCGCCATCACGAGGCCGCGATCGACCGGCTCGATACGCCGTTCGGCGCAGTGACGGCGTCGCTGAAGCTTGACGGCGTCGAGCCGTTCCCGCTGACGGGCGAGGTCGGCTACGCGGGCAAGGTCAAGGACGAGTCCGTGCAGGTGGCCGGGCATCTGAGCGGCACGCTCGAGGAACTGGTCGCCGAACTCGATGCGAGCGGGATGAAACTTGCCGGCCATGCGCGGATCGAGGCGACGCCGTTTGCCGCCGTGCCGCTGCGACGCGCGATGCTGACGTTCGATCATGTGAACCCGCAGGCCTTCTCGGCCGGCGCGCCGCTGGCGGATCTCGCCGTGCGCGCGGAGTTGCAGCCGGTGGAGCTGGCGGGGGCGGGCGGGGCTGGCGGCGCTAGCGGGATGGCCGCCGCGAGCGGCGCAAGTGCGGCAAATACGGCGGCGAGTGGGGCAGTCAAGGGCGGGCCGGCGGCCGCGCTGCAAACGCCGGCAAGCACGGTCGACGCGGCAAGTGCGAACCGCGCCGCGAGCGCGGCGGGCGCCGCGGAAGCGTCCGCACCGGGCGTGAGCCGCGGCCACCATCAGCAACCCGCGCAGCCTGCCGCCGGATTCGCCGTGGCCGGGCACCTGTCGATCGTCAACGCGAAGCCCGGCGCGATCGACCAGAACCTGCTGCCGCTGATCGACGCAAACGCGGACGTGCGGCTAGACGCGCAGTCGCAAAGCATCTCGAACCTGAACGTGCGGATCGTGCGCAACGCGACGGTCACCGGCGGCGGTACGCTGCGCGGCCGGCGCGGCCAACTGGATTTGCGCGTCGCGCGGCTCGATCTGAACGCGTTGCAGGCGACCGTGCGGCCGACCCAGCTGTCCGGCCCGATCGGCATCCGTCTGAACGACGACATCCAGAGCGTCACGCTCGATCTGGCCGACCCGGCCGCCGCCCTGCACGCTCAGGGCAAGATCACCTTCGACCCGGCGCGCATCAGTTTCAACGACGTGCGCATCACGTCGGGCCGTGGCCGCATCGATCTGTCCGGCGCGCTCAAGCACGACTCGAACGCGACTTACAACCTGAAAGCGCAACTGACCGATTTCGATCCGCTGTCGCTGACCTCGCAGATGCCATCGCGAACGCCGGTTACCGCACCGGCCGCGCGCGCCGCCAGCGGCCCGCAGCGCACGCCGCGCACGCAGGCCGCCGCGCTGGCTGGTAGCGCCGCCGGCGCGAAGAGCGCGGCGCCGGGCGACCAGGCCGCCGCCATCGCGAAGAACACCGCCAAGGCGGCGGTGCAAACCGAAGTGCTCGAACGCAGAGCGCCACCGCCAGCGCCCGCGCATCACGCACCCCATGCGGCGCCGCCGCGCAGGATCGAAGCCCGCGTGAATGCGACGCTGAGCGCCACGGGCGTGCTCGCACCGGCGTTCACGACCCGCGCCGAATTCAATCTCGGCCACAGTGTGTACAACGGCTTGCCGCTGACTGGCGGCGGCATGATCCAGCTGGCCGGCTCGCGGATTCTGCCGAGCCGCGCGAACCTGTCGGTGGCGGGCAATCAGGTCGATTTGCAAGGCAGCTTCGGCGCGCCCGGCGACCGGTTGCGATTCCGGGTCGACGCGCCGCAGCTCGAGCGGCTCGGCTTCGGTCTCGCGGGGCTGATCGACGCCGACGGCGACGTCACCGGCTCGTTCGCTCACCCGAACGTCATGCTGAACTACAAGGCCGACAGCGTCGTCTTCGGCAACAACCGGCTCGGCCATGCGGAAGGCCACGCCGAGGCGCGCGACGGCGCGAACGGCGCGCTCGCGTTCACGACCGACGCGCGCAACCTGAGCGCGGGCGGCGTCGAGTTGCGCACGCTGAGCGCGCGCCTCTCGGGCACGCGCGCGAACCATACGCTCGAAGCGGCGGCCACCGGCGAGCTGCAGCATCACCCGCTCGATCTGACGCTCGCCGCCAACGGCAAGCTGACCGACACGCGCGACGGCAGCCGCTGGGACGGCACGCTCACGCGTCTGCAGAACCGCGGCAATCCCGCGCTCAATCTCGAAGCGCCGCTCGCGGTGAGCGCGGGGCCGGGCCGGCTCACGCTCGGCGCGACGCGTCTGACGATCGAAGGCGCGGTGCTGAGCCTGAAATCGTTCGCGTTCGATCACGGCCGGATCCAGTCGGCCGGCACCCTTACCGACGTTTCGGTCGCGCGTTTGCAGCAGTTGCAGCATGAGATCACCGGCGAGCCGCCGTCCGCCAGGACCGATCTGGTGTTCGACGGCGACTGGGACTTCTCGCTCGGCGCGACGGCGAGCGGTCATATCGAGCTGCGGCGGCGTAGTGGCGACGTGACGGTCGAGATCGGCCGCGGGCTCGCGTCGATGGGCATTAGCGATATCCGCGCGCGCGCGGAATTTACCGGCGGCAACCGACTCAATGCGACCGTACATGCGCAGGCAAGCCGGGTCGGCGTGATCGATGCCAACGCGCATACGACGCTGGTCATGCGCGACGGCCTGTTGACCGTCGACCCGCAGAGCGCGCTGTCGGGCGACGTGAACGCGAGCGTGCCGTCGCTGCGCACCACCGGCGGCCTGCTGGGTCCGAGCTATCTGCTCGACGGACGCCTCGGGCTCAAGCTCGCGCTTCACGGCACGGTCGGGAAGCCGAGCGTGACGGGCGCGCTCACCGGCGATGGGCTGTCGGCGACCGTGGTCAGCCAGGGCGTGCAGTTGAAGGACGGCGTGGTGCGCATTGCGCTGTCGGAGAACATGGTCGACTTCCAGCAGGTCGAGTTCCGCGGCGCGAGCGGCACGCTGCGCGCGACCGGCCGCATCCGCATCGACGGCGCCGAGCCGGATCTGACCGCGAGCATCGTTGCGGACAAGCTCGACGTGTTCGCGTCGCCGGACCGGCATCTGTCGCTGTCGGGCAGCGCGAGCATCGCGAACGGCGGCACGGAAAGCGGCCTTGCGATCAACGGCAAGTTCGTCGTCGACAGCGCGCTGTTCGATATGCCCGAGCAAGCCGCGCCGAGCCTCGGCGACGACGTCGTGATCATCCGCCCGGACGGCACGCGTTCGGGCGGTCAACCCCGGCCGACCGACGGCGAGGCGCCGCCGGCCAGCCCGTTCGCGCCGCGTGCCAACATCGAGATCGG
>NZ_DASXHN010000243.1:0-17791 GCF_036488505.1 Paraburkholderia sp. | reverse complement strand
GTCGGCGAACGTGAGGTATTCGAGGCGTTTGGCGAGGCGCAGCACCGGCTCGTTCGTATAGCCATTGCCGATATGCCACAGCTTGCCGCCCTGCTCGTGCAGCACTTTCAACAGCTCTGGATGCGCATGACCGAGCGCGGTGACGGCGATGCCGCCGGCGAAGTCGATGTAGTCGCGGCCTTGCGTATCCCACACGCGCGAGCCGACACCACGGTCCGGTACGAAGGCGGCGGGGGAAAACACCGGCACCATCACTTCGTCGAAGGTCTGGCGTGTCACAGTCAGGTCGTTCATGGCAAATCCTCTTACGGGTGACAGGTAATACAGCTAGTGTAGGAAACCGCGCCCGATACGTCTTGCGCGTACGCGACGGCTTCTATGAGGTTCCGCGCGTCGCCGCAGCCTGCGTTCGCGGTATTCGCCGGTATCGTGTGAACGGTTCGTGTCCAATTCATGTCCGGCTCGCTTTCAACAGGCTTCCGGATCGCTTCCGGGCAAGCAGTGGCGGGCGTAATCCATGTCCGATGCGCGGCAACACCATCAATCGCCGTGCGGCGGCTCGATCAGCGCGCCCGGCCGCGGCTCGCTGACCGGCGCACCGTGCGCGCCGGTTTGCCGGTCGATCCAGTTGCGCCGATCCTCGCGCGGCGTAACGCCGAAGCGTTCCCGGTATGCATTCGAAAAATGCGCGGCCGACGAAAACCCGCAAGCGAGGCTGATCTGCACGACCGATTTGCTGGTGCGTTGCAGCTGCGTGCGCGCCTTCGACAGCCGCAGCCCGAGATAGTATTTGGACGGCATCGAGCCGAGATACTGGCGAAACAGACGCTCCAACTGGCGCCGCGATACGCCGACGAGGCCGGCGATTTCGTCGCTGGTGAGCGGATCCTCGATATTCGCTTCCATCAGCAGCAGCGCATCGTTCAGACGCGGATGGCGCTCGCCGGGCGCGGTCACGAATGGAATGCGCTGACGCTCGTCGCCGGTGCGCAACGTCCCGACCCCGAGCGTATCGGCGATGCGCTCCGCGAGTTCGGCGCCGTGCTCGCGGCCGATCATCGCGAGCATGAAGTCGACGCTCGCCTGGCCGCCCGCGCAGGTCGCGCGATCGCGGTCGATTTCGAAGATCTGCTGGGTGACGATCGAACGCTCGAACTGTTCGGAAAACTGCTGATAGGTTTCCCAGTTGACGCTGACGCGATAGCCGGACAATTGGCCGGCCATCGCGAGCCACCACACGCCGTGGTGAATTCCGGTGACGAGCGGCGTGCGTTGACCGACACGCGCGAGACTCGCGAGAAACAGCCGGTAGTCGGCGAACTGCTGGAAACGTTCGCTAATGACGATCAGCCAGTCGCACACGATCGCGTCGCCGAACGCGGCGTCGGCCGGCCATTGCGCGCCGCCCGAGAGCGGCACCGCGCGCCCGTCCCACGAACAGACCTGCACGCGGTACAGCGCGCGGCCGTCGATTTCATTGGCGAGATTGAGCGCATCGACGATCGGTCCGACGCCCGACATCGACACCGGTGGCAACGCAACGATCGCGACCTGTGTCGTGCGAGCCGGGGTGGACGTGCGGGCCATCGCGGGTGATCGTGGCGCTGAGTCAGGCACTAAGACGCGAACCGCGCGCGTTACTTCAGGCTGCCGGACAGGAACTGCTTGAGGCGCTCGCTGCGTGGCGCACTCAGCACCTCGGCCGGGTTGCCCTCTTCCTCGGTGCGGCCCTGGTGCAGGAACATCACATGGTTCGACACGTTGCGCGCGAAGCTCATTTCGTGCGTGACGACGATCATCGTACGGCCTTCTTCCGCAAGCTTCTGCATCACCTTCAACACTTCGCCGACGAGTTCGGGGTCGAGCGCGGAGGTCGGCTCGTCGAACAGCATCACGTCAGGATTCATCGCGAGTGCGCGCGCGATCGCGACGCGCTGCTGCTGGCCGCCCGACAGATGCGACGGATATTGCTTTTCGACGCGCGGCGCGAGGCCCACTTTCTCCAGATATTCACGCGCGCGGTCCTCGGCTTCCTTGCGCTTCAAACCGAGCACATGCATCGGCGCCTCGACGACGTTCTCGATCACGTTCATATGCGCCCACAGGTTGAAGTGCTGGAACACCATCGCGAGCTTCGTGCGGATGCGCTGCAACTGCTTGTGATCGGCGACTTCGAGATTGCCGGCGCGGTCGGTTCGGGTCTTGACCGCTTCGCCGTCGACGATGATCTGCCCGGCGTTCGGCCGTTCCAGAAAGTTGATGCAGCGCAGGAAGGTGCTCTTGCCGGAGCCGCTCGCGCCGATGATGCTGATCACGTCGCCCTTGTTCGCGTTGAGCGATACGCCCTTGAGCACTTCGTTGTCGCCGTAGCGCTTGTGGACGTCCTGTACCGCGAGCTTGCACGCTTCGGTTTGAGTGGTATGGAGCAAAACGCTCTCCCTATGCCTGTGAGAATACAGATCGGTGTAATGCGATGCCGGCACGTCGAAGCGGCCGCGCGTGCGGCGCTATATCGTCGAGCCCACGCTCAATGCGTGCGCACCGCGAGGTGCGCAAGCCAATGGCGCTCCGCGCGCCGGAACAGCGCAACCAGCGCGAACGACACCACCAGGTAAATCAGCGCCGCGAGCCCGAAGGCGTTGAACGACTGGTAGGTTGCCGAGTTCGCGTCGCGCGCGACCTTCAGGATGTCGGGCACCGTGGCCGTGAATGCGACTGTGGTCGCGTGCAGCATCAGGATCACTTCATTACTGTACAACGGCAGCGCGCGGCGCAGCGCGGACGGTATCACAATGCGCCGATACATCGTGAACCCGCTCATGCCATACGCGCGCGCCGCTTCCACTTCGCCGTGAGACGTCGAACGGATGGCCCCCGCGAAAATCTCGGTCGTGTACGCGCAGGTGTTCAATGCGAACGCGAGCACCGCGCAGTGAAAGCCGCTGCGAAAGAACGCGTCGAGCAGGCTATGTGAGCGCACGAACGCGAGGCTGTACATGCCGGTGTAGATCAGCAGCAACTGCACGTAGAGCGGCGTCCCGCGAAACACATAGGTATAGAGACGCACCGGTGTCGACAGCCAGCGCTTCCTCGATACGCGTGCGACCGCCAGCGGCACCGAGCACACGAAGCCGATTCCGATCGATGCGACCAGCAACCACATCGTGACCGCGAGACCTGAGATGCGCTGACCGTCCCAGAACAGGTACGCGCGCCAGAACTGATTGAGGATATCGATCATGCCGTTCAGAGCTCCGCGTGGCGCACGCCGATCGAGTAGCGCCGATTCAGCCAGATCAGCGCGAGATTCGATACCGTGGTGATCGCCAGATAGATCAGCGCGGCGATCAGGATGAAGAAAAACATGTTGAAGGTGCTCTTGCCCGCGTCCTGCGCGGCCTTGACGACATCGGCGAGACCGATGATCGACACCAGCGCGGTCGCTTTGACGAGCACCTGCCAGTTGTTGCCGATGCCGGGCAGCGCGAAGCGCATCATCTGTGGAAACAGAATGCGCGTGAACACGCGCGCGCCGCTCATGCCGTACGCGCTGCCCGCCTCCAGCTGGCCGCGCGGCACCGCCAGGAACGCACCGCGGAAGGTTTCGGTGAAGTACGCGCCGTAGATGAAACCGAGCGTCATCACGCCGGCCACGAACGGGTCGATGTCGAACTGCGCCCAGCCGAACGCGTCGGTGAGATCGTTGACCGCGATCTGGATGCTGTAGAACAGCAGCAGCATCAGCACCAGATCGGGCACCGAGCGGATCAGCGTGGTATAGGCGGTCGCGGTCGCCCGCATCGGGCGATTGAACGAGAGTTTCGCCGCCGCGCCCGCGAGGCCGAGCAACACCGCGGCCGCCAGCGACAGAACGGACAACTCGATCGTCTGGATCGCGCCCGCAAGCAGCAGCGGACCATAGCCGTATAGGAACACGCGTGTCTCCATCCAGGTTTATTGAAATCGCGCGGACCGCGGCGGCCTCCCGGCCGTGCCCGCAGATCCGATGGCGAGGAGTCTCGCAAGCGAAAATCGATTTCTCAAATGGGGGTGAACGCCTCGCTGCAACGCAGCATCACAGGGTCCGACCTCCCGCGGCATTACGGGTGCTGCGTTTCGCAGCGAAGATGTTTGCGTAATGCGCTACGCGGCCCGGTGTCGGGTGCCGCGATTTGGCAAGTTTCGGGTCGCTTTTCCGATAGGGCGCGTGACGCCGCGTGCGATGAAGGGTCAGCACATCGAGCGATGAATGAGTCGTATACGACCCGTCAAGGGACTTGGCGGCTCACAAATGAGTCATCGATTGATTTTTGGTGGATCCACCGCCATAATGGATCACATATGAGTCAGGAAGGGCTTTCACGACTCATAGGTGAACCATTCAACTCATCATGTCCACGCCCGCCACCCGTGCCGCCTCGCGTTACAGTCTGGACGCCGCCCGCCTGCTCGGTCAATTGATCCGCCGCGCGCGCCTCGAACGCAAAATCACCGCGGCTCAACTCGCCGAGCGCGCCGGGCTGTCGCGCAGCCTCGTGCAGCGCATCGAAAAAGGTGACCCGCGCTGCTCGATCGGTGCGGTATTCGAAGCCGCCGCAGTCGTCGGCGTGCGGCTTTTCGATGCCGATGCGCCGGCCCTGAGCGCCGCGCTGCGCAACAACGCGGATGTGCTCACGCTGCTGCCGCGCGCGGTGCGCGCGCCTCGCCCGGAAACGCGCGATGACTTCTGATTCCGCCTACCAGGAAGCCTTCGTGTGGACCTGGCTGCCCGGCGAGACCGAGCCGGTGGTGGCCGGACGCGTCGTCAGGGCCGGCGAGCAGATACTGTTCAACTACGGCCAGAGCTATCTCGCGCGCGACAACGCGATTGCCCTCTACGAACCCGAGCTTCCGCTGCGGCGCGGCACACTGCCTCTGCCGAACGGGCTGACGATGCCCGGCTGCCTGCGCGACGCGGCGCCGGACGCCTGGGGCCGGCGCGTGATCATCAATCGCAAGCTCGGCACGCGCGGCGCGCAGATCGACACCGGCGAGCTCGATGAAATGACCTACCTGCTCGAATCCGGCTCGGATCGCATCGGCGCACTCGACTTCCAGCTGTCGCCCAGCGAATACGTGCCGCGCGAAGCCGTGTCGGCCTCGCTCGACGATCTGCAGAGCGCGGTGGCGAGCATCGAGCGGGGCGTGAAGCTCAGTCCCGACCTCGAACGGGCCCTTTTTCATGGCAGCTCGATCGGCGGCGCACGTCCGAAGGCGATGATCACGACCCCCGAGCGCAAATACATCGCGAAGTTTTCGTCGCAAAGCGACATCTACAGCGTCGTGAAGGCCGAATACATCGCGATGCGTCTTGCCGGGGAGGCCGGCATCGACGCCGCGCCGGTCCACCTCGAACGCGTCGGCGGCAAGGACGTGCTGCTGATCGAGCGCTTCGACCGGGTGCGCACGCCGGATGGCTGGCAGCGCCGCGCGATGGTGTCGGCGCTGACGCTGTTCGAACTCGACGAAATGATGGCGCGCTATGCGAGCTACGAGGAATTCGCGACGCTGATCCGTCATCGCTTCACGAAGCCTGGCGCGACGGCAAAGGAGCTGTTCGCGCGGCTGCTGTTCAATGTGCTGAGCGGCAATACCGACGACCACGCACGCAATCATGCCGCCTACTGGAACGGTCGCGAGCTGACGCTCACGCCCGCATACGACATCTGCCCCCAGGCGCGCGCGGGCAACGAGGCGACTCAGGCGATGCTGATCGTCGGCAACGAACGCCTCAGCCGCATCGATACGTGCGTCAAGGCGGCGCCGCTATTCCTGCTGTCGCATGACGAAGCCATCGCGCTCGCGCGGCAGCAGGTCGAACTGATTCTCGAACGCTGGGACGCGGTGTGCGCCGACGCGCAGCTCGGTCACGTCGATCGCGAGCTGATGTGGCGGCGTCAGTTTCTCAACCCGTTCGCGTTCGAAGGCGCGCCGGCCGAACTCGCCGCGCTGCTGCAATAGTCCGACGGCGTCGCGCGTATCAGCCGATGCGTCAATCGAGCGTGAGCCGCGCGCGGATCGCCGGCAGCATGTGCTCGACCGCCGCGCGCCCTTCCTCGATGGCCGGTGCCGCGCGGTGAAAGTCGAAGATGCCCATGCCGCCGAGGCGCGGCTGGATCAGGATATCGGCGGGCTCGCCGGCGAGCCGGCTGCGTGTGATCCGCACCTGCATGATGTCGATGCTTTGCGCGATCGAGCTAAGCATCGACGGCACATGCCCGCTCGGCTTCGGCGGCACCCGCACGTCGTCGCTCGCGCTGGCTTCGGCCGGCGCGAGCCAGCGCGGCCAAGGCTTGCCGTTGCGGCGCAGCGCGACCGGCCGCGGCGCGCCCGGATCGAGCGCGGGGGTTTCGACGACCGGGCCGCCGAAGTCGCGGCCGTTCAGGATGTCGTTGTTCAGATCGATCGCGATCACGCAGTCCGCGCGCATGCCGCGCGCAACCGATACCGGTACCGGATTGCTGAGCCCGCCGTCGACGAGCCACACGCCGTTGTGCCACACCGGCGTGAAAATACCTGGAATCGCGATCGACGCGCGTACCGAGTCGATCGTGCTGCCGTCCTGCAGCCAGATTTCGCGGCCGGTATCGAGCTCGGTTGCCACCGCCGCGTACGGCATGTGCAGTTGCGCGATCGAACGGCCGGCGAATTTGTCGGCGAATAGCTGGATCACCTTGCGTCCGCCGAGCAGGCCGCCCGACACGCGCAGATCGAGCAGCCGCACCACCGTCTGCCACGTGAGGCGCGACACCCACTCCTCGAGCCAGTCGAGATCGCCGTTCGCGTAGACCGCACCGACCAGCGCGCCAATCGACGTACCGCACACCACGTCGGGCTTGATGCCGGCATCGTGCAGCGCGCGAATCGCGCCGATATGCGCCCAGCCGCGCGCGGCGCCGCCCCCTAACACCAGCCCGATCCGGCTGTATCGACGTCGACGTATCATCAGTCACCCCGTTCTTCTGCCTGCTGCTTTTAGCTTCGCCTGCCACACCGGCTCGCGCGTGCACGAACGCGAAACGCGCTAGCTAGCGCCCCCGTATCACATCCGAGCGCGACGTGGTGTACACCTTCCGATGCGCGTCGAAATGCACATTGAAGATGCCTTCTTCGGTCACGCCGCCCTCGCGCCACTTCCAGCTCCACACGGTCTCCGGCTTGAGTGGAAACACCGCGATCTCACCGGGCTTACCGAGCAATCGGCGCACCTCGTCCTCGCTCATGCCCTGACGGATCTTCGCGAAGTTCTCGGCGGTCAGCACCTGCGTAATCGCCTGCAGCTTGCCGTCGCGGTCGATGTCGACCATGTACGTATTGAGGCCTTGCGGACCGCGCGGATATTCGAAGCGCTTCGAGCCGTCGGTGAAGGTACGCTCGGTTTCGGGCTTGCCCATCTGCGCGCGGATCTGCGCTTCGGTCGTGACGCCGGGCGTCATGCCCTTGAGTAGCAACGCGTCCGGTTTGACGGCGTTGAAGAAGTCCTTGAGTTTTTGCACGGCTTGATCGCTCTGCTGCTGGTCGCAGCCAGCCAGCGCGATGCATGCTGCCAGCGCTGCGACACCGAGCGGTTTGAGGTTCACGGCGGTTCCCTGTCCGGATGCGCGCGGTGCGTGCGGTAGCCTGGGTACGTGCGGTACCTGAAGCACACACACGGTATAGGCGCGCGTTGCCGGTCTGTAGTGTGTACTACAAGCATAACCGCGCACGCGCAAAACCGCGACACGCGCACGGACGGCAAGTGCGGCCGCGCACGCAAGCCCTTGCGCTCAGGCCGCGACGAAGGGACGCAAAGCGCAGAGAAGCACGCGATGGAAGCAGCGGATAGAAGCAGCGGATGGCGACGCGGAGCGCGCGACGAATCTCGGCGACACGCAACCGTGCGGCAGAAAGCGAGAAAGCGCAAGCAGCACGCACGAACAGACGGAGCCAGAAGCAAAAAAGCGACGCGGTGCGATGCGTCGCCAGTTCGGTCGATACCGTCAACCGGAAAGTGACGGCGGCTTGCGAGCCGCCTCGTGCGAAGCACCGCGGACGACGCGCAGCGGTCTGTTCCGGACGAAGCGATGAGCAACCTTGGCCGCTCACCTTGCGCCATCGCCGGAGTGACAAACCGCTGCCTTGTGTGGCCGCCCTGGTCCCTCGATAAGCCTTCCAGATGCCGCTAATCTAAACGCGTTCGACGCGTTCTACGAGAGCGCGTTTACACCAAATCGGCAGATGATTCGCGCGGCCTCGCGCGGCTCAGTCGCTCAGATCACACGAAAACCGTGCGTGCCATCGCGCGCGAGCTGTGCGACGAGCCCCTGTTCCCATTCCAGATACGCGCTCATCGCTTCCCGCGCATTGTCGGTGCCTTCATACGGACGCTGGTAATGGTCGATGCGGGGCGACGCCATCCGCGTGCCGCCCGCTTCGACCGGCAAGCCCGCGTCGATCCACGCGGCCGTGCCGCCGCGCAGCACCTGCACCGGCCGTCCGGTCGATGCCGCGAGTTCCGGCGCGACGAAGCGCGCGAGCACGCCACTGCCGCACGTCACCACATAGCGCTTCGCATCGGGCAGCGTGCGCAACGCGTCGTCGAGCTGGCTGCGGATCACGAACCACGCGCCCGGAATGTGCCGCTTCACATAGTTCGCGCTATGCGCGAAATCGAGCACCACGCTGCCTGGCGACTGCAGCAACGCGGCGAGCCCGGCCGGCTCGATCTGGTCGACGTCGGGCGGCGCGATCGCATGGCGCGCGAGCGGCGCCGTGCCCTTCTCGGAGAAATCGGCTGCGAGCAGACCATCGACCACGAACACCTCCATGTTCATCTGCGCGAGCCACGACGCGCTCATGTTCGCGCGCACCCCGTCGTTGTCCGCGAGGATCACCCGTGCGCCGCGCACCGGCGCGTAAGTATCGGTTTCCTGCACGAGCTGACCGCCCGGCGCGCTGCGAAAGCCGGGCACGTGGCCCGCCTCGTACTCCTGCGGCGTGCGCACGTCGAAGCGATACACGGTGCGCACTTCTTCGTCGGCCCAGCGGCGCGCCTCGTCGCGTGACGTGCGGCCCACGCGGGCGCGATCGGCGACCGCGCGTGCGCCCGCGGCGGCGGCAAGCCGCAACACGTCGTCGACCGCGCCTTCGAAGCGCCGCGTGCTGCCATGCGCGAGCGGCTGGCCGGCCAGCGTCCAGCCCATCGTGCCGTTGCGCAGCGCGGCGACCGGATTGGGCACGCCCGCATTGATCAGCGACTGCGCACCGATGATGCTGCGCGTGCGCCCCGCGCAATTGACGACGATGCGGGTGGCCGGATCCGGCGCGAGCTGCCGCGCGCGCAACACCAGCTCCGCGCCCGGCACGTTGATGCTGCCGGGAATGTTCATCGTGTGGAATTCTTCGAAGCGGCGCGCGTCGAGCACGACGACGCCGGCCTCGCGATCGATCAGCGCCTGCACCTCGTGCGCGGACAGCGACGGCGTATGGCGCACGCTCTCGACCAGTTCGCCGAATGCCTTGCTCGGCACGTTGACGTCGCTGAACAGCTCGCCGCCCGCTTCGCGCCAGCCTTGCAGACCGCCTTCGAGCAACGCGACGTCGCTGTAGCCCAGTTGTGCCAGACGCGCGGCCGCGCGCTCGGCCAGACCTTCGCCATCGTCGAACACGACGATCGGCACGGCCGGACGCGGCAGGCGCGCCGGCGCTTCGAGTTCGAGCCGCGAGAACGGCAGGTTAGCGGCGAACAACGGATGACTGCGTGCGTGCGGCTCTTCCTCACGCACGTCGACGAGCGCGATCTCCGCGCGATCGAGCAACGCGTGGCACACGTCGGTGAATGATCGGGTACGAAACTCTTTGACGACATTCATGGGATCGGAGACTCCTTCCAACATTCCAGATATTCGGCAACACATCGCGTCACCGCACCGATGCTTCAACCGTACTCTCGAATGCCGATCGGCGCACGGTCACTATTGAATTACTGCCGCTGCTGGTGCTTTCAATGCTCGTGTTCGCCCGTCCTGACTGCCGTCATGCGCTCGCATCGTGCACGCAAGGTGCAAGCACCCGGCCACGCAGGCGACGCGCAATTTCCGCGCCACGCGCCGCCGCGCGGCGCCGGCAGACCCTTTCGCCGACGTGGACATCGGCGCGCCGTCAGCAGAAAAATGCGGGCTTTGCCACAATGCCCCATCGCGCGACAGCGCCGCCAACACCCGCTACACACACGATGATTCCCTTCTCGGTCCTCGACCTCTCGCCGGTCGCCGCGGGCGCCACGCCGGCAGATGCCTTCAGGAATACGCTCGAACTCGCGCAGTACGCGGAAAAACTGCACTACAAGCGCTTCTGGCTGGCCGAACATCACAATATGCCCGGCATTGCGAGCGCGGCGACCTCGGTCGTGATCGGCTATGTGGCCGGCGGCACGCAGACCATCCGGGTCGGCTCCGGCGGCATCATGCTGCCCAATCATGCGCCGCTGGTGATCGCCGAACAGTTCGGCACGCTGGCGTCGCTCTATCCCGGCCGCATCGACCTCGGCCTTGGCCGCGCGCCGGGCACCGATCAGGTCACTGCCCGCGCGCTGCGCCGCGATCTGCAGGCGAGCGCCGAAACTTTCCCAGACGACGTCGCCGAACTGCAACGCTATTTCGCCGATCCGGTCGAGGGCCAGCGCATTCGGGCGGTGCCCGGTGCTGGCCTGCATGTGCCGCTATGGCTGCTCGGCTCGTCGCTGTACAGCGCGCAGTTGGCTGCGGCCCTCGGCTTGCCGTTCGCGTTCGCGTCGCACTTCGCGCCCGATTACCTGATGACCGCGCTGCAGGTGTATCGCGCGCAGTTCCGGCCGTCGACCACGCTCGACAAGCCGTATGCGATGGTCGGCGTCAATCTTTTCGCGGCGGACAGCAACGATGAAGCGGCGCGTCTTTTCACGTCGCTGCAGCAGCAGTTCATCAGTTTGCGGCGCGGCACGCCGGGGCAGCTGCAGCCGCCGGTCGACAGGCTGGACGCATCGGAGATGGAGTTGAACAACGTCGCGCACGCACTTGCCTGTTCGGTAGTCGGCGATCGCGACACGGTGCGCGAAGGGCTGCAATCGATCATCGAGCAAACCGGCGCGAACGAACTGATGCTGACCGCGCAGATTTACGATCAGCAGGCGCGGCTGCGCTCGTTCGAAATTGGCGCGCAGGTGCGTGAAGCGTTGAAAGCGGGAAAATGAGCGGTTCGCGAAACGCTTCAAGGCCTCGATTGGCCTTCCCGCCATGTCCGCTCTTTGCCCCTGCAGTACCGCCATAGCTTGATGATCGCCGCATAGGCAAGCGCGGCGGCAATCAAGTTCATGCCCACCGTCACCACGAAAAACAGATCGTCCGGATCACGCATACCGAGCCGGTTGGCGACGTGCAGCCACGCAAGTTCCTGGCTCTGCGGCATCGGTATCGGATACGTGTGGACGTAGGGCAGGAAAAGACGGAACAGGCCGACGAACAGCGCGAGCTTGAAAAGCCTACGGGCAAGTGTCGCCATAAATCTCTACCTCTATCGTTCCGTAGGCGCGGAGCCTCGAATTGCGGATCGGGATCGTAGCAGTCTGCAGCAGCGCGCGCCGAATTGTTTCGAAGTCGCTATGACTCGGTAAGGTGATGCAACCTAATGAAATGCCTTGCCCCCTGCCGGATGCAACCGGAACTGCCCACGCTCAACACCGTAGATCCAGGTTACATCGTCGATACTTCCATCGTCTCGATACAGCGCAAACCATTCGCGGTGATCGGATGGACGCCCTGCGATTGTATTCACGCTATCTTTGGCATACGTGTAAAGCTGGGAACCGATGCCCCCAATAGGCCGATCTACGATCCAGTATCTACCGGCGGGGATCGGGCCATTATCGGGAATTGCCGTGCATCCGCCCCTGTTGCGGTATGCGTCATTACCTGAAAAAGCGTTAAATGTGCCGAGACCGAAAATCGTCAGCGGCGACAAGGCCGCGTTATTCACCAAAAAGTTTCCATCATATGCCATCCGCCATGCTCCCTTAGCCGCGCCCGTTCCACGAGCCTGTGTATTTATGTTGCCGTCCAAATAACGCGAGGTGGTGTCCCCATTTATCACCGGAAATCGATTCGACATAGCTGAGTTTTGTGGCCGCCGCCGGTTTGTATTCGTGGCGCCGGGATTAACGCCGCAGGCCTTATGTTTTCGAGCGGTGTCACGAAATACGCTTACTCCTTTTCGAGACTCGCTTCATGGCTACGAATCCCGCGAACAGCTCATTTTTGACCGAGTTGATTTTTGATTGCAATGGGCGTGCGCCCAATATTGACGCCAATGCGATAACTGGCCGCAATTGCAAACGGCGAGCAAACGCGCGGCTGCGCTCGTTCGACATTGGTGCTGAGCCGCGTGACGGGTCGTCCGGGGGAAAACAGGCGATCCGTTAGTCGACGCTTAAAGCAGCAGCGGAAAAGCACAGGGCCGATCGACTGGGATAGCCGCCGGGGCACGAAAAAGGCAGCGCACTCGCCCGCCGTTGTCTATTGCCGCTGCGCCAAGCTCGCCGGCCCGGCGTCTTACCCCAACGCGCTCAATGATTCGCCGGCACCGCCGCCAGCCCCTCCAGCAGCGCCTTGTGAAACGCGGCCGGATCCTGCATCTGCGGCGCGTGCCCCAGCCCCGCGAATTCGACCAGCGTCGCATGCGGAATTGCCCTCGCGGCCGCGCGGCCCAGCTCCGGGTAATGACCGATCTTCGCGCGCACCGCGGGCGGCGCGGCGTCCTTGCCGATCGCCGTCGTGTCTTTCTGGCCGATCAGCAGCAGCGTCGGCATGCTCAACTGGCCCAATTCATAAACGACCGGTTGCGTGTAGATCATGTCGTACAGCAGCGCGGAGTTCCACGCGACGATCTGCTTGCCCGGTCCGCGATATAGGCCCGCGAGCATCTGCACCCACGGCTCGTAGTCCGCGCGCCACTGGCCCGCGTAGTAGGTGCTCTGCTCGTAGCGGCGGATGCCGTCGGCGGTCGTCTTCAGTTCACGCTGATACCACTGGTCGACCGACAGCGACGGCACGCCCTTCGCCTTCCAGTCCTCGAGTCCGATCGGATTGACCAGCACCAGTTGCTGCGTTTCGTGCGGATACATCAGCGCATAGCGGATCGCAAGCATGCCGCCGGTCGAATGGCCGACCACCGTCGCGTCGTTCACGCCGATCGATTCGAGCAGCGCGTGCGTGTTGCGCGCGAGCTGCTGGAAGCTGTATTGGTAATGCTCCGGCTTGGTCGATTTGCAAAAGCCGATCTGGTCCGGCGCGACCACCCGGTAGCCGGCGTCGCTCAATCGATGGATGGTCGCGTCCCACGTCGCCGAGCAGAAGTTCTTGCCATGCAGCAACACGACGGTGCGTCCGTTCGGATGAGCCGGCTTGACGTCCATGTAGGCCATCTGCAAAGGCACGCGTTGCGACGTGAACTCGAAGCGCTCGACCGGCGCCGGATAGTTGAAGCCTTGCAGTTCCGGTCCATAGGCGGGCCCCGGGTCGTCGACGGCGGACGCCGCCACGGCGCTCGCGGCGAGCGGACCCGGCTGGCTGTGCGTGCCGGCGGCGCCGGCCGCACTGGCTGCACTGGCTGCGCTGGCTGCAGTGGCTGCACTGGCCACGCTGGCCGGCGTAGCGGCGTAAGCACCGGACATCATCGACACCGCGAAGACAGTGCAGACACGCAATAGGACTAGCAGGGGTGGACGGCTAAGACTCATCGGGACTTTTCCGAAAAAGAAATGAAGCTACGAGGATCGGTGCCGCGGCGGCCCGCGTCGGTCCTCCTGCCGGGAGCGCACGATTCTACGACGCCCCGCCGGAGCGCGCCGCCAACCGTGCATGGGCATCGCGCACGCGGCATCGCCCGACGCATGTGGTATGCATATTGCGATGCCAGTGGATGCCTGGCTTTGCGCGCGACCTCGCGCCCTATGTGTCTCGCCGCACGGAGCGGCCCGCGGCGAAAGGCGATCGTGCGAGGATGACCCGGCGCGCGACCGGTGCGATAAAGACTGGTCGCTTGCATCGAATCGGTGCTAGAACTACCTGACAGGCCCGCGCAACCTCGGCGGCATACGCCAAAAAAAGGCAGTAGCGCGGCTGGCGCGGCTCGCCACAAAAGTCGACGCGCCGGTGAACAGCACGCGATCAGACCATCCGGGGGCATACCAATCAGCAAGTATCTTGCATGGGAGACGAAAATGAGCACTCCGGCTCGGCTGAACGACCTGCAACGCACCACCCTCGCGATCGTCCTCGCGGGCGGACGGGGCACCCGCCTCGGCCCGCTCACCAACAAGCGCGTCAAGCCGGCGGTTCACTTCGGCGGCAAATACCGGATCATCGACTTTGCGCTCTCCAACTGCCTGAATTCGGGCATCCGCCGCATCGCGGTCGTCACCCAGTACAAAGCGCATTCGCTGCTGCGTCATCTGCAGCGCGGCTGGGGTTTCCTGCGCGGCGAAATGGGCGAGTTCATCGACCTGTGGCCCGCACAGCAGCGGGTCGAAGGCGCGCACTGGTATCGCGGCACCGCGGATGCGGTGTTCCAGAACCTCGACATCATCCGCTCGATCCGCCCGAAGTACGTGGTCGTGCTCGCGGGCGACCACGTCTACAAGATGGACTACACGCGCATGATCGCCGATCACGCGGACAGCGGCGCGGACTGCACGGTCGGCTGCATCGAGGTGCCGCGCATGGAGGCGGTCGCGTTCGGCGTGATGGCGGTCGACGAGAATCGCCGCGTGACCGGCTTCGTCGAAAAGCCGGCCGATCCGCCGGCGATGCCCGGCCGCCCCGACAGCGCGCTCGCGAGCATGGGCATTTACGTGTTCAGCGCCGACTACCTGTATGCGCTGCTCGAAGAAAACATCGCGTCGATCGACACCGACCACGACTTCGGCAAGGACATCCTGCCGCGCGTGGTCACCCAGGGCGTGGCGATCGCGCATCCGTTCAGCATGTCGTGCGTGTCGTCGGATCCGAACGTCGAGCCGTACTGGCGCGACGTCGGCACGATCGACGCTTACTGGGCCGCGAATCTCGACCTCGCATCGACGATCCCGACGCTCGACCTGTACGACCGCAGCTGGCCGATCTGGACCTACCAGGAGCAACTGCCGCCGGCGAAGTTCGTGCGCGACATGAAGGGCTTGCAGGGCTCGGGCAATAACCTGATCGTGTGCGGCGGCTGCGTGATTTCCGGCTCGCAGATTTCGCGCTCGGTGCTGTCGTCGAATGTCAAAGTGAGTTCGTTCTGTAATATCAATGAGGCAGTCTTGTTGCCGCAGGTCACGGTCGGCGCGAGCTGCCGCCTGCAGAAGGTGGTGATCGATCGCGGCTGCTCGATTCCGGAAGGCACGGTGATCGGCGAAGACCCGGCGAGCGACGCCGAGCGTTTTTATCGCACTGACGACGGGGTCGTGCTCGTCACGGAAGAAGCGCTGCACCAACAGCGCAAATAACGCGCATCTGCCGAGCGGGTGCGCGCCCGTCCGGCGCCGGCGGCGATAAGCGCTCGGCCGGCGGCGCGGCGCCGATGCGCGGCGCGCAGCCGCTGGCAACCCTGAAGGCAACCTCGAAAGGCACCCCCAGGCAACCCACTCAACCTGACAGAGACCCGGCCTATGACGATTCGCGCGCTGCACGTCGCAAGCGAGCTGTATCCCCTTCTCAAAACGGGCGGTCTGGCCGACGTGGCGGGCGCGTTGCCGTCCGCGCTGATCGAGCGCGGCGCCGATGTGCGGGTGCTGCTGCCCGGCTTTCCAGCGGTGCTCGCCGGTTTGCGCGAGCTGCGGCCCGTCGCGCAGCTGGGGCGCCGTTTCGGCGCGCCGGACGTGACGCTCGAGCGCGGCACGCTGCCCGCCAACGGGCTCACCGTCTACGTAATCCGCGCGGCGTCGCTGTACGACCGCCCCGGCAATCCGTATCTGGACGGCGAGCACGTGCCCTACGGCGACAACGCGCAGCGTTTCGCGCTGCTCGGCTGGGTCGCCGCGCAACTCGCCCAGAAACTGGACCCGGCATGGTCGCCGCAGATCATCCACGCGCACGACTGGCATGCGGGGCTCGCGCCGGCCTATCTGAAAGCGGCCGAACGGCAGCACGGCAAGCGCTTCGCGCGCAGCGTCTTTACGGTGCACAACCTCGCGTATCAGGGCGTTTTTCCGGCGCATCAGTTCGGCCAGTTGGCGCTGCCGGATGACTTCTTCAACATGCGCGGCGTCGAATTCTATGGGCAGTTGTCGTTTCTCAAGGCAGGCCTTTACTACAGCGACCGCATCACCACCGTCAGCCCGACTTACGCCCGCGAAATCCAGACTCTGGCCCAAGGTGGCGGGCTCGACGGCTTGCTGCGCCATCGCTCGCACGATCTGAGCGGCATCCTGAACGGCGTCGACTACTCGGTGTGGAATCCCGCCACCGACGCGCTGCTCGAAGATCACTACACGGACACCCGTCTCGCCGGCAAACTGGCCTGCAAAGAGGCGCTGCAAAAGCGCTTCGGCCTCGCGCAGAAAAGCGATGCGCTGCTATTCGGCGTGGTGAGCCGGCTGACCGAGCAGAAAGGCCTTGACCTGCTGCTCGAGGCGGTGCCGGAAATTGTTAAACGCGGCGGGCAGCTGGTGGTGTTCGGCACCGGCGACCCGGCGCTCGAAAACGGTTTGAAACACGCCGCGCATGCGCATCCGGAATCGGTGGCGGTCGAACTGGGTTTCGACGAAACGCTCGCGCATACGATCGTCGCCGGCAGCGACGTGATCGCGGTGCCGTCGCGCTTCGAGCCTTGCGGGCTGACGCAACTGTATGCGCTGGCTTATGGGTCGCTGCCGCTCGTGCATTGCGTCGGCGGCCTCGCGGACACTGTTGTGGACGCGTCGCTCGAAAATCTCGCCGAGGACCTCGCTACAGGCTTCGTCTTCGAACGATTCGAGCCGAAAGGCATTGCGGCGGCGATCCGCCGCGCGTTTGCGCTCTATGACCGGCGCACCGAGTGGAAAGCCACGCAACGCCGCGCGATGCACCAGGATTTCGGCTGGGGCGCCTCGGCCGAGCGCTATCTGGCCTTGTATCGCGAACTATCCTGATGGTTCGACGCAACAACACGGGGACGGATCGACTCGCGCGTGACAAACTCATGTATTGTTTCCTCACTATGCAGATAGCGCATTTTTCTTGCACCATCTGAAAATCAGTCACGAAACACAATCACGCCGCTTCAGGCGCCCGGCCAAAGCCGGTTCGTTACCGCGGCCATCCTTCCGTTCTCATTGATCGCGCACCACGCTTGCGCGGGCCACACCATGACGAAAAACGTTCTGAGCATCCAGTCACATGTCGTCTTCGGGCACGCCGGCAATAGCGCGGCCGAATTCCCGATGCGGCGGCTCGGCGTCAATGTCTGGCCGCTCAATACCGTGCAGTTCTCGAACCACACGCAATACGGTCATTGGACCGGCGGCGCGATCGAGGCCTCGCAGATGGAAGAGCTCGTCGAAGGGATCGGCGCGATCGGCATGCTGCCGCGCTGCGACGCCGTGCTGTCCGGCTACCTGGGCACGCCCGAGCAGGCGCAAGCGGTGCTGGAGATCGTCAAGGCCGTGAAGGCCGCCAATCCGCGCGCGTGGTACTTCTGCGATCCGGTGATGGGCGCCGCGAGCGGCTGCAAGGTCGAACCGGGCATTCAGGAATTTCTCGTGCGCACCATGCCGGAAGTG
>NZ_DASXHN010000416.1:0-3739 GCF_036488505.1 Paraburkholderia sp. | reverse complement strand
AAGGGTTGTCGTTGCCGATGCGTCCGTCCCGCATCGCACACCGATATCGGGTTTCTCCTGGTCCACCTGATGTCGATATCCACGTCCCCGGCCCGTCGTGAGAGTATGTTCAACCCCTCCAGCGAAAGGCGATCACCATGGCTACCGGAACCGTCAATTTTCACCGCGTGCTGCGCGCGACCCGCGAGCGCATTTATCGCGCGTTCCTCGAACCCGACGCGATGGCGAAGTGGTTGCCACCGTACGGCTTTACGTGTCAGGTTCACCAGATGGATGCACGCGTCGGCGGCACGTACAGAATGTCGTTTCGCAACTTCGGCTCCGGCAATGGTCACTCATTCGGCGGCGAGTACATCGAACTGGTGCCGTTCGAAAAGATTCGCTACACCGATCATTTCGACGATCCGAATCTGCCGGGCCAGATGTACACAACCGTGTCATTGCGCGAGGTGTCGTGCGGTACCGAATTGACGATCGTTCAGGAAGGCATTCCCGAGGTCATTCCGGTGGAGATGTGCTACCTCGGTTGGCAGGAATCGCTCGCGCAACTGGCGAAGCTGGTTGAACCGGTGATTCCTGATTGACCTCTGCACGCTCGATATGACGGATCGAAGGCGCGGCCAACCGCGACGCGTTCGATCCGATGGTCTCGCAGCGTCGTTTTGCGACGCCGGACCAGGCGTTATCACGTATTGGCGACCGCACCAGCGCGAATCGGTAATCCTAGCGAACCCGATGCCTGCCCCGACCTGCAAAAGCCAGTCGACGCGTGGCACCTGCATTGCTGCTTTCCGGCATACCGATTCGGAGCTAATGACATCAAGTCGCTTATCTCCGCAACCGGGTCGCAGCGCGGTGTCCGGCTGCTGACACGTGAACCCCTGCTGTCGCGCCATTAGGAGGACAAGATGACAGACGAACATCAAAAGAAAGTTGAAGAGAAGGGCAATCCTTCGAAAGCCACCGGGGCTTCCGGCGGCGGATCGTTCGGCAATCAGAGCGGCGCACCGGTGACAGGTGGGGCGCCGGAAGATGGCCAACGGGGAGACGGTGACGTCCACCCGTCGCCAGATGCGGTCCGCGGCGGCGATCGTGCGAGCGAGCTCGTCAAGCAGCCTGACCATGAAGGCGGCAAGCGCTGATGGCGCGGCGCCCCGTCGTATTGCTAACCGGAGCGCCTACGGGTCGTAAGACGCTAGCCGGGCGACAACCGCCGCACGCGTGACCGATGCAATCCACCCGGGGTCATATCGGGCAATGCGATGCGGTCGATGGTTTAACGGTGCTCGGCGACGAAGGCTTTGCACATTAGCGAGAGGGCGCCCGTCGCGGCGTTCCCGGCGCGGACGCGACCATTACGGAGAACGCGTATCAGCGGGCGGTTACCGCGCGGACACCTTCCGCAACAGATGGTCTGCGACAACTTCCATACTTTGACGACAGCGATGCCGACCCGGCGCGTTTGAAAAAACAGCGTGTAAGCGTCGCAACTTCGAAGCGCGCGCTTGCCGCGTGCATGCGTTCGCTGTTTCGGGGCGCCAGAAGGCAACTAACCGTCTAGCCGATCGTTTCCGGCCGACAAACGTCAAACCCGATCCCTTATTGCTAGAGCCGCCTCTCTGTTGTCGGCTTGCAGAAAGGAGGGTTGACTTGTCGCGACCGAGCGACTTGCCAGGCCAATGCCAGTGCCAGTGCCTCCGCAGCAGCTCATACGCGTTACGCGGCGTGCAATCCGTGATTCAACGTATCGAGCGTACTCAGATCACCTCCTTCAACTGCCGCACGATTGCAGCCGTCACCCGCATCTTGTCGTGCTGCGCACGTTCCAGCATGCCGACGTTGCGCTTGCCGCCCGTCTCGGGCAGCGGCACCACGCGCAGCGCTTCGTCGCGCATCCACGATGAACGCCGCAGCAGCGGCACCACCGCTACGCCAATTCCCTGGCGCACGAGTTCAGCGATCCCTTCTAGCGAGTTCAGTTCGAGAAACTCGTTGACCTTGATGCGTTGCTTGCGCAAAGCCCGGTCGATGATCGCGCCGGTACGCTGAGTCCGGTCGAAGCGCAGAAAGCGCTGCGTGCGAAGCAGCTGCGCGACCGACGCCTTGGGCGTGTTCGTATTCGCGAGCAGCACCAGCGCTTCCGAATAGAGCGGCGTCCATTGCACGCTGGCCGGCCGCCGGCCCGGTGTGTCGATGATCACGGCCGCGTCGATCTCGCCCGAATCGACGCGTGCGGCGAGATCGACTGACTTCGCGGCCGTGATGCGCACGTCGAGGTTCGGCCGTGTCATCTTCAGATGCGCGGCGGCCTCCGCCAGCGCACCGACGACCGATTCGACCGCGCCGATCGATACCGGCCCGACGTCTTCCTCAAGGCCGCCCGCCGTCACGCGCATCGCCTCATACACGGCGAGCAGATGCTGCGCGTGCGGCAGCAGGCTCTTACCCATCGCGTTGAGCATGACCTTGCGTCCGCTGCGATCGAACAGTTCATGTTTGAACTCGGTTTCGAGCGCGCGCATCTGCATGCTGACCGCCGACTGGGTGAGCGCCATCTGCTCGGCGGCAACGGCAAACGAGCCGTGGCGAGCGACGGCGGTGAAAGTGCGCAGAAAGCGGATCGTGCTCAAGACGGCCTCGATATCGGAGAACTGACTGGGGACAAACGAGCGGACGCGCGGTGTCGAGCCGCGCATCGACACATCAAATTTCTTGAAGCGAATGACAACAAATTTTAGCTTTTCTTGATTTAAACGGCTACGGACAATGAGGTTCGAACATCGGGCGATGTCGCGCGCTGGCCGCCAGCCCGGGTCGCCACTCGTGTGATTCACGCGAAAACACACACCCGCCGTTTGCATCCGCGCATGTAATGCGCACCGTTCGAACGGCCGCCCAGTAAAAGGAAACCCTCATGAAAATCATCCCCGAAATCGCTCACGCCAACACCGGCATTCAGGCGATTCGCCGCGACATTCACGCGCATCCGGAGCTGTGCTACGAAGAGGACCGCACCGCCGATGTCGTCGCGCAACAGCTCGAATCGTGGGGCATCGAAGTCACGCGCGGGCTCGGCAAGACCGGTGTGGTCGGTGTGCTGCGCAACGGTTCGAGCGGCAAGGCGATCGGCTTGCGCGCCGATATGGACGCGCTGCCGATCCAGGAACTGAACACGTTCGCGCATGCATCGCAGCATCCGGGCAAGATGCACGCATGCGGCCACGACGGCCATACCGCCATGCTGCTGGGCGCCGCGCAGTATCTGTCGCAACACCGTCATTTCGACGGCACCGTCGTGTTTATTTTTCAGCCGGCCGAAGAGGGCGGCGGCGGCGCCAAGGCGATGATCGAAGACGGTCTGTTCAAGCGCTTTCCGGTCGATGCGGTGTTCGCGCTGCATAACTGGCCGGGCATGCCGGCCGGCGAATTCGGCGCGCGTGTCGGCGCGACCCAGGCGTCGAGCAACGAATTCAAGATCACGGTGAAGGGCGTCGGCGCGCACGCGGCGATCCCGCACAACGGCATCGACCCGGTATTCACCGCGATGCAGATCGGCACGGGCCTGCAAAGCATCATGACGCGCAACAAGCGTCCGATCGACGCGGCCGTGCTGTCGATCACGCAGATCAACGCGGGCGAAGCGGTCAACGTGATTCCCGATACCGCGACGCTGGCCGGCACGGTGCGCACGTTCTCGGTCGACGTGCTGGACCTGATCGAGAGCCGTATGAAGCAGCTC
>NZ_DASXHN010000368.1:0-7492 GCF_036488505.1 Paraburkholderia sp. | reverse complement strand
CGGCACGTCGATGCACTTGCCCGAGCAGTCGTAGGTCCAGCCGTGATAGTCGCAGCGGATCGATTCGCCATCGACGACCCCCTGATGCAGTGGCACCTGCCGGTGCGCGCAGCGGTCTTCGAGCGCGAACACCTTGCCGCTCTGAGTCCGCGCGAGCACGATCGGCTCGCCGGCGAAGGTCACGCCGAGCGTCTTGCCGCGCTTCACCTCGTGCGACCACGCGAGCGGATACCAGTAATTCGGATGGATCGCGACGCGGCGCAGGTCGCGCACCGGCGCGCCGCTGCTTGCATGGCCGGCGGCGTGCGCGCCGGATTGCGATGTGGAAGAAGGGGAAGAAACGGGATTCGATGACGCCGCCTGAGCCGTCGTCGCGGCGTCGGCTGCGTCGGCGATGTCTTGTTCAAGCGGGGGAACAGCATGCATAGCTCAAACCTCCGGGCAGCAGCGAATGGAAGGTTGCCGCCCTGCATGTCGAGGCCGGCATCGTGTCGCCAGTCTACTAGAAGCAGCCGCTGCCTGGGTCCGCTTACAGGCTGTAACCCGTGCCGCCGCACGGGTTGCCGGTGCGCACCCCGCGCGCTGTGAACGAGCTGCGTTCGCGGTGCGCGTGCCGCGGAAAAAATGACCCCCGCGCGGCGCTCAACGGTCCTGCTCATCGCCCGCTGCTTGCCGCTTGCTGCTGGCCGTTCACGGCTTGCTGCTTGCCGCTGGCCGATCGTGCTCACCGCTCGTCGCCCGGAACCAGACCGGTGCGCCGCTGCACGCCCCACGCGCGGCCGCCGCGCAAGAAATGCAGCCAGCCGAGCGCCGCGCCGAGGTGGCGCGCGAGCTGGAACGTAAACGGTTCGGCGACGGCCGCGAGCATCGCCATGCCGAGGCTGTTGCCGCTGCGCTGGCCGGTCCAGCGCCGGTACAGATGGATGCTCCACAGATAGAAGGCCAGATCGAGCGCCGTTTTCAGGCCGATCACGCTGAAGATCGACACGACGATCGCGCCGTGCCCGCCGAACAGGAAGCCGAGCAGCAACGCGAACGCGGTGAGCCCGTAGATCGGCTGCATCGTGTCGAACGCCTTGACCGGCAGCATCAGCGTGCCGAGCGTGCCGTAGCGCGAATTGCCGGTCATGTCGCGATTCCAGTACTGCGTCTGCAGGAAGCCCGCGAACCAGCGGCGGCGCTGACGCAGAAAACTCGCGAGGTTATCGGGCGCATCGGTGCGCGCATGCGCTTCGCCGATCACGCGCACGTCCCAGCCGAGGCCGTGATCGACCGAGTAGCGGCGCAACCGGTGAATCAGCTCGTAATCTTCGACGAGGCATTGCGGGTCGAAACCACCGACCTCGACGAGCGCCTGGCGCCGAAACGACGCGAATGCGCCGGAGATCAGCAGCAGGCTGTCCGCGCGCATCCAGGCGAAACGCGCGATGAAATTGCGCATGTACTCGTAGGTCTGGAACCACTGGAACACCCGGCCCGACACCGATTGACCGCACACCGGCGTGAGGATGCCGGCCGCCGCGACCAGCTTCGGCTCGCTCGCGAACGCGGCGCGCATCGCGTAGGTGGCGTCGTCGTCGAGCAGCGTGTCGGCGTCGACCGTCATCACCGTGTCCGTCGTCATCACGGTGATCGCGGCGTTCAGCGCGCGTGCCTTGCCGCCGTGCGGCACGCGCAGCCAGAACAGATTCGAATAAAGCGAACTCGGCGCGCTCAGCACACCGTCGGCGGCCCGCGTGAGGCCGAAACGCCCGGTCAGCAGTTCGCTGGTGGAGTCTGTGGAGCCGTCATCGGCGATAACGATCTGCGCGGGGCCATGCGTCTGTCGCAGCAGCGCCGCGAGCGTGACCGGCAGCACCGCCGCCTCGTTATGCGACGCGACGATCACGCCCATGCCCGGCAATTCGCGCTGCTCGTAGTCGGGTTCGAGCGGCGGCGGGCGGCGCATCAGCGGCAGCGACTTCCACGTGACGAACACGAGCAGCAGCGAGTCGTACACGACATACGCAATGCCGGTCGACCACGCGAGCGCGCCGCGCAGAAAGAACGCGCGCGCAAACAGCACCAGCCATAGCACGACGACGCTGGCGTGGATCAACGTGCTCGACAGTGTCGTACGGCGCGGCAGGATGCGTGGCGAGGCGAGAGCCAATGCCTGTTCCAGAGTGTTGTTCAAAGCGATTGCCGGATTCGTCGAGATTACGGTTGAAAAGCCAAACGGAAAGCCACGCGTTCGATGCATGACTGCACGAGTAAAACGGCGCCATCGCTCACGGCTTCATGCGTGTCAACACCGACTTGCGATCCATCCATTCATGCTTGAGCGCGCCGCCGATATGCATCGCCAGCAACGCATAGAGCGCATACCCGAGCCATGTATGCAGCGCGCCAAAACGGTCGTGCAGGCTTTCCTTCAGCGTGGGATCAAGATTCATCACATACCCGATACGCGGCCACTGGAACAGCCCGAACCAATGCATCGGATGCGTGGCCGCGTCCTTCCACGCGGAGTCATGCAGCCAGCCCGACAACGGCAGCGCGATCATCAGCAGATACAACACGAAATGCGCGAGATGAGCCGCGATCTTCTCCCACGACGGAAATTCCCGCGGCAACGGCGGCGGCTTGTGCGACACGCGCCACAGGATGCGCAACAGTGCGAGCCCGAGCACCGTGATGCCGATCGACTTGTGCGTGTCGATCACCGGGCGCGCCCAGTCGTCGGGCAGAGAATCGGCGCTGAGAGCCAGCGCGACGTTGACGATGATCAGCAGCGCGATCAGCCAGTGCAGCGTGATCGCCGTGCGCGTGTAACGCTGCGGCGACGCCGCGGCGGTCAAATCGGTGAGGGTGTCGGCGCGAGTGTTCATCCTTGTTCCGTTTGCGAAGCCAGTAAGTACCGCGAAAGCTGTTTGAAAAACCGGTTGCGTGAAGTGGACCGCACGGCGCTGCTGGCCGCGAGGCCGGGGGGCCGGGCCCGCTGCGCGAACCGACGCGCGTCCCGTAGCAGGCTAACGCGCCTGTGCGGCGGTTTATTCCGCGCAGCGCCCATCGCCCTGTTTCAGTTCGTTTCAGGCACCGTGCGTGCCGCATTGCCCAGCGGCGCAGCCAAAGGCCGCCGCGCGATCAATGCGACAGATTCGATCCGCTCATCGAGCCAGCCATCAGCGGTTGCGTGGGCATCGAGCAATCGGTCGATGCGCGCAAGCAGCTCATCGAGCCGCGCACCGAGCCGTGCACGCGACAGACTCGACATCGACAACGCCCGCGCGCGCAACGCTTCGACCGACACCCGCCGCGTTTCGATGACCGCAATCCGTTCGAGCGCCGAAAACGCCGACTTTGCGAGGACCACGTCGTGGCTCTCCCAGCCGTCGGCCTTACGCTGGAGGCGCGCGGGATCGTCGCTCGAATATTCGTCGAGTAGCGCCCGATAAGGCGCGAGCCAGGCAATCGGCGCATCGACGACGAGCGACGTGGAGAACAGCGCCACCGCGCCGTGCGGCTCGATCAGCGTGTCCAGACGCGCGAGCGTGTCGGCCCGGTCCATCCAGTGAAACGCGCGGCCGATCACCACGAGGCGGAATTGCCCTAGCGCGTGCGACAGATCGTACGAAGCGCCGCTGCGATACGCGATGTTCGGCGCGATGCCGGCGCCGAGAGCGGCCGCGACGCGCAGCATTTCCGCTTCGGGATCGAGCGCGAGACCCGCACCGACCCACGACGAAAACGCCAGCGACAATTGACCCGGCCCGCAACCGAGATCGAGCAGCCGATGGGAGTCGCGCAGTTCGCACGACTGCGCGACGCGGCGGATCAGTTGAGGCGAATACGCGGGGCGGCCCATCAGATAGTGGGCGGCGGTGTCCTTGAAGCGGCCGGGAATGAGGGAAGCGGGAGCGATCATAGCGGTTCTGCCAGATGGCGATGAGGACGAAGAGGACCTAACGCGTGGCGTCAAGTGCTCATTATCGGCGCGTTGCCTATTTCGATGCAGGTTCGCGGGCACGTCCCCGCTCCGACTGCATTGCGGTCGAGTTCCGCGGTCGACGTCGCGAGCTTCGTGGGTGCTGCGAAGCTAGCTCAACCGCAAGCTTCGCAGCACGTCGAGAACATGCCGCGTGGGACGCTCGGCCGTGCCCGCGCGGTATGCAAGCCCCAGTTGTCGCCATAACGTGGGGCGCAGCGGTCGCGTGAGCAAACGCGCGTCGGCAAGCGCGCTGCTGCCCTCGTGCGGCAGCAGCGCCGCCCCATATCCCGCCGCCACCAGGCTCCTGATCGCGTCCGCGTAGTTGAGCTGGATACGGGGCGTCGGATGCTGGCCCGCGGCGATGAACCATTCGGCCGTCAAGCGCGCGAGCCGGGTGGTCGAATCGTTGAGGATCAGCGGTTTGGTCGCGAGCCATTGCGGCGTGATACGAGCCGGGCACTGCCAGTTCGCCGGCAGGAATGCGACGACCGGATCGCGCCGCCATCGTTCGATCGAAAGCCCTTTGATCGGCGCTTGCGGTAGCGCGACGATGCCGACATCGAGCGACTCGTCCGCGAGTCTGGCCAGCGTTTCCTGCGACGTCAGCACGGCGATTTGCACGTCGATGCCGGGATGCTCGGCCGCGAGCTTGTGCAGCGCTTGGGGCAACAGATTCGCTATCGCCGCGGTGGAAGCGCCGAGCCGAACGCGCCCGCCGAGACCCTCCGCTTGCCGGCGCACGTCTTCCAGTGCCTGTTCCGCGCCGCTCAGCAATTGACGGGCATACGCCACCAGCGTCTCGCCGATCGCCGACGGCCGCACCTGCCCGCGCTTGCGCGACAACAGCGCCGCGCCGACCCGGCTCTCGAGATCGGCAATATGCAGACTCACCGTGGGCGGAGCGAGGTGCAGCACCCGCGCGGCCTCGGCGAAGGAGCCCAGCTCGGCGATGACAACGAGGGTGCGCAGGCGGTCGAGGCTGATTTCTCGCATCGGGATCTCATCGGTCAGAAAAACTGAATCTTTGGATCAGTAAACTCAACTTTTCCAATCTTACGCTTGGATCGAAGATGGTGGCGCCGGTTTCTTCAACGCGACTATCAAAGGACATCGCCATGAATCCATCCTCTCTTCGCAGCGCCGAATCCCGGCGGGATTCGCACGATCACAAAGCCACGATCGATGACGGTGCGAGGGCATGGCTGATCGGCCTGGCTGTGACAGCTGTTCTGGCCGGTGCCATCGTGGTTGCGGCGATTTTCTGGTGGGCTACCGGCGTTCAGTCCAAAGGCAAGCCATGCCCAAACGAGCAGCCGAGTCTCAATGACGCGTTCTTCCAGGATCCTGCGGATCAGAGCGCTTTGCTCGCGTCGATTCAGGCGTGTTCGAAGTAAAGCCGGTTTGAAAAGAACCGGTCGCGGCTGGCGGCCGCGCGCCACAGATGTCCCAAATCCATTCCCCCACAGGGGAAATCCGATCTCCCGGCGTACCGCAAACACAAAACGCGGCGATAATGCCGGGCGGCCCGCCCGATTTTCCGTTCAGTATCCGGACACGCCGATGCCGCGCCGCCAGAATTTCTCTACATGCAGTCATGACCCACGCCACCGCCGATCACGCCGCCACGTCCGCCTCCGCTCCGAACTCGCCGCGCTTCCTGCTGTTCCTGATCTGCCTGTTCGCTTCCGCCGGACAGCTCGCCATCGACATCTACGTGCCCGCGCTGCCCGCGATGGCGCGTTACTTCGCGACCTCCCCGCAGGCGATCCAGACGAGCGTCACCGGCTACATGGCCGCGTACGCGTTCGGCCAGCTGATCTTCGGCCCGATCTCCGATGCATACGGCCGCAAGCCTGTACTCGCATTCGGCCTCGTCGTCTTCACGATCGGCTGCCTGCTGTCGCTGGCCGCGCCGAATCTGGAGACGTTCCTGTTCGCTCGCGCGCTGCAGGGCTTCGGCATCGCGACGACCAATCTGCTCTCGAAGGCGATCATCACCGACACCTTCGCCGGTCACGCGCTGATGCATGCGTTCACGTACATGTCGATCGCGTGGGGGCTCGCGCCGATCATCGCGCCGGTGATCGGCGCGCATCTGCAGACGCTGTTTGGCTGGCGCGCGTGCCTCGTGTTCCTGCTGATTTACTCGGTCGTAATGTGGGCGCTGCTATGGCGCTATCGCGAAACCTTGCCGCAGCGGGTGCATCTGGAGCCACGCACGCTGATCGCGAACGCGCGTAAGGTGCTCGCGAGCCCGGTGTTCCAGAGCTGCTTTCTCGCGCAGGGTCTGTGCTACAGCATCCTGCTCGTGTTCAACATCATCGGGCCGTTCATGGTCCAGACCACGCTGCACAAGCCGCCAACCTTCTTCGGCTACCTGGCGCTCGGCATCGGCATGATGTATTTCCTCGGCGGCCTGTCCAACCGTCTGCATGGGCCGCGTCTGCCGAGCACCGAGCAACGCCTGCGCATGGGAGCGCGCGTGATGGCGGCTGCGTCGCTGGCGATGCTGCTGCTTGCGCTGACCGTTGGCCTGCGCGTGTGGACGCTCGCCACACCGGTGCTCGTGATGGGCTTCTGCGCCGGCGCGATGTACCCGACGCTGATGGCCAAGGGTAATTCGCTGTTCCCGCACATCGCGGGTCTGACGAGCGCGATTCTCGGCTGTGCACTGCTGCTGGTGTCGTCGGCAATGATGGCGCTTGCCGGCTTCGTGTCGGTGCAGGTTCTTACGCCGCTCGCGCTGTTCTTCGTGGTTCTCGCGTTCGTCGTGGTCGTGATGGTGACCAAGCTGTTGCGCCATCTCGCGCAAGCGCAGCCCGCCGCGGTGGCGCGGGCGAGCGGCGAGCCCGTGTAAGGGCTCGCGCATCATCGCACCCATCACTTCATAGCAGCCGCAAACCCCCGTCGCACTCGATCACGGCGCCCGTCATAAAGCCGTTCTCGAGCAAAAACTGCAGTGCGTGCGCGACGTCGTCGGCCTTCCCGACCCGCTGCACCGGCAACGTGTCGGCTTGCTGCCGAAACAGCTCGGTCTTCACGCTGGCGGGGAATCTGTCCCACCATCGCGTATCGACGACGCCCGGCGAAACCGCGTTCACACGCAGCGGCGCGAGTTCGCGCGCGAGCGTGCCGATCATGCTTTCGAGCGCGCCGTTGATTGCGCCCAAGCCCGCCGTGCCGGGGTTGGCGATACGTGCGGAGATCGCGCTCACGAACGTCAGACTGCCATCGCGGCGCAGCGCGGGCAACGCGGCCTGCGCCGCTTCCAGTTGCGGCCAGAACTTGGCCTCGAAGCCGCGCCGCAGCGCGGCCAGATCGAGTTCGGCGAAGGGCCCGGCGCCTTCTCCGCCCGATAGCGTGATCACCAGATGATCGATGCGGCCGACGCCGCCAAAGAAGTGCTCCAGCGCGGCGCGATCGGTGCAGTCCAGCGCTTCACCCGCCACCGGTGCCCTGATGCGGCCGAGCGCGTCGTCCAGCTTCGCGCGGTCGCGGCCGACCGCCACGCCGCTCGCACCC
>NZ_DASXHN010000338.1:0-29666 GCF_036488505.1 Paraburkholderia sp. | reverse complement strand
ACCACCCGAACCGACGTCGAGTACCGACGAAGGCCGAACCGGTCCGAGATGCGGCACGATCGAAAGCGAATCGAGAATGTGCTGGATCAGCATCTGCCGAGGATCGCGGATTGCCGTCAGGTTGTAGACGGCGTTCCACTTGGCCAGCAGCGCCAGATAGTCGAGCAGTTTGCGTTGCTGAGCGTCGTTCAGTTCGAGACCGAGTTCGCGAACGCCGTCTGCTAGCATCGGCGCCAATGTTGGCAGGTCGGCTCCCCTCTGCCCTGCCGTCATTGGTTCACCGGCGTGCTGTCGGCGCCCGCTTCCGCGGATTTCGGCGGACGGCGGCCCAAGCCGCGCTTCAGGTGAACCATCAGCAACGAGATCGCCGCTGGCGTGATGCCGGAGATGCGCGAAGCTTGGCCGATCGTCTCGGGCCGGAACTGCATCAGCTTTTGCCGAGCCTCGAACGACAGTCCGCGGACTTCCGTGTAGTCGAGTCCTTCCGGCAGGCGCGTGTTCTCGTGAGCCTCGTTGCGTTCAATTTCACCGGCCTGACGATCGATGTAGCCCTGATATTTGATGCCGATCTCGATCTGTTCCTTGATCTGCGCGAGCAACACCGGGTCTTCCGCCAGCGCTTCCGGTGCACCGCAAGAGCCGGCATGCAACCCGCTCACGCCGTCGTAGCTGACTCCCGGCCGGCGCAACAGATCCGCGAGGCTGTATTCGTGATCGATCTGCTTTCCGAGCAATGCGGTCGCCTCATCGGCAGGTAGCGTCTTGGGATTGACCCACGTCGAGCGCAGACGCACTGTTTCACGTGAAACAGCGTCGCGCTTGCGGCTGAATTCACCCCAGCGGGCGTCGTCTACGACACCCAGCTCCCGGCCGATTTCCGTCAAGCGCATATCGGCGTTGTCTTCGCGCAGACTCAGCCGATACTCGGCGCGACTCGTGAACATGCGATATGGCTCAGACACGCCGCGGGTCACCAGATCATCGACCAGCACGCCTAGGTAAGCCTGATCCCGGCGCGGGCACCAGGCGTCCTTGCCCTGCACGAACAGACCCGCATTGATGCCAGCCAGAATGCCTTGCGCCGCCGCCTCTTCGTACCCGGTCGTGCCGTTGATCTGCCCGGCGAAGAACAGTCCGCTGATTACCTTCGTTTCGAGGGATGCCTTTAGCCCACGCGGATCGAAATAATCGTACTCGATCGCATAGCCCGGTCGCAGAATGTGCGCGTGCTCCAGACCGCGCATCGAGCGCACGAGCTCCAACTGCACGTCGAACGGCAAGCTCGTCGAAATCCCGTTGGGATAAAACTCGTTGGTGGTCAGCCCTTCCGGTTCGAGATAGATCTGATGCGATTCTTTCGATGCAAAGCGATGAATCTTGTCCTCGATCGACGGGCAGTAGCGCGGCCCGACCCCTTCGATTACGCCGGTGTACATCGGCGAACGGTCGAGGCCACCCCTGATGATGTCGTGGGTACGCTGATTGGTATGCGTCACCCAGCACGGGACTTGGCGCGGATGCTGCTCGACGCGCCCGAGAAACGAGAACACGGGCACCGGATCGAGGTCGCCCGGCTGCTCTTCGAGTTGCGAATAATCGATCGTGCGGCCGTCGATACGCGGCGGCGTGCCGGTCTTGAGGCGGCCTTGCGGAAGCTTTAATTCCTTTAGACGCGCCGATAGCGACACCGCAGCAGGATCGCCTGCGCGACCGCCGGTGTAGTTGTTCAACCCGACGTGAATCTTGCCGTCCAGGAACGTACCGGCCGTCAGCACCACCGCGCGCGAGCGGAAGCGGATTCCCACCTGCGTGACCGCGCCGACCACCCGGTCGCCCTCGACCATCAGATCGTCGACGGCTTGCTGGAACAGCCACAGATTCGGTTGATTCTCGAGCCGGTGCCGGATCGCCGCTTTGTACAGCACGCGATCGGCTTGGGCGCGCGTCGCCCGGACCGCCGGCCCTTTCGACGAATTGAGGATACGGAACTGGATGCCGCTTTCGTCGGTTGCGGCCGCCATAGCGCCGCCCAGCGCGTCGACCTCCTTGACCAGATGGCCTTTGCCGATCCCGCCGATCGACGGATTGCAACTCATCTGGCCGAGGGTTTCGATGTTATGGGTCAACAGCAGCGTTTTATTACCCATGCGCGCCGACGCCAATGCGGCTTCGGTGCCGGCGTGACCACCGCCGACGACGATTACGTCAAACTCTGAGGGAAAAAGCATCGGGAGATCTCACGGCAGATCGTCGCGTGAGCCTTCAAAAGAAATGTATGCGCGGATTATAGCGGGTTCGGTTTCGGCCCGAATTTCGTCCGAATAGCCAAACGGTAAAAAACGGTGTGTTTCACGTGAAACACACCGTTTGGGAGAGCCCACAGACCGAATTAAAGTGCCGGGCTGATCGCCTAGCAGGCCGCTCTCCTCGCCAAACCAAGATACGTCTCGATCACACGTGGATTCTGCGCGAGATCGGCTGCTGGGCCTTCGAGCGCCAGTTCGCCGGTTTCGAGCACGTACCCATAATCAGAGATCTGCAGCGCGGCGCGTGCGTTTTGCTCGATCAGCAACGTCGCCACACCGGTCTGCCGCAGGGCGCCGATGATATGCAAAATTTCCTTGACGATCAGCGGTGCGAGGCCAAGGCTCGGTTCATCGAGCATCAGAAGATCAGGCTTGCCCATCAACGCGCGACCGACCGCCAACATCTGCCGCTCCCCACCGGACAGCGTACCCGCCGCTTGCTTCCGGCGCTCCTTGAGCCGCGGAAACAGCCCAAACACCGGCTCCAGTTGGTCAAGAAAGTTACGCTGCCCGGCCCGTTTGCGCCGGTAAGCGCCGAGCACCAGATTGTCTTCGACCGTCATCGATGCGAACAGCTCGCGCGTCTCCGGCACTAGGCACATGCCCAGGCCGACCCGCTTTTCGACCGGCACCGCGCTCATCTCGTCGCCTTGATAGCGGATTACGCCCTTCGCATGGCCGGTGGTCGGCAACGCGCCCATGATCGCGTTCAGTAGCGTCGATTTGCCGGCGCCGTTCGGGCCGATCACTGAAACGATCTGCCCGGGCCGCACCTTGATTGCTGCGCTGTGCAGCGCCTCGACCTTGCCGTAGCGGACCGACAGGTGATCCACCTCGAGAATCGGCGCCGCCGCCCGTCTGCCAGTCGTGTTCACGTTTTCCATCACTCCACCCCGCCCAGGTACGCTTCCAGCACCGCCGGATCTTGCTGCACTTCCTGCGGCAGGCCTTCGGCGATCCGCGTGCCGAACTCCATCACCACCAGCCGATCCGTCAGGTTCATCACGAAATCCATATCGTGCTCGACCAGCAGGATACTCATCCCTTCCGCCTTCAGGCGACGCAGCAGATCTGCGAGTTGCAGCTTTTCCTGATACCGAAGACCGGCCGCCGGCTCGTCGAGCAAAAGGAGAGTGGGATCGCAGCACAGCGCGCGCGCGATTTCGAGAATCCGTTGTTGCCCGAGTGCAAGGCTGCCCGCCTCGTCGTACATATGCTGCTCAAGCCCGACGCGGCGGATCTGCCGTGCGGCCTCTGCCATCAGCCGCGCCTCCTCGGCGCCATTCAGACGCGCGACGCTGCGCCATACGCCCGCGCGGCCGCGCAGATGCGCGCCGATCGCCACGTTCTCGAGCACCGTCATGCCCGGCAACAGCTTCACGTGCTGGAACGTGCGGCCAATGCCGCGCTTGACGATTTCACGTGAACTCAGCGCGTCGATACGCTCGCCGCGGAAAGTGATTTCGCCGCTCGTCGGTTGCAGGACGCCGGTCACGAGATTGAACGTCGTCGACTTGCCGGCCCCGTTCGGACCGATTAGTCCGATGATCTGCCCCGCCTTGACCGCGAAGCTGACGTCGTTGACCGCGACGAGACCGCCGAATTGCTTGCGCGCCTTGTTCACCGTCAGCAGATCTTCGCCAGCCTGCGGCTTGCTGCGCTGCGGCAGAGGCTCCGCATGATCCGCGAGATGTGCGCGGGGACCGCGCGGGAAAAAGCGCGCGACGAACGGCCAGACGCCCTGCCGCGCGTATTGCAGCAGCAGCACCATCAGAATGCCGAAAACGATCACTTCGAAGTTGCCATTCTCGCCGAGCAGCTTCGGCAGCAGCGTCTGCAAATAGTCCTGCAGCACGGTCAGGATCGCCGCGCCGAGCACCGCGCCCCACACATGCGACACACCGCCCACAACCGCCATAAACAGAAACTCGATGCCGTGATTCAGGCCGAACGGCGTCGGATTCACCGCCCGTTGCAGGTGCGCATAGAGAAAGCCCGACACCGACGCGAGCACCGCTGCGTAGACGAAGATCACGACGCGCATCCAGCCGGTATTGACGCCCATCGCTTCGGCCATCAGGCCGCCGCCGCGCAATGCACGAATCGCCCGGCCCGGCCGGCTATTAAGCAGATTCTGAACAGAGACGACCGCCCCCAGCACGACGACCCAGATCAGGTAATAGATATGCCGCCCCGACTCGAGATTGATCCCGAAAACATTCAGAACCGGAATACCGTTGATCCCGTCGTACTTGCCAAGCATGTCCAGATTGCCGAACAGGTAGAACAGCGCGAGTCCCCATGCGATCGTTCCAAGCGGCAGGAAGTGGCCGGACAGACGCATCGTCACGAGACCCAGCATCAGCGCGATCAACGCGGTCACGATGACGCCCGCAATCAGCGCGAGCCACGGCGACACGCCGTAGCTCGTCGTCAGATACGCGGTCGCATAAGCGCCGATGCCGACAAACGCCGCCTGGCCGAAGCTCGTCATCCCGCCAATGCCGGTCAACAGCACCAGCCCGATTGCGACGATCGAATACAGGCCGATGTAGTTGAGCAGTGTGACCCAATATTCGGGCAGCCGAACCGGATGCGGCAGCACCGGCAACGCGAATAGCACCACGAGGAACAACCAGAAAAACTTCTTTTGCATGATCCGTTTCATCGCGTCACTCCTCTTCCTCTTCGGCATGCGGGCTCGCAAGACTGCGCCACAGCAGCACCGGGATGATCAGCGTGAACACGATCACTTCCTTATAAGCGCTGGCCCAGAACGACGAATACGATTCCAGCAGACCGACCAGAATTGAGCCGGCCGCCGCGAGCGGATAGCTGACCAGACCACCGATGATTGCGCCGACGAAGCCCTTCAAACCGATCAGAAAGCCCGAGTCGTAGTAGATGGTGGTGAGTGGCGCGACGAGGATGCCGCACAGCGCGCCGAGCCCCGCGGCGAGCGTGAACGCGAGGCGCCCCGCCTGCGTAGTCCCGATGCCGACAAGGCGCGCGCCGAGCCGGTTCACCGACGTCGCGCGCAATGCCTTGCCCGAGATCGAGCGATCGAAGTACAGATACAGCGCACCAATCAGTACGACTGCGGTGCCGATCACCCACAAGCTCTGCCCGGAGATCGACAGACTGCCGACGTTGAACGTTGCGTCCGAGAACGCGGTGGTGCGCGACCCTTCCGCGCCGAACATCACGAGCCCCAAGCCGACCATCGCGAAATGAACGGCTACCGCGACGATCAGCAGCAGCAGCGTGGTGGCTTCCGCGATCGGCTCATACGCGAGCCGGTAAACAAACGGGCCCATCGGAATCACGATCAACAGGGTCAGCGCGATCTGCACGATCATCGGCAGCGGCTGCATGAAGATGCCGCGCGTCAGCGCGTACACGGCAATCGGAAACAGCAGATACTTGCCCGCCAGCACAGGCAGCGTGCGCACCGCGTAACGGCGCCGCTCCGGATGCCGCAACACCGCGGCGGTCTCGACGACGAAGCAAGCCGCGCCCATTGCAATCAGCAGCCAGCAGGTGGCAGGAAACTTCTGCGTCTGCAGTGCGGCAAGCGTCAATGCGCCGTACGAAACGAACTCCCCCTGCGGGATGAAGATCACCCGTGTCACGGAGAACACCAGCACCAGCGCAAGCGCGAGCAGCGCGTAGATCGCGCCGGTGGTGATGCCGTCCTGCGCGAGGATCGCCGCAATTGATAGATCCATACTTCCTCGTCCTGAAGCGTCGAAATCGAAAATCCGGCAAACGGCCGCGACGGCGCGGCTGTAGCCGCCCAGCAGCCTGCAATGTCTGAAAAGGCAACCGCCGCGCCGTGTCCGGCGCGGCGGTCGATGCCATTGTCATCGAACACAATGGCAATGCGGCGTCATGCACCGCATGATTGCGCGAGAGGCGCGTACCGCTTTTTATGGCTGGTTAGTGACTGTTGTGTTCAATCGTTCTGCAGCTTCCACTTGCCATCGACGATCTCGACGATCACGCGTGCGCGCTGGTCGAGGCCATTGTGGTTGGTCGGCGTGGTGTTCATGATCCCGTGCGACACCGGCAGCTCCTTGAGGTTTTCGAGCGCGCTGCGCAGCGCTTCGCGGAACTCGGGCGTGCCCGGTTGCGCGGTCTTCAGCGCGACCGGAATCGCGGCCTGCAGCATCTGGCCGGCATCCCATGCATGGCCACCGAAGGTTGCGACCGAGCCTACGCCATACGCCTTCTCATAAGCGTTCTTATAGGCTTCCGACGACTTCTTCACCGGGTTCGAATCCGGCAATTGATCGACGACCAGAATCGGGCCGGCCGGCAGCAATTCGCCGTCGCAATCCTTGCCGCACACGCGCAGAAAGTCGTTATTGGCGACGCCGTGCGTCTGATAGATGGTGCCTTTGTAGCCGCGCTCCTTCAGCGTCTTGGCCGGCAACGCCGACGGCGTGCCCGATCCAGCGATCAGCACTGCGTCCGGACTCGCGGCCATCGTCTTGAGCACCTGGCCGGTCACCGATGCGTCGGTGCGGTTAAAGCGCTCGTTCGATACGACCTTCAGGTTATGCGCCTTCGCCGATGCGGCGAACGTCGTATTCCAGCTATCGCCGTATGCATCCGAGAAGCCGATGAAGCCGACCGTCTTCACGCCGTGGCGCGCCATGTAATCGGCGATCGCGTCAGCCATCAGGCTGTCGTTCTGCGGCGGTTTGAATGCCCATGCACGCTTCGCGTCCATCGGCGAGATGATCGCCGCCGACGCCGCGAGCGAGATGACCGGTGTCTTGCTTTCAGCGGCAGGGTCGAGCATCGCCAGCGCATTCGGCGTGACGGTGGAGCCGATAATCGCGTCGACGTGATCTTCGTCGATCAGCTTATGGGTGTTCTGCACAGCTTTGCTCGTGTCCGACCCATCGTCGAGCACGATGTACTGCACCGTCTTGCCGCCGATTTCCTTGGGCAGCAATGCGATCGTATTCTTCTCAGGAATTCCCAGCGATGCGGCCGGCCCCGTCGTGGATAGCGTCACGCCGATTTTCACCTGCGCGAACGCCGCACCGGCGCCGCACATCAATGCCATCGCGATGCCGGTCTGTACCCATTGCCTAGTCATTTTCATTGCGAGTCTCCAAACGCCTTGAAAAGCGCCTACCTGTAAACCGGCTTCGGGCCGGGTCTTTGAATCCACTTATCGGGTTTGGTACGTGTGTGCCAAGCATGGTTTTCCCTGCTCGACGCGAATACCTGCCCCGTTCTGTCGGGTACCGCTCGTCTTACGTGTCACGGCGGCGGACTAGCGCGGTTGGCCGCGCAATCCCGCGAAGTGCCGGAGTGTCTTTGCCCCGGCTTTGTTTTGATCAACTCCACAAACTACTAACATATTAGTAGTTTGCGTTTTGCATCATTGACGGTCAAGCACGCGCGCGCCAAATGCGGGTTTGTCCTGAAGCCGTGAAACCACACTTTCTCAGGACACCGATAACAAAAAAGACGCGTCAACTGCACGCGTCTTTTCGATGAGATCCCGTGGCGCTTCGCCTGCTCAGTTGTCGGCAAGCTTCCACTTGCCATCGACGATCTGCACCATGACGCGCGCCCGCTGATCGAGACCAGCGTGGTCGTTCGCGCTCATGTTGAAGATGCCGTGCGACGCAGGCAGATCTTTCGTGCCTTCGAGCGCGGCGCGCAGTGCCTCGCGGAATGCCGGCGTACCCGGCTGGCCCTTCTTCAGCGCCAGCGGAATCGCATGTTGCAGCAACAGGCCCGCGTCCCACGCGTGACCGCCGAACGTCGATACAGCACCCGCGCCGTAAGCCGCTTCATACGCGTGCTTGTACGCGAGCGAAGTCTTCTTCACGGGATTCGAATCGGGCAGCTGATCGGCGACCAGCAGCGGGCCAGCCGGCAGCCACGTGCCGTCGCAGTCCTTGCCGCACACGCGCAGGAAGTCGTTGTTCGCGACGCCATGGGTCTGATAGTACTTGCCCTTGTAGCCGCGCTCCTTGAGCGTCTTTTGGGGCAGCGCGGCCGGTGTGCCCGCGCCGGCGATCAGCACCGCGTCCGGGTTTTGCGACAACATCTTGAGTACCTGGCCCGTGACCGACGCGTCGTTGCGCGCGAAACGTTCGTTTGCGACGACCTTGATCTTCGCGAGATCCGCGGCCTTGCTGAACTCCTTGAACCAGCTCTCGCCGTATGCGTCCGAAAAGCCGATGAACGCCACGGTCTTCACGCCGTGATTCGCCATGTGCTGCGCGATGGCGGTGGCCATCAGGATGTCGTTCTGAGGCGTCTTGAAGACCCACGCGCGCTTCGCGTCCATCGGCTCGACGATGGACGCGGCCGCGGCCATCGAGATCATCGGCGTGGCGGTTTCGGCGGCGACGTCGATCATCGCGAGCGAGTTTGGCACGACGGTCGAACCGATCAGTGCATCGACGCGATCTTCGCTGGTGAGCTTGCGGGCGTTCTTGACCGCCTGCGTGGAATCGGTCGCGTCGTCGAGCACGATGTAGTCGACCTTCTGGCCCGCGATCTCCTTCGGCAGCAACGCAATCGTGTTCTTTTCCGGGATACCGAGCGATGCCGCCGGCCCGGTTGCTGACACGGTAATGCCAATTTTCACGTCCGCGAATACCGGGCCGCTCCATGCAGCCGATACCCCGGCGGCGACCAACGCCGCGCTAATCCAACGCAATGCCGACTTCATCCTGCTCCTCTATTAACCCCGTTATTCAATTGAATTTAAATCCGCGGATTCAAATGCCGACCCAGCGGTCGCTGAATGACGAGTTTAGCGGACGCGCGCGCCGCGTCGCAAGCGTTTTGCAGGATAGTGACGTGTAAATGCAGCGGTATCGGGCGAATAAAAAATAGCTGCCCGATTAGCAAAAAGACTTGCCGACGTTTTTCGAAAAGTGCAAATAAAAAGCGCCGTTGGATGTCAATCCAACGGCGCTTTCGTCTGGGCACTGAGTGCCTCAATTGTCTCCTCGTTCTCCACCTGCAAATTCGTGGTGCATCAGAACTGGATGAAGATTAAACGACGACCTGGGTGGTAACAACTAGCAATAACCCTAGTGGTGCATTGCGGCACCTGATTGGGGCGCGGCGTGCCCAGTGGCTTTACGCGGTGCGAACCGTTCGCGCGGAGCCTTGTATCGACGGGCCGGAGGCCAGCGCCGAATTAGATGGGACGTCGAATAAATTCAATCTCGCAGCGCAGCAAGAACGGCGTCCGATACACGATTACACCCGCAGCGGCCGCACGCGAGCCACGATCTCGCCGACGATGCCACGCCGGAACGCCAGCACGCAGGCGATGAAAATCAGCCCGGTGACGATCGTCACCGATTCACCGAGCGAGCGGAACCAGTCGATGCCCGTGACCGATGCCAGCGCGGCGCCGATATCGCCCAGCCGGTCTTCGAGCGAGACGATCAGCGCGGCCCCGAGCAAGGGGCCGAACAACGTGCCCATACCGCCCACCAGTGTCATCAGAATCACCAGACCGGACATAGTCCAGTATGCATCGCTCAATGTTTCGAAGCCCTGCACGAGCACCTTCAGCGAACCCGCCAGACCCGCAATGCCGGCCGACAGAATGAACGCAAGCAGCTTGAAGCGATCGGTGTCATAGCCGAGCGACACAGCGCGCGGCTCGTTCTCCTTGATCGCGACCAGCACCTGTCCGAACGGCGAATGCACGATCCGCACGATCAGCAAAAAGGCCAGGACGATGACCGCCAGCACGACGAAATAGAGCGCGATATCCGACGACAGATCGAGCAACCCGAACAGCTTGCCGCGCGGCACGCCTTGCAGGCCGTCCTCGCCGTGCGTGAACGGCGCTTGCAGGAACACGAAATAGACCATCTGCGCGAGCGCAAGCGTCACCATCGCAAAGTAGATGCCCTGCCGGCGGATCGCGAAAAAGCCGGCGACGAGACCGAGCAGCGTCGCCGCCGCGATGCCGCACAGCACGCCGAGCTCCGGCGAAAAGCCGAGCGTTTGCATCGCGTAGCCGGTCACGTAGCCGGCCGATGCCAGAAACATCGCATGGCCGAAGGACAGCAGTCCGGTATAGCCGATCAGCAGATTGAACGCGGCCGGGAACAGCGCGAAGCACAGCACCTTCATCACGAAGAGTGGATAGATGCCAAGCAGCGGCACCGCAAGCAGAAAGATCAGCAGCAGACCGTAGAGAACGTTTCTTTGCATCATTTTTCCCTGCCGAAAAGACCCGCCGGACGCACGAGCAGCACGAGCGCCATGATCACGAAAACGACCGTCGCCGACCCCTCCGGGTAGAACACGCGCGTCAACCCTTCGATCACGCCGAGCATCAGACCGGTGAGGATCGAGCCCATGATCGAACCCATGCCGCCGATCACAACCACCGCGAACACGGTGATGATCATCGGCTGCCCCATCAGCGGCGACACCTGGATGACGGGCGCGGCCAGCACGCCGGCAAACGCCGCGAGCGCGACGCCGAAGCCGTAGGTCAGCGTGATCATCAACGGTACGTTGATGCCGAACGCCTCGACGAGCTTCGGGTTTTCGGTGCCCGCGCGCAGATACGCGCCCAGCCGCGTCTTCTCGATCACGAACCACGTCGCAAAGCACACCACGAGCGACGCGACGACCACCCATGCGCGATAGTTCGGCAGGAACATGAAGCCGAGATTGGTCGCGCCGGAGAGCGCCGACGGCACGTCATACGGCTGCCCCGACGAGCCGTAGATCGAATGGAATACGCCTTCGATCACGAGCGTGAGGCCGAACGTGAGCAGCAGCCCATACAGATGGTCGAGCTTGTACAGCCAGCGCAGCATCGAGCGCTCGATCGCGATGCCGACCAGCCCGACGACCAGCGGCGCGACCACGAGCATCACCCAGTACGGCAGATTGAAATACGACAGCCCCATCCACGCGAGCATCGCGCCGAGCATGAAAAGCGCGCCATGCGCAAAGTTGATTACGTTGAGCAGGCCGAAAATCACCGCCAGCCCCAGGCTCAGAATCGCGTAGAACGAGCCGTTCACGAGCCCGAGCAGAAGCTGGCTCAGCATCGCCGGTAGCGGAACGCCAAAGATGTCCATTGAAGCCCTTAGCCCTTCAAGCCATCGTCAAGATAGATCGGTCACGCGCGATCCGGCAGGCGCGTGGCGGGCAGTCGTCACATATGATCAACGCACACGCGGCCCGCTGCGTCACTCGCGCGCCACGTGTGCGACCCGTTAGCCGTGCCCGACAGATGAAAACGATTGCCGCCGCAGTTGCTTGCATCCGCCACCGCGCATCACGTTACGACACGACATAAACGCGATGCACGGCGGCTGATGATCAGCACTGGCAAACCGCCGGCGAATGTTTCGAATGGCCGCGATACGCGACCACTCGTTCCAACGTCCGCGCTTACTTCCACAACGCGCAGCGAGTCTGCGCCTTGGTCGTGAATGCCTGGTCGCCAGGAATCGTCGCCGTGATCTTGTAGTAGTCCCACGGCTCCTTCGATTCGGCCGGCGTCTTCACCTGCATCAAGTACATGTCGTGGATCATGCTGCCGTCCTGACGGATATAGCCCTTCGCATAGAAGTCGTCGATCTTGGTCTTGCGAAGCTGCGCCATCACCTTGTCCGGATCCGTCGAGCCGACCGCCTGCACTGCCTTCAGATAATTCATCGTCGCCGAGTAATCCGCGGCTTGCAGGCTCGACGGCATCTTCTTCATCTTGTCGAAGTAGCGCTGCGACCACTTGCGGGTGTTGGCGTCCTTGTTCCAGTACCAGCTGTCGGTCAGCACGAGGCCTTGGGTGGTTTCGAGACCCAGGCTGTGCACGTCGTCGATGAACATCAGCAGCGCGGCGAGCTTCATCGTCTTCGTGATGCCGAACTCCTTCGCAGCCTTGATCGCGTTGACCGTATCGCCGCCCGCGTTCGCGAGGCCGAGCACTTGCGCCTTCGATGCCTGCGCCTGCAGCAGGAACGACGAGAAGTCCGATGCCGACAGCGGATGACGCACCGCGCCGAGCACCTGGCCGCCATTCGCCTTGACGACGTCGGACGTCGCTTTTTCGAGGGCCTTGCCGAATGCGTAGTCGGCCGTCAGGAAGTACCACGTCTTGCCGCCCTGCTTCGTCACCGCCGAGCCGGTGCCGTTCGCGAGCGCGGTCGTGTCGTATGCATAGTGGACGGTGTACGGCGTGCATTGCTCGTTGGTCAGCGTATCGGCGCCGGCGCCGACGTTGATGTACACCTTGTGCTTCTCGCCCGCGACCGTGTTCATCGACAGGCCGGTCGCCGAGTTCGTGCCGCCGATCAGCATATCGACGCCGTCGCGGTCGAACCATTCGCGCGCACGCGACGCGGCGATGTCCGCCTTGTTCTGGTGATCCGCGTACAACACGGTAATCGGCTTGCCGTTGACCTTGCCGCCGAAATCCGCGACCGCCATGCGGATCGCTTCAAGACCGCCCTGCCCGTCGATATCCGCGTACAACCCCGACATGTCGGTGATAAAGCCGATCTTCACGCTATCGTCGGCCGCTTTCGCGCCGCCTAGCGTCAGTGCGGTGCCTGCGGCAACCGCGAAACAGAGGGAGGCGAAGCGCGCGAGTGGGTTCATTTTCATTGGTGTCTCCTGTGGTTCATCGCTTGTGATTATCAGAGGCAATCGGGCGCCTGCGCGTACTTCCGCATACAGGTCCGACGGTGTGTTTATACGCCCAGCAAATCGTGCAGCACCGGCATCTTGCCTTCGAGCTGGTTTGCCTCGAAGTGCTCGACGATCGCGCCGTGTTCCATCACATAGAAACGATCGGCGAGCGGCGCGGCGAAGCGGAAGTTCTGTTCGACCATCACGATCGTATAGCCACGTCCCTTCAACGTGACGATCATGCGCGCAAGCGCCTGCACGATCACTGGCGCGAGGCCTTCCGAGATTTCGTCGAGCAGCAGCAGATTCGCACCGGTACGCAGAATCCGCGCGACCGCGAGCATCTGCTGTTCACCGCCCGACAGGCGCGTGCCCTGGCTCATGCGCCGCTCGTGCAGATTCGGGAACATCGCGTAGATTTCGTCGAGCGACATCATGTGCGCATGGTCGCCGACAGGCGGCGGCAGCAGCAGATTTTCCTCGCACGACAGGCTCGAGAAAATGCCGCGCTCTTCCGGGCAATAGCCGATGCCGCAATGCGCGATCCGGTGCGTGGGCAGATCGATCGTCTCGCGTCCGCCGATGCGAATCGAGCCGGTGCGCCGCCCCGTCAGACCCATGATCGCGCGCAGCGTCGTGGTGCGCCCCGCGCCGTTGCGCCCGAGCAGCGTGACGACCTCGCCGCGGCCGACCGTCAGATCGACGCCGTGCAAGATGTGGGATTCCCCATACCAGGCTTGCAGTCCCGCGATGTCGAGCGCGGGTGCGCCGGTTTTCGTTTGGTTCGCTTCGAGGCCTTCGCGCTCGACAGTCGTATTCATGCGTGGGCTCCGGCCAGCGCCGCGTCGGCGCTGCCCATATAGGCTTGCATCACGAGCGGATTCTTCGACACTTCCGCGTAGCTGCCTTCGGCCAGCACTTCGCCCCGTTGCAGTACGGTGATCGTGTCGGAGATGCCGGCGATCACGTTCATATTGTGTTCAACCATCAGGATCGTGCGTCCCGCCGATACTTTTTTGATCAACGCGGTCACGCGATCGACATCTTCGTGGCCCATCCCCTGGGTGGGTTCGTCGAGCAGCATCAGCTCCGGCTCCATCGCGAGCGTGGTGGCGATTTCAAGTGCGCGCTTGCGGCCGTATGCGAGTTCGACCGTCAGCACGTCGGCGAAATCGGACAGACCCACCTGGGTGAGCAGATCCATCGCGCGATCGTCCAGACGCCGCAGCGTACGCTCGCTCTTCCAGAAGTGAAACGCGGTGCCGAGCGAGCGCTGCAAACCGATACGCACGTTCTGCAATGCGCTCAGATGCGGAAACACCGCGGAAATCTGGAACGAACGGATGATGCCGCGCCGCGCGATCTGCGCGGGACGCTCGTTGGTGATATCGACGCCGTTGAAAACGATCTGACCGGCGGTGGGCTCCAGAAACTTGGTGAGCAGATTGAAGCAGGTGGTCTTGCCTGCCCCGTTTGGGCCGATCAACGCATGGATCGAGCCACGGCGCACGCGCAGGTTCACACCATTGACGGCGACAAAGCCTTTGAACTCGCGGGTGAGACCGCGCGTTTCGAGAATCGTATCGCCGAGAATCATGTTCCCTTCCGTGCGGAGTAAGGCCAAGCATTACGATCTTGTCGCGCGAAGCTCTGCGCGACTTTTTATGACGGCGGCCCCGTTGCCGCTCGTTGGCGTGCTGCACCAAAACGGACAGTGATCCATGGCGCGGCCCGCAGCATGGCTGCCATTGTCGCGCCAATGATGCAGCGCATTCATTGGGATTTGCACTTAGTGGATAAGGCCCGGGGCGTGCGTGCCCACCGTGCGCGACACCGCGCCGCGGCAAACCCAGCCAATGCGCCGCGTGGCGTGCTGACGCGCGCGCGGCGTTGCGCGCCTGAGGTCCACGCCGATCGTCACGCAACGGACATCGACGCAGCCGTGCCGGCTTGCGCGGACACGCTGCCGCTCACGCGCGCGCGCCGGTCATCGCGGATCATGTCGCTCGCGCGCTCGGCGATCATCAACGTCGGCGAGTTGGTGTTGCCCGACGTGATGTTCGGCATCACCGAAGCATCGACGACGCGCAGCCCTTCGACGCCGATAACGCGGAGTCGGTTGTCGACTACCGCGGCGGGATCGTCGGTCGTGCCCATGCGGCAGGTGCCGACCGGATGGAAGATGGTCGTGCCGACCGCGCCCGCGGCCTGCTGCAATTCCTCTTCGCTCTGATACTGGCTGCCGGGCAGAATTTCCCGCGGCTGATAGCGCGCGAGCGCGGGCGCCGCGGCGATGCGGCGCGTGAGACGCAGCGCGTTCGCGGCGACGTGGCGGTCATACTCGGTCGACAGATAGTTCGGTGCGATCAACGGCGGCGCCGATGCATCGGCCGAAGCGATATGGATGCTGCCGCGCGAAGTCGGACGCAACTGACAGACCGACGCGGTGAAAGCATTAAAACGATGCAGCGGTTCTCCGAAGCGATCGAGCGACAGCGGCTGCACGTGATACTCGAGATCCGGTCGCGTGAGCGAACGGTCGTCCGGGTCGGACTTCGCGAATGCGCCGAGTTGCGACGGCGACATCGCCATCGGGCCACTCTGAAGCAACGCGTATTGCAGCCCGATCATCAGCTTGCCCCACCAGTGCGCGCTCATCGTGTTCAGCGTGCGCACGCCCTGCACCTGATAAGCCATGCGCAGTTGCAGATGGTCTTGCAGATTCTCGCCGACACCGCGCAGATCGTTGACGACCTCGATGCCGAGATTGTGCAGACGCGCGCCATTGCCGATGCCTGACAATTCGAGCAACTGTGGGGAGTTGACCGCGCCCGCGGACAGGATCACTTCACAGCGAGCCTTCGCGACATAGTCGACGTCGCCGCCACGATATTCCACACCCGTGCAACGGCGGCCTTCGAACACCACACGCTGCGTGTGCGCGCCGGTGATGATGGTGAGATTCGGCCGCTGCAACGCCGGTCGCAGGAACGCCTTCGATGCATTCCAGCGAATGCCGCGCTTCTGATTGACGTCGAAGTAACCGACACCCGTGTTGTCGCCGCGATTGAAGTCATCGGTTGCGGGAATGCCGCTTTGCTGCGCGGCTTGCGCGAACTCTTCCAGGATCTTCCATTTGAGGCGCTGTTTTTCGACGCGCCACGGACCACCCGCGCCATGCGATTCGTTGGCGCCGCCGTGATGATCTTCGCTACGTTTGAAGACCGGCAACACCGCGTTCCACGACCATGCAGTGTCGTTGGCCACACGCGCCCATTCGTCGTAGTCCTCGCGCTGGCCGCGCATATAGATCATGCCGTTGATCGACGAGCTGCCGCCCAACACGCGACCGCGCGGATACGACAACGCGCGGCCGTTGAGGCCCGCTTCGGCTTGCGTTTTGTAGAGCCAGTCCGTGCGCGGATTGCCGATGCAGTACAGGTAGCCGACTGGCACGTGGATCCAGTGGTAATCGTCCTTGCCGCCCGCCTCGAGCAGCAGCACGCGCATCTGCGGATCCTCGGTGAGCCGGTTCGCCAGCAAGCAACCCGCAGTGCCCGCGCCGACAATGATGTAGTCGAATTCGCCTTCGAGCCGCCGCGCGGCCGCATGCGTCGTTTCCGTGTGACTCATCATCCGTCTCCTAAGCGTTTTTCCGGCACACGCGTGGCGGCATTGCACCGCCACGCGCGCGCGGCAACGAAGTTTTTGTTATCTGCGCGGGTGCGTGATGTCGCACCTGAGCGCGCGAATCGCCCGACTACTTGGCGACCGGCATCGTAAATTCAGCGCCCTTCGCAATGCTGTCGGGCCAGCGCTGCATGATGCTCTTGTAGCGCGTGTAAAAGCGCACGCCCTCCTCTCCGTACGCGTGATGGTCGCCGAACAGCGACTTCTTCCAACCACCAAACGAATGCCATGCCATCGGCACCGGAATCGGCACATTGATGCCGACCATGCCGATTTCGATCTGACGCGAGAACGCGCGCGCGATGCCGCCATCGGACGTGAACAGCGATACGCCGTTCGCCAACTGATTGGCGTTGATCAGTTCGACCGCGGACGCGAAGTCGGGCACGCGCACCACGCATAGCACCGGCCCGAAAATCTCCTCCCGGTAGATTTTCATATCGGTCGACACGTTATCGAACAGCGTGCCGCCGAGGAAAAAGCCTTTCTCGTGGCCGGCCACCTGATGACCGCGTCCGTCGACGAGAAGCTTCGCGCCCGCCGCGACGCCCGCGTCGATATAACCGACCACCTTGTCGCGATGCGCGCCTGTTACGAGCGGTCCCATTTCGGCTGCCGCTTCCATGCCATTCATAATCTTCAGGCTCTTCACGCGCGGAGTCAGACGTTCGACCAGCTCATCGGCGACATGGCCGACCGCGACCGCGACCGAAATCGCCATGCAGCGTTCGCCGGCCGAGCCGTACGCAGCGCCGATCAATGCATCGACGGCCTGGTCCAGATCGGCGTCGGGCATAACGACGAGGTGATTCTTCGCGCCGCCCAGCGCCTGCACCCGCTTGCCGTGCTTCGTGCCTTCCGTGTAGATGTATTCGGCGATCGGCGTGGAGCCGACGAACGATAGCGCGCTGACGTCCGGATGCGCGAGCAGCGCATCGACCGCGACCTTGTCGCCGTGTACGACGTTGAACACGCCGTCCGGCAGACCCGCTTCCTTCAGCAGTTCGGCAAGCCGGTTAGCCGCCGACGGGTCACGCTCGGACGGCTTCAGCACGAACGTGTTGCCGCATGCGATCGCGACCGGGAACATCCAGCACGGCACCATCATCGGGAAATTGAACGGTGTGATCCCGGCCACCACGCCGAGCGGCTGGCGCAGATTCCAGTTATCGATGCCGCCGCCGATCTGATCGGTGAAATCGGTCTTCAGCAGATTCGGAATGCCGCACGCGAACTCGACGACCTCGATGCCGCGCATCACCTCGCCCTTCGCGTCGGAAAACACCTTGCCGTGCTCGCGGGTGATTAGCTCCGCGAGTTCGTCGTGATGTCGGTCGAGCAATTCCTTGAACTTGAAGAGCACGCGCGCCCGCTTGATCGGCGCGGTCTCGCTCCATGTGGGGAAAGCGGCTTTGGCGGCGGCGACCGCGGCGTCCACTTCGGCGACGCTCGCCAACGGCACACGGGCGCTGACGCTGCCGAGCGCCGGATCGAATACGTCACCGAAACGGTTGCTGGTGCCGTCGATCGCGCGGCCGTGGATGAAATGACTCAGCGCGCGGGGGTTCGTCGCGCTGCGCGCGGTTTCGTTCTGCACGGCGTCATCCTGATGTGTCTCGCTCATCTCATTCCTCTTTTTGCTGTGAAATCTTTCGCCCGGCGCCATAGCCGCCGAAAAAGCTACCAAACGCTAAGCGTACGGCGCCTGGGCTCGACAAATCCAATGAGTATTGCTCAACCGCGCTATAAGGCGCGCTAATATCAGCGCTATGGATCTCATTTTGCTCCGGGCCTTCATCACTGTCGCGCGGGAGGGCAACCTCACGCGCGCGGCGGTGCAATTGCACCTGACCCAACCCGCCGTCAGCCTGCAAATCAAACATTTGCAGGAGACGCTGGGCGTGACGCTGTTCACCCGCACCTCGCACGGACTTGCGCTCACCCGCGACGGCCAGGCGCTGCTGCCCCACGCGGAACGCGCGCTCGGCGCGGCGGCCGACGTACAACGCGCCGCGCAATCGCTGCGTCACGAAGTGCGCGGACGGCTGCGCATCGGCACGATTCTCGACCCCCAGTTCCTGCGGCTCGGCGGCTTCCTGAAGCAGCTGGTCGAAACCTGGCCGCAGATCGAGACCGCGCTGCGTCACGGGATGTCGGGCTGGGTGCTCGAACAGATCCGCGCGGGCGAGCTCGATGTCGGCTACTACATCGGTCTGCCGTCCGACGACGGGACGCGCGACGGCCCCGCATTCCACGCCGTCGCGCTCACGCACTTCCAATACCGCGTGCTCGCGCCGGCCGGCTGGAAAGACCGTGTAAAGGGCGCGCGCGACTGGCGCTCGCTCGCCGCACTGCCGTGGATCTGGACGCCGCCCGCGTCCGCGCACAACCGGCTGCTGTCGCGCTGTTTCGGCGACGCAGGTGTGAAGCCCATCAAGGTGGCCGAAGTGGATCAGGAGCCGTCGATGCTCGATCTGGTCAAGTCGGGCGTGGGTCTGACGCTCGCGCGCGACGCCACCGCGATCGCCGAGGCGCATGCGCACGCGCTGACGATCGTCGACGGGATCACCGTGCCGACCCAGCTCAGCTTCATCACGCTCGACGAGCGCAAGGACGAGCCGGCGGTCGCCGCCGCGTTGAAGCTGATCGAACAGCAATGGATGATTTGAGCGATGTGCGCCCGCGCAACAATTGACGATATGAGTCGCAGTAATGCCATGGGGCGGCGACACGCCGCGCCATTCGATGGAGAGCGCGCCGGCCCCGGGGCTGCCACCGCCGCGCCGTTCCCGTGCGCTTCTGAAACCGCATCGTCACGGAGTTTTTGCTAGATTGAGGGTTTTGCGGCCCGCAACGGGCCCGCACCGTTTTCCGTCCTGCCTGACTTTGTCCTTCCCGGCGGCTCAGCCCCCGCGATCCCGCAACTCCGCAAGCCGCCGATCCCCTCCCTCTATGACAGGAACCTGACATGGCACGCAACATCGAAATCAAAGCTCGCGCGCAGCATTTCGAGAAACTGCGCGAACGCGCGGCGCAACTCGCGACCGACGCGCCGCTGATCTTTCGCCAGCAGGACTTTTTCTACGACGTGCCGCGCGGCCGCCTGAAGCTGCGCCAGTTCGACGACGGCACGCCGGCCGAACTGATCTTCTACCAGCGCGATGACCGCGACGGCCCGAAGGCGTCGTACTACACGCGCAGTCCGGTGACGAATCCCGAGGCGATGCACTCGCTGCTCGCGACCGCGCTGACCACGCGCGGCATCGTCACGAAGGAGCGGCATGTGTATCTGAGCGGGCGCACGCGGATTCACCTGGATCGCGTCGACGGTCTCGGCGATTTCGTCGAACTCGAAGTCGTGCTCGCGCAGGACGACGACGAAGAAGGCGGCCACGCCGAAGCGCACGCGATGTTCAAGAGCCTGGGCGTGTCGGAAGCGGACCTGGTGCCAGTTGCCTATGTGGATCTTCTTAATCAGCAAGGCGAGCCGAAGCAGGTGGCGTAGACTTCAAACGAACCGAGCCGCGGCCACGCATGAGCCGCGCTGTTCGTCGAACCGCGGTGTCGCCGTCGAAGCAACTCGTAAGCGCGGAGGCGGTTTCAGTCCGCCGCCCCCGGCGCGAGATGACCCAGCGGTAACGGGCCGTTGCGCTTGAATGTGGTCAACACGATGTTCGAGCGCACGCTGTCGACGCCCGGCACGCGCATCAGCTTCTTCATCACGAAGCTCGACAGGTAGTTCAGATCCGGCGCGACGATACGCAGCAGATAATCCGCGTCGCCGACCACCGCATGGCATTCGAGCACTTCAGGCAGTGCGTCGATCTGCTGCTGGAACTGCTCGATGATCGAATCGCCGTGATGCTTCAACTTCAGGCTCGTGAAAGCAGTGACGCCGAGGCCGAGCTTTTCGGGCTGCAGCACCACACGATAGCCGTCGACGACGCCCAGCTGTTCCAGCCGCTGCAAGCGCCGCCCAATTTGCGACGGTGACAACGGCACCTGTTCGGCCAGTTGCTGATGCGTCGCACGCCCGAAGCGCTGCAACACGTCGAGCAGCGCGAGGTCGAAGCGATCGAGTTCCAGCATGTTTGAATTCCGCATTAAATGGCGATTCGATGCGGGATTATTGCATGTTGGACCCCTCTGAACCGCTGCATTAACCGGCGAGCGCATTGCATTCAGGCCGTCGCGAACGCCGACCTCGTTCATCGACCGTATTACCTTGTAATACCAAAGGTCCGCGGCGGTTTACGCGAATTTATATGCCACGCGGCGCGCAATCGGGCCGGAATGAAAGGCCAATGCAGGCAATTGCGGCTGCAAACCTTCAGTTCTACAGGCTAGTATTAAGTCGAACGTAAGACTCCCATGCCTGCTTTGCGAGAGGGTCCAAACGATCCGGTGATAGCGACTGCTGACGCTGTACAATCAGCAGCGCATACGGCTTGGAGAGCGCGCTTGCCTCCTTGCACAGAACGAGTTCGTCGCCGCTCGAAGGTGAGCGGGAGCGCCAGAAGTTGATCGCGGCTTCCAGTTCGTGAATGCTTATCTCGGACATGACTTCGTGGTCGCCAGCTAGGCGTTTCAGGACGGCTCGGTGGCTGCTTCGTGGCGGTACCGCCGCTGCGGCACGGCCACGCCGCACGCTGTCTGGCGCAGCAGGCGCCCCGGCGAACCGCTTGCCCAAACGCCTAACCCATTGTACTTGAGCGAAATCCATGCGACTCCTTCTGATCGAAGATGACCGCCCCATCGCGCGCGGCATACAAAGCAGTCTCGAACAAGCCGGCTTCACCGTCGACATGGTCCATGACGGCATCTTTGCCGAACAGGCCCTCACGCAAAACCGCCACGAGCTGGTGATCCTCGACCTGGGTCTGCCGGGCATCGACGGCATGACACTGCTCTCGCGCTTCCGCCAGAGCAACCGCCACACGCCGGTGATCATCCTGACCGCGCGCGACGAGTTGAACGACCGCGTGCAAGGCCTCAATTCGGGCGCCGACGACTACATGCTGAAGCCGTTCGAACCCGCCGAACTCGAAGCGCGCATTCGCGCGGTGATGCGCCGCAGCGGACCGCACGGCGACATGCCGCGTCCGGAAGTGTCGCTGGGGGGGGTGCGCCTGTCGGGCGTCGATCGCCGTATCTTCAACGACGACAAGCCGCTCGAACTGTCGCCGCGCGAATTCGCGGTGCTCGAAATGCTGCTGCTGCGTCATGGCCGCGTGGTCAGCAAGGCGCAACTGCAGGATCACCTGACGCACTTCGGCGGCGATCTCGGTGACACCGCGATCGAAGTCTACGTGCATCGCGTGCGCAAGAAACTCGAGAGCTGCCGTGTCGAAATCGTCACCGTGCGTGGCTTTGGCTACTTGTTGCAGGAAATCCGCCAGGCCGCATGATCGCCATCGAGGCCGCGCATCGCGTCGCGGCCTGACGGCGCCGGACCGGCGCCGCGTAGCCGTTGCATGCATGACGCGCGGTACGCGATTGGCCGGCACCCGGAATATGTCGCGGCGGTTCGCGCCGTCGCTACCGCGGTTGCTAACGCAATTAACGCAATTGCCACCTTCCAGCGCGTACGACCATGCCCCAGCCGGCCGCCAATAGTCTGCGCCGCACGCTGCTGCGGCGCCTCGCTGCCCCACTTTCGCTGCTCGCGCTGATGAGCGGCCTGATCGCTTACTGGCTCGCCTGGCAGTACACGCAGCATGTCGTCGACCGCTCGCTCGCCGACCTGGCGACCGCGATTTCCAAACAGATCCAGATTGCCGGACCGGAAGCGCCGATCACGGTGCCCCCGCTCGCGCAGGCGATGTTCTCCGACCCGGTCGAGCATCTGGTCTACCGGATCAGCACAGGCGAACAGGAAATCGCCGGCGACCGCGACTTGCCGCTGCAGGGCGCGAACGTGCGCCGCATGCACTACGCGTATGTATTCGAGACGCAGCATCGGGGCGTGACCGTGCGCGTCGCTCAGGTGCGCGTCGATCAGCCGACGGGCAACCCCATCGTCGTCGAAGTCGGGCAGCCCGTGCATCATCGCTTTCGCATTGCCGCCGAGTTTCTGGTCGCGATCATGATGCCTCTGCTGTTGCTGCTGCTGGCCGGCTGGGTGATCGTGTGGCGGGTCGTCAATCAGCAGCTCAATCCGCTCACCGCGCTCGCGGATTCGCTGAACCGGCAGACCCATACGTCGCTCGAACCGGTCGACGAAACCTATGTGCCGGTCGAAATCCGTCCGCTCACCGGCGCGCTGAACGCGCTGCTCGACCGGCTGAAAGCCGCGCTGGAAGCACAGCGCAAGTTCATCGCCGATGCCGCGCATCAGTTGCGCACGCCGCTCACCGCGGTAAAGCTGCACGCCGAGCAGGCAGCCGTCGCGCGCGATCCGCAGCAGGTGCTCGTCGCGGTACGCGAGCTGCGCGCCGCCGCCGACCGCGCGGTGCGGCTGTCGAATCAGCTGCTGTCGCTCGCACGCGCGGAGCCGGGCGAACAGGTAGCACGCTTTGTGACGGTCGACATGGCCGCGCTCGCGTTCGATACCGGTGCGGAATGGGTGCCGCGCGCGCTTGCCGTGCACGTCGACCTGGGTTTTCAGCGTCTGGACGACCCGTCGAACGATCATCCGCTGATGGCGCGCGGCAACCCGGTACTGTTGCACGAGGTGATCGCGAACCTGCTCGATAACGCGCTCAAGTACGTGCCGCCGTCACGCATCGACGGCGGGCGCATCACGGTGACGGTTTCGCAGACGCTGACCGGCGACGTGCGCGCGGCGGAAATCGTGGTCGAAGACAATGGCCCCGGCGTGCCGTGTTCGCAGCAGGCAGACCTGTTCAAGCGGTTTTTCCGCGGCGACGGACAGACCGATGCCGGCGTGGACGGCGGTGCGGGTCTCGGCCTCGCGATCGTCCACGACATCATGGTGCTGCACCGCGGCAGTGTGCATTACGAAGACGCGCCGGACGGCGGTGCACGCTTTATCGTGCGGATTCCGTTGCTGCCGGTCAATGCGACGGCTGTGGCCAGCACCGATTCCGATGCACGGCGGCCGGCAAAAAAACCGGCACACTCGGCACCGGTGGATTTATAGCGCGACCGGCCTCGCTGCAACGGGTAACGGAGAGCTGCGGCACTAGCGCAGTTGGCCAGGGCCTTTCGACTGAGCGCGCCGCTCGGCCGAAGCCCGCGCCCGTCACTTTTTCTTCGATTTTTTCGCCGCGTTGCCGGGCTTGTGCGCCGACTTATCCGCGGACTTTCCGGCCTTGCCCGATTTAGCCGGCTTGACGCTGCTCTTGCTCTTTTCCGGCGGCGCGAGCATCGTGCCGCGGCACTTGCGCGCGCCGCAACGGCATTCGTATTCCTTCTTCAGCTTCTTCGTCTGACGCGCGTCGATCACGAGACCATAGTCGTAAAAGACTTCCTCGCCTTCAGCGATATCGCGCAGCGCATGCACGTAGACGTGACCGTCGATTTCCTCGGCTTCGCAGTTCGGCGCGCACGAGTGGTTGATCCAGCGCGCGCTATTGCCGTTCACCTTGCCGTCGATCACCTTGCCGTTGTCGAGCGCGAAATAGAACGTGTGATTCGGTTCCGCCGGATTGTGCGGATGACGGCGCAATGCTTCTTTCCAGGAGATCCGCTCGCCCTTGTATTCGATCAGCCGCTCGCCGGCTGCAATCGGCTCGAGTGCAAACACGCCTTTGCCGTGTACACCGGAACGGCGCACGGCGATCCTGCGTGAATTCATTGAATGAATCCTTGTGAATAACTGGGGGAATGAAGTCGGGCAATCGTCAGACGCGCGTCTTGCGCGCTGTTTTTCTGACTTGGATAGCAAACGCGGCGCCCTGTGAGCGCCGCGTCGACCTGCAACGCACCATGCGTCACAACCGGCATCCTACACGCTGGTGACGGCTTCGTTCAACCGTCACGAGACACGTTCGTTTAACGTGCGCCACCCGTCATCGTTGACCGAATGAAATGTCGCCGAACAGTGCTTTCTGGTCGCGTGGTTGCGAACGCCAGTATTGCGGCGGCGCTTCGACCGTGGCACCGAGTTGCGCGGCCGCGTGCCACGGCCAGCGCGGGTTGTACAGCAGGCCGCGGGCCAGCGCGATCAGATCGGCATCACCCGCTTCGATCAGTTGCTCGGCGTGCAGCGGATCGGTAATCAGACCGACGCCGATGGTCGTGAGGCCGGTTGCATGCTTGACGGCCTTGGCAAACGGAATCTGATAACCGGGTTCGAGCGGAATGCGCTGCAACGGCGATACGCCGCCGGACGATACGTCGATCCAGTCGCAGCCACGCTTTTCGAGTTCGTGCGCAAACGCGATCGTGTCTTCGAGCGTCCAGCCGCCTTCGACCCAGTCGGTCGCCGACACGCGCACACCGACCGGTTTGTCGGCCGGAAACGCGGCACGCACGATATCGAAGACTTCGAGCGGAAAACGCATGCGGTTTTCGAGCGAACCGCCGTATTCGTCGCTGCGCTGATTGGCGAGCGGCGACAGGAACTGATGCAGCAGATAGCCGTGCGCGGCGTGCACTTCCAGCGCATCCATACCGACACGCGCGGCACGTCGCGCCGACGCGGCGAACGCGTCGCGAATCCGGTTCAGGCCGCCAGCGTCCAGCGCGAGCGGTGGCTCCTCGCCCGCCTTGTGCGGCAACGCCGACGGCGCATGCGGCAACCACCCGCCCTGCGCCACCGGGATCAGTTGACCACCTTCCCACGGTGCATGGCTCGATGCCTTGCGGCCCGCGTGGGACAACTGCATCGCCACCTTGATGGACGAGTGCTTGCGGATCGCGGCCAGCACCGGCACCAGCGCGGCTTCTGTCGCGTCATCCCACAAGCCGAGATCGCCGGGCGTGATGCGGCCATCCGGCTCGACCGCGGTCGCCTCGATAAACAGCATGGCCGCGCCGGACAACGCGAGACTGCCAAGGTGGATCATGTGCCATGCGCTCGCCTCGCCACGTTCGGCGGAGTACTGGCACATCGGGGAGACGACGATACGGTTCGGAAGCGTCACGCTACGCAGCGTGAGCGGAGAGAAAAGCGCGCTCATGAATTACGCCCAGTGAAAACCCGAGAGCGATCGAGGATAGCACCGCGGGCCGTTTACTGCATGAAAGTGCCTGTTCAGCTTGTCCCGGCCACCTGATCGAGCCATTCGCCGAACATCCGGCGCGCGGCCGTTTCGAGCGTGGGACCGAATCGCGCGGTGTCGGCACGCAGCTGCCGTGCGTCGATGCGATGAGCGGCCAGCTCGCCCGCATTGCCGATCAGCCACGGCTCGAAGCGATCGGTACGAATCTCAGGGTGACACTGCAAACCCAGCACGTGATCGCCCCACGCGAATGCCTGGTTCTCGCAGGCCGGCGTCGACCCGAGACGCGTTGCGTTGGCGGGCAGATCGAAGGTGTCGCCGTGCCAATGCAGCATCGACGTATGCGCGCCATCCAGATGACGCAGCGGTGATGCGCGGCCGGCATCGGTCAGCGTGAGCGGCGTCCAGCCGAGCTCCGCTTGCGCCGCGCGATACACGCGCGCGCCGAGCGCCCGCGCGATCAGTTGCGCGCCAAGGCAGATGCCCAGCGTCGGCAGACCGGCCGCGATGCGTTTTTCGATCATCGCGAGCAAAGGCACGAGCGTCGGATACTGCGCGTCGCCGGTCGCGCTAATCGGCCCGCCCAGCACGACCATCAACGACGCGCCGACCGGATCCGGCGCCTCGATCCGGGCAAGACCGACGTCAAGATAGCGGACCGGACGCCCGCGCTCGCCGAGTTCGAGTTCAAGACTGCCCAGATCCTCGAAATGCACATGGCGAATGGCCAGTACTTCGCGATTCATCGGCCTGCCCCACCTTCAGGTTGACTAACAACTCGCCGCGCTACGGCGCCAGCCGGCCGACCGACAGATCGTGCCGCCCGCCGTAGCCGGCAGGCCATGGTAGCGGATTGCCATCGAACACTGGCTCTTACTGCGCGAAGATCTTCCAGGTTTTTTTCTGGGTGGCGAGGTCCGCCGTCTCGTAAACGGTGCAGTCCAGACGCAGATTCGTATCCGACATGTTCAGCGCCAGCAGCGTGCAGCGATGCGGCGTCCTCTTCGGATTCTTGCTCGCCTGGAGATGCACGCAGCTCAGGCACATGCGATGCGGAGGAATCGTATTCTGCGCCTCGAGCTGATGAATCGTCTTGAGCAGCGTGCGGTAGAACACTGCCTGCTCTTCTTCGCGCAACGTCCCGACAGCCTTGCTCAGGAAATCAGGCCATTGGGTCGCGCGCTTGGCCGCCGTGCGGCCACGCGCGGTCAGACGGACAGCGAGCGCGCGCCCGTCGTCGAGCGCGCGGCGCTTTTCCACCAGGCCCTTGGTTTCGAGCGTGCTCACCGCATCGCTCGTCGTTGCGGCGGTCAGCGCCGTTTCGCGCGCAATCTCGCCGAGACGCATCGGGCCTTTACGCTGCATCAACAGCACCAGAATTTCACCTTGCGTCGGCGTAAGCCCCGCGCCTTCGGCCCATTCCCAAGCCTGGCTCCGCATTGCCGTGCTCAATCGCAGCAGAGTGTGGGTCACCCGGCCGCTCGCCTGCTCTCCGTATACGCCTTCGCTCATGATCTTCAATTCGTTTATTTGTCGCTTTTATGCGATACCGCCGATCTGCTTGCCGGCCGCGCCCGCTGCTTGTGTGGGGTAGTTTCGCCCAACCGCCGACGAAACCCTTGCTTCTTCTATCTCAAAAATGTGCCGCCTGGCAGGTTCCAAGGCAGCGAAAAACGACATTCTATTCGAGAGCGCCAAATCATTCAGCTAACTCACTCAACGCAAGCGGTGGATAACCAGCGGAAAACATAGGGATAACTTGCGCAACGCTTTCGCCGGGCATCAAAAGCGCGCTGAATCCGTTCTCGCCAGCCGTGCTAAACGCCGCCGACGCGCTTTTTATCCACCTGGTTATCATTTCCGCACTGCCTTGACTTCACAACGGATTGTTCACTTGTCCACAGGCACAGGCAATGCCGGGGAGTGGTTGGCGCACTTATAAGCTATAAACGGTCGAAAAAAAACCTGACGCGCGACGCGCGAAAAAGTCCCGAAAGTTCAATTACAAAAAAACCCGCGCGAGGCGGGTTCTATCGAAATGTCGTGCACTTTCGCACGCGGGCATTGTTTGCGCGCGTTTCGCGGCTAGGCCCGCCATTGCAGACACTGCTGCCGGACCACTTCGTGCAACGATTTTTCCTGCGCAAACACGCTGCGTAGCCAGGTCGCATCGTTGACCTGACCGCGCGCAATTTCGCCGATTTCCGCGAGCGCGTTGGCCGATCCGAGCGCCTCGCCATGCGGCGCGATCAATTCGAGCGTTTCGAGGATATCTTCGGAAATCGTTTTGCGCTCGCCCGTTTGCGGATTGATGCAAGTGCCGCCGAGCCCAAAACGGCATGCCTCGAAGCGATTGAACGTATAAACGAGATAATCGTCTTCCTTCGGCTTGATCGGTTTGTCGAGCAACAGATGACGCGCCAGCGTCTGGATGTAGCAGGCAATCGCCGCGGCGCGGTCCACCGAAAACGGCGTGTCCATCACGCGTACTTCGATCGTCCCGAAACCGGGCTTCGGCCGAATGTCCCAGTAAAAATCCTTCATGCTGTTGACCACGCCGGTGTGGACCATTTTCGAGAAATACTCCTCGAAACTGCCCCACGTGAGCACGAACGGCGCGCGGCCCGACAGCGGAAACGCGAATACCGAATTGAGCCGCGCCGAATGAAAACCGGTATCGACGCCCTGGACGAACGGCGACGACGCGGATAACGCGATGAAGTGCGGGATGAAACGCGACATCGAATGCAGCAGATACAGCGCGCTGTCCGGATCCGGGCAGCCGATATGCACGTGCTGGCCGAACACCGTGAACTGTTTCGCGAGATAACCGTACAGCTCGGAAAGATACTGAAAACGCGGCGTATCGACGATCTGCCGCTCGCTCCATTGCTGGAACGCATGCGTGCCGCCGCCGCACAGACCGACGTTCAGATGATCGGCTGCGGAGACCAGCGTGTCGCGAATCTTGCGCAGATCGGTGACGGCCTGCTCGTGCGACGTGCAGATGCCGGTCGACAGCTCGATCATGCTCTCGGTGATTTCCGGCGTGATATTGCCGGGGATTTTTTCGTCCTTGATGAGGCGCAGCAGATCGGTGCCGGCCTTGGTCAGATCGTAGTCGTGCGTATTGACGATCTGCATCTCCAGTTCGACACCGAAAGTGAACGGTTTCGAATCGATGAAGGGTTCGAGTGACATGGCGTCCCTTGAGTCAGGTCGTTTTTAAAACGAAGGCGTTGAAAACGGGCGGGTCAACCCAACCCCGCACGGCACGAGCCGCGCTTACTCTTCGCGCCGTTCGGCGACGAGCGCAAGGCTGCGGTACACGAGCCAAGGCGCGAGAATCTGCAGCACGACAATCGAACACATGACGATCGCGCGCAGTTGCGGATCGAAATTCGGGTACAGGTTGTACGTGTCGTCCACCAGCAGGTAGGCGAGCGCCGACATCGGCGATAACGACAGTCCGAGCGCCACGCCCTGCTTCCAGTTCAGACCGCTCGGCTTCGCGAACGCGAGCACCCCGACCAGTTTCGCGACGAGGCGCGCAACAATCAGGCCCAATGCCGCGACCCCGCCAAGCGCGATGTGCTTCCATTCGAACGTGGTCAGCGTCAGCACGAACAGGATCACGGTGAGCAGCCACCCGGCCGTGCCGAAGTGTTGCGGCCACAACTGCGGACGTGCTTCGTGGTTCTTGACGATGATGCCGGCGGCAAGCAGCGCGAGAATCGTCGACAGCTTGAACAGATGCGCGATCGCGATCGCGAGCAGCACCAAACCGAACAGCGCGACGAACGAATGTTCGTCCTGCATGTTCAGACGGCGATAGAACAACGTGCAGGTGCGCGCGAGCAGATACGCAAGCACCAGCGAACCGATC
>NZ_DASXHN010000230.1:0-10246 GCF_036488505.1 Paraburkholderia sp. | reverse complement strand
GATGGAAACATACGATGCGTCCAATGGCGGCGTGAAGCCGCGCATTCATACGTTCGGGCTGATGGCGGATTACAACCTTTCCAAGCGCACCGACGTCTATCTGCAGGGCGCGTATCAGCAGGTCACCGGCGATTCGACACTCTCAATCCTCGATTACGCGTTTATCCCCGGCGCCCAGTCGCCGTCATCGACGTCGAAGCAAGTCGTGGTGCGCGCAGCGATCCGGCATAAGTTCTAGCTTTGCGCCTGCGGTCGCGTCGACTCGCGCGGCGGTTCGAGGCTCGAATAGCCGTTCAGCTTCAGCGCTTACTCCGCGCGGCGGGCTCACGCTCGCTTCTCGCGTCGCGAGCCGGAGGTCTTTACCCACTGGGTCATCCGCATTGGGTGCCGGGCGGCCCGCCGGCTGAGCCGCGGCGCGGATACGCCTGCGGTGCCGCGCCGTCCCATTCCTTTGTCGACTTCCGACGCTAATTGCCGCTTGCACCTCACCCCCGCGATTCAAGTTCCGGCAGTGTCTGCCGATAACGCAAAGGCCAACAATGGTGAAATGTGTCAACGGCCGGCAGCGTGCTTATTACGTCCGCGTCAGAACGCCTGCACCGCAACCGCGGGACACGGTCCGTAAGGTTTGTATCAGTGTGTGTGGTGTCAAGTTTTTCGTTAAGGCGCACTTTACAATTCGCCGGATTTTGATCGGCAACCGGGCTGTGTCCGGTTTTTACCGCGGTCGCCGCGACGTGCGAGACCCGGCGCGTGACGGGCAGCACGGGCATCCGCGCGGCCCTTGAATACGAGCAGGAGTCGAGCAGCATGAGAAAACGTTTCGACAGAACGATGCAGGCCGGTGTCGCCGGCGTGTGGGTCGCACTGGCACTTGGCGGTTGCGCGAACTTCGGTCAGCTGAACGGGCAAAGTGGCGCGGGCGCGGGCGCGACATCGGGCGTAGCGGCGGCGAATGCAAGCGCCACGACGGACGCGGCCGTCGGATCCGCGCAACTGACGATCGACGCCAACCAGAACGCGCGGCTGAAGAAATCTCCGCCGCTCGTCTACCGGGTCAGGCGCGGCGACACGCTTGCGCGCGTCGCGCAGCGTCATCACTGCAGCGTCAAACAGTTGCAGGCGTGGAATGGACTGAAGGCATCGGCGCGGCTCAAGCCGGGGCAGGTGCTGCATGTCGCGTCGCCCGAAACGGTACGGGCGGTGAAGCTGGCCAACGCGGCGGCAGCCGCCGCGTCGGCGCCGGCGCAAACCGCAGCCCAAACCGCAGCCCAAACCGCAGCCCAGACCGCAGCCCAGACCGCAGCCCAGACCGCAGCCCAAACCTCAGCTCAGGCTTCCACCCAAGCCGCGCCGCTTCCCGACGCCGCGACGGTCCACGAAGTGATGCAGGAAACCCGCCGGCACGCGAACAGCGTGACGCTCACGTGGCCTGCGTCCGGCAGCGTGGTCGAAGCATTCCAGCCGGGTGCCACGCGCGGCATCGAAATCGGCGGCAAGCCCGGCGACCCGGTGCGGGCCGCCGCCGACGGCAAGGTGATGTACGCGGGCACCGGACTGAACGGCTATGGCAGTCTGATCATCGTGCAGCACAACAAGGATTTTCTGACCGTGTACTCGCACAACCGCAAACTGCTGGTCAAGATGGGCGACGTGGTTCGCCGGGGACAGCAGATCGCGGAGATGGGCGACGAAAGCAACTCGCGCGTGTCGCTCGGCTTCGAGGTGCGCCGCGACGGCAAGCCGGTCGATCCACTGCCGTATCTGCCGCAGGGGCGCGGCTAGGTTCGGCGTCGTCGCGCCGAACGCTTTCGACGATCTACGACGACCTACGACGACCTACGACGCCGCGCAACCCTGCACGCGCCGCAGCGGCAAGCGCCCGCGGCGCCGCTTCGCGTAGGCGGCCAGGTGACGTTGGGCCAGGCTGGCCAACCTGGGTAGCACGCATTCAGCAAGTTCCCCTTGCGCTCGCCACAACGTCCCGCAAAAGCTCACCGTTGTTTTAATCAGCAAAGCCAGGAAATCCGCTCGGCGACTTGTTTGGATCGTCGTTCCATCGATCAAAGCGCAACGCCGCGCGCCCGGATCCTTACGAACCAGGTAGAAAACACCTTACAGCAACGGGGATCGCTGCTGCCGACGACAGCAAAGCGCGGGCATTGCCCGATGATTCATCGATCGCGAGAAATAAAGGCCGCGTCAATCGACAGCGCATCGCGCGCCAGAACGGCTTTCTCAACGGTGAGAAGATTCGGGAGCCGGCAGCGTATCGATCGCGTTGCCGCTCCGTCCGAACCGACCGGTGCACTGCCCGTTCGCATCCGCGCCTGACTACCCCGGTTGCGCACCGCGCAACACGCGCGACACCTCGCCGTGGTAATGCAGGATCGCCGGGTCGGCCTGCAATAGCGGCAGGTAGCGCGGCAGGAAGCTATTGTTCGGCTGATCCGCCGAGAACAGTCCGACGACGGCTTCGGCCGTCGCGCGCCGATCGGCGGCATCGGCCTCCGCGTCGTCGAGAATTTCGTCGACGCTCGCGATCACCGTCGATAGCGGCGCGAGCCAGCGAAATCCCGACCCGTTGATCAGCACCTGCAGGAACGCCGCAGGCGTCACCGGGCCGAATTCCTTTTCGTACGACGCACGTTCGTGATCGAGAATCGCCTTGTGCAGCGCCAGCAGCGGTCTGCGAATGTCCGAGAGGAATTGAGTGCATTGCGGGTCGTTCATCGGCGGCTCCTGCGGCTGAAGTGACGCGACGCCATCGTGCCTCGCAATTGCGCATCACGCGATGCATAACGCGCATCGATTCGCGTGCGTCACGCTGATGGGTCGATGCGTCGATGGTAACGCATTGATTCGCGCGCGGGTTTGATCAGCCATGCAGCAAGCATGCACGCGGCCATCGCTCTGCATTGTCCGTTGTCGGGCTTCAACGAATCATGTGCAGCCACGAGGCGAATTTTTTTCTCCACGACTACAATCGCCCGGTCTGTAAGCAACGTTAGCTCAGCCGCAGCCCGTCTTGCGCCGCGCATTAGCGCGATGTGCCGAACAAACACGGCGCGCCTTCGCGATCTGACGCGGCGTTGCGATCCAAACCGTGTGACCACAATACATCCACACCGGAGCCGCCCATGACAACGTTCAATATCAACGGCCAAAACCATACCGTCGACGCGCCGCCCGACATGCCCCTGTTGTGGGTGCTGCGCGATCTCGTCGGCCTGACCGGCACCAAGTTCGGTTGCGGCATCGCCCAATGCGGCGCCTGCACCGTGCATCTCGATGGCGTCGCGGTGCGCTCGTGCGTCTTCCCCGCCGCCGCGGTCGGCGAGCGCAAGGTCGTCACGATCGAAGCGGTCGGCCAGACCCCGGCTGGACAAAAAGTGCAGCAGGCCTGGCGCGAACTCGATGTCGTGCAATGCGGCTACTGTCAGTCGGGGCAGGTGATGTCGGCGGCATCGCTGCTCGCGCGCAACCCCAATCCGAGCGACGCGGACATCGACGCCGCGATGGCCGGCAACATCTGCCGCTGCGGTACCTACAATCGCATCCGCGTGGCGATCAAGCACGCCGCGAAGGGGGCGTGACATGTCCCAGCGATTGCTCGATAAACACCACGCGCCTGGCCTGTCGCGGCGCGGCTTCCTCAAGTTCGGCATCGCGGTCGGCGGAGCGGCCGGCGGCGGTCTGCTGCTCGGCTTCAGCGTGCCGGCCGCGAGTCAGGATCAGACAACCGGCAAGACCGTGATCGGCGGCGATGCGAACGAAGCGCCGCAAAGCGGCGTGTTCGCGCCCAACGCATTCATCCAGATCGACACCGCCGGCAAGGTCACACTCGTAATGCCGAAGGTCGAGATGGGTCAGGGCGTCTATACGTCGATTCCGATGCTGATCGCCGAAGAACTCGAAGTGCCGCTCGATTCGGTCACGCTCGATCACGCGCCGCCGAATGAAAAACTCTTCAAGGACCCGCTGCTCGGCGGCCAGTTGACCGGCGGCTCGACGTCGATCCGGTTCGCGTGGGATCCGATGCGCCGCGCCGGCGCGACCGCGCGCGCGATGCTGATCAACGCGGCTGCCGCGCAATGGCAGGTCGATCCAGCCAGCTGCCACGCGCAGGCCGGCCAGGTGATCCATCCGGCGAGCAATCGCAGCGCGAGCTACGGTCAGCTCGTGCAGGCCGCGGCAACGCAGGCGGTGCCACAGAACGTGCCGCTGAAAGACCCGAAGGATTTCAAGCTGATCGGCACGCCCGCGAAGCGCCTCGATTCGCCGGAGAAAGTGGACGGCACCGCGATGTTCGGCCTCGACGTGCGTCTTCCCGGCATGGTCTACGCGGCGATCGCGAATTCTCCGGTGTTCGGCGGCACGCTCGCGAGCGTCGACGACACGCATGCGAAGACGATCCCCGGCGTGCGGCAGATCATCCGGGTCGACAACGCGGTCGCGGTGATCGGCGATCACACGTGGGCCGCCAAGCGCGGCTTGCAGGCGCTCGATATCAAGTGGAACGAAGGCGCTGGCGCCCAGCTGTCGATGAAGACGATCGTCGACGATCTCGCGGCCGCGTCGCAGCGTAAAGGCGCGGTCGCGCGCAAGGAAGGCGACGTGCGTCGCGCGTTCGGCGACGCGAAGACGCGGGTCGACGCGGTGTATCAGCAGCCGTTCCTCGCGCACGCAACGATGGAGCCGGTCAACTGCACGGTCCATGTGCGCGCCGACGCGTGCGAAGTGTGGCTCGGTTCGCAGGTGCCGACGCGGGTCGTCGATGCGGCGGCCGCCGTCACCGGCCTGCCGGCGGACCAGATCATCGTGCACAACCACCTGCTCGGCGGTGGTTTCGGTCGGCGGCTCGAAACCGATATGGTCACGCAGGCGGTGAAGGTCGCCAAACAGCTATCGACGCCGGTCAAGGTGGTATGGACGCGCGAGGAAGACATCCAGCACGACATGTATCGGCCGTATTACTACGACACGATTTCTGCCGGGCTCGATGCGAACGGCAAGCCGATCGCATGGCAGCACCGGATCGTCGGCTCGTCGATCCTCGCGCGCTTCGCGCCGCCCGCGTTCCAGAACGGGCTCGATCGCGACGCGGTGGAGGTCGCCTCCGATCTGCCGTACGACCTGCCGAACCAGCTTATCGATTACGTGCGCCAGGAGCCGCATGCGATTCCGACTGCGTTCTGGCGCGGCGTCGGGCCGACGCGCGGCACGTTCGTCGTCGAAAGTTTCGTCGATGAACTCGCCGCGCACGCGAAGATCGATCCGGTGCAATACCGGCGCAGCCTGCTCGGCATATCGCCGCGTGCGCTGAACGTGCTCAACGTGGCCGCGCAGGCCGGCAACTGGGGCAGCACGCTGCCGCAGGGTCAAGGGCGGGGGGTGTCGGTGATGCACGCGTTCGGCAGCTTCTTCGCGATCGTGCTCGAAGTGGCGGTCGACCAGGGCGAGGTGACGGTCAAGCGCGTCAATTGCGCGGTCGATTGCGGGATGGTCGTCAATCCGAACACGATCGAAGCGCAGGTGCAGGGCGGCATCATCTTCGGCATCACGGCGGCGCTCTATAGCGAGATCACGATCCAGAACGGCCGCGTCCAGCAGAACAACTTCACCGACTATCGGATGCTACGCATCGACCAGACGCCGCCGATCGACGTGCATATCGTCAAGAGCGGCGAGGCGCCAGGCGGCATCGGCGAGCCGGGCACCGCGGCGCTCGCGCCCGCGCTGACCAATGCGATCTACGCGGCGACCGGCAAGCGGCTGCGCCAATTGCCGGTCGGCCGTCAACTGCATACCGCGTGACCAGGGAGCCTGTGATGAAAAACACTCTGAAGGGGTTGGGCGCGGCATTGTGCGTCGCGTTGCCGTTGTTCGCGCCACCGCCGGCTGATGCGGCAAGCGCGGCCGATCAGGCGCTGGTGCAACGCGGCGCCTATCTCGCCCAGCTCGGCGATTGCGCGGCCTGTCATACCGCGCCCAAAGGCAAACCGTTCGCCGGTGGCCTGCCGATGAACACGCCGCTGGGCCGCATCTACGCGACCAATATCACGCCGGACCCGCAAACCGGCATCGGCGGCTATACCGAAGAAGACTTCGCGCGGGCGATGCGCGAGGGTGTCGCGAAAGACGGCCACAACCTGTACCCGGCGATGCCCTATCCGTCGTATGCCAAGGTCAGCGACGACGACATGAAGGCGCTGTACGCGTTCTTCATGCACGGCGTCGCGCCGGTGCAGCAGGCCAATCGCGAGTCCGATATCAAATGGCCGATGAACATGCGCTGGCCGCTCAAGTTGTGGAATATGGCGTTCCTCGACAAGGGCGCGTATCGCGACAAGCCGGGCAAGGACGTCGCGTGGAATCGCGGCGCGTATCTGGTGCAGGGGCTCGGACATTGCGGCTCGTGCCATACGCCGCGCGGCGTCGCGTTTCAGGAAAGCGCGCTCGACGAAAGCGGCAGTGGCTTCCTGAGCGGCGCGCTGCTCGACGGCTGGTACGCGTCGAACCTGACCGGCGAACACAACGTCGGCCTCGGCCGCTGGAGCGAGCAGGATATCGGCGCGTTCCTGAAGACCGGCGCGAACCGGCACGCGTCGGCATTCGGCTCGATGACCAGCGTGATCAACAACAGCACGCAGAACATGAGCGATGCGGACGTCGCGGCGATGTCGACGTATCTGAAGTCGCTGGCGCCGGCGGGCGGCAACGGCGCGCAGCCCTACAGGTACGATGCACAGGCAACCCGGGTATCGCTCGATCGCCCCGCGAACGATGCCGGTGCGCGCGTGTACACCGCGTATTGCATGCACTGCCACGCCGTCGACGGACGCGGTTTCGCGCCGATGCTCGCGCCGCTCGCCGGCAATCCGAACGTGCTCGCCCGGGATCCGTCGTCGCTGATCAACGTGACGTTGAACGGCACCCCCGATCTCGTGATCAACGGTGTGCCGTCGCCATTCCCGATGCCGGGCTTCGCGGCGGTGCTCGACGACCAGCAGATCGCCGATGTGCTCAGCTTCGTGCGCGCGGGGTGGAACAACGGCGCGCCGGCGGTTGGCGCGGCGCAGGTCGCGAAGCTGCGCAAGTCGACCGAGGCGGCGCGCTAGGCGCGGACAGTCGAGGTGGGGCGGCCGTCATCGATGCTGTCCCACCTTCTGCCGCTTCTCCAGCGTGCGCGCATACCACGTGAGCGGAAAGCACATCGCGAAGTAGATCATCGCGACCATCCCGTAGATCGGAAACGGCCGGAACGCGGCATTGGTAATCATCGAGCCGGTCTTGGTCAGTTCGGTGAAACCGATGATCGACGCAAGCGCGGTGCTTTTCACGACCTGCACAAGAAAACCGACTGTCGGCGCGACCGCGATCTTTAGCGCCTGCGGCCACACGATGTAGCGCAACTGCTGGCTGAACGTCATGCCCAGACTCGCGCCCGCCGCCCACTGGCCACGCGGCACCGCCTCGACGCAGCCGCGCCAGATATCCACCAGATACGCGCTTGTATAGAGCGTCAGCGTAACCGCCGCCGCGGCCCATGGCGACACGTCGACGCCGAGCAGCGGCAGGCCGAAGAACGTCAGAAACAACTGCATCAGCAGCGGTGTGCCCTGAAACACTTCGACGTACAGCACGACGATGCGGCGCAGCCATCCGACCGGCGACACCCGCGGCGCGAGCAACACCAATCCGACGATGCCGCCGCCGACGAACGCGATCACCGACAGCAACAAGGTCCAGCGCGCGGCGAGCAGCAGATTGCGGGCGATGTCCCACAGCGTGAATTCGACCATGATCAGTGCTCCGCTGGCGCGCTGCGCGCGCCGCGCCACAACAGGCGGCTGCGCCCGTTGCGCGGCTTGCCGCCGTCGCCGCGCGTGGCGCGGCCCGCGAACAGATTGCGGCCGAAGTGGTTCAGCAATTGCCGCAGCACGATCGACATCAGCAGATAGGCCGCGGTGATGATCAGGTAGCTCTCGAACGAGCGGAAGTTGCGCGACTGGATAAAGTTCGCCGCATAGGTCAGGTCAGGCACCGAGATCTGCGACACCACGGCCGAGCCGAGCATCACGATCAGCACCTGGCCGAGCAACGCGGGAAATACATTGGCGAGCGCCTGCGGCAGCACCACGTGACGGAACACCTGGCGTCCGTGCAGACCGAGCGCTTGCGCGGCCTGCACCTGGCCACGCGAAACCGAATCGATCCCGGCGCGCACGATCTCGGTTGCGTACGCGCCGAGATTGACGGTCATCGCGAGCACCGCGGCCTGCACTTCGTCGATACGAATGCCGAGGCTCGGCAGCCCGAAAAACACGAAGAACAGCTGCACGAGAAACGGCGTATTGCGGATCAGCTCGACGTAGCTCGCGACCAGCCAGCGCGCCCATTTGGGCCCGGCGGCCGCGATGCTCGCGCCGGCGATGCCGACGAGGCCGCCGAGCAGTGTCGATACCGCCGTGAGCCCGAGGGTCACGGCCGCGCCGCGCACGAGCATGTCGGCATAGAGGCCGAAGCCGCTGAAATCGAACGCGTAGGTCATCGCTGCACACTTATCGTTGGATCGGATTCCGGCAATCGCGGCCGGCTGCGCGACGCAAGGCCCGTGAGCGGCGGGCCGTCAGCGCGGGCAGGTTAGAGATCGGCGGGCAGTGGCGCGCGCAGCCACTTCTGCGAAATCGCGTTCATCGTACCGTCCTTGCGGGCCTTCACAATCGTTTCGTCGACCTTCGCCTTCAGGCGCGGCTCGTTCTTGTTCAGGCCGACGTGATCGGGCGAGCTGAACAGCGAGAACTTCTGCTCCGGATCGTTGGCCGGATGCCGCGCCAGAATCGTCGCGCCGACGTCGTTGCCGACCACCATCAACTGCGCCTGGCCGGAAAGAAACGCCGAGATGGCGCCGTTCGGATCGTCGAAACGCTTGATGGTCGCGGTGGGCGGTGCGATCTTCGTCACGCTCAGGTCTTCGAGCGTGCCGCGCGCGACCGAAATCGACTTGCCGGCGAGGTCGGCGGCGTTCTTCACATGCAGCGATTTCGGGCCGAACACTGCGAGGTAGTACGGCGCGTAGGGCAGCGAGAAATCGATCACTTTCTCGCGCTCCGGCGTCTGGCCGACCGACAGCAACATGTCGGCCTTATGGTCAGCGAGAAAGGCCATGCGGTTGTCGCCAGTCACAGGTACGAGTTCGACCCGCGCGTTGAGCGCCTTGCCGATCAGATTGGCGACGTCGATGTCATAGCCGACCGGCTTCATGTCCGGGCCGATTGAGCCGAACGGCGGATAGTCCTCGAACACGCCGATGCGCACGGTGCCGGACTTCGAGATCGTGTCGAGCGCATCGGCATGCGCGGCCGACGGCAGCGCGCATAGCACGCCGAGCGCGGTCATCGCCAGCGTCGCGGCGAGCATGGCGAATACGCGGCGCGGCTTCGCGCGGCGTGGCGATTGCGGAGCGGGGGGCTGGTTCATCATCTGTTCCTCAGTCGAAAAGCGTCGTTATTGAAATGCTGTGAGTGCGCGCAACGCATCAGGCGGCGCGTGCCGCGATCAGCTTGCACGCATGCGGCGGCAGTTCGGCGAGCACCGGCATGCCGAGCGCGAGCCCCGGCGTTTCGCGCGGCGTGGTCGCGGCGGTCAGCGTGAAGCCGCTGCAATCGATCGTCGCTTCCAGCGACGCGCCCACGTCGCGAATAAACGTGACGGTACCCGGCAGCCGGTTCGGGCCGGCCGGGTCCGAAGCCGCTTTTACGCAGATATCCTCGGGCCGGATCAGCAGACGGATCGCGTCGCCGGCCTGCGTGCTGCCAGCGAGCGGCGCGCTCGGGTTCGGCGTGACCGCGATGCGCCGGCCGCCCGGCAGGCTCACGCTGCCGGCGCCATCGTACTGAACCGGCAGGATATTGCCCAGGCCGATGAAATCCGCGACGAACTCGCTGACCGGATCGCGATAGATATCGAGCGGCTTGCCGACCTGCGCGATGCGGCCTTTCTCCATCACGACGATTTCGTCGGCCATCGTCATCGCTTCGCGCTGGTCGTGCGTGACCATGATCGTCGTGATGGCGAGGCGTTGCTGGAGCAGGCGGATTTCGACCTGCATCGCTTCGCGCAGCTTCGCGTCGAGCGCGGACAGCGGTTCGTCGAGCAACAACAGTTGCGGTTCCGACGCGATCGCGCGCGCAATCGCGACGCGCTGCCGCTGGCCGCCCGATAGCTGCGTGACCGGCCGGTT
>NZ_DASXHN010000321.1:0-4142 GCF_036488505.1 Paraburkholderia sp. | reverse complement strand
CGAGCGGCGATCGTTCGGGTCGGTGTCGCGCACCACCAGCCCTTCCTTTTCGAGCTGATCCGTGATGCCGGTGACGTTGCCGCCCGTCACCATCAGACGGCGCGACAGCTCGGTCATCTTCAGCCCTTGCGGATGACGTTCAAGCTGCGCCATCAGATCGAAACGGGGCAGCGTGATGTCGAACTGCTCGCGCAGCCGCTTGCGCAATTCGGCCTGCACAAGGTTGGTCGTGGTCAGCATGCGCAGCCATAGCCGCAGACCCATGTGGCTGTCCGCGCCAGTACTCATTTCGAGGTCCACGACGTTCTCCGCGGGTTGGGCGACGCCTTTGCGCGGCGCCTTTGCATGACCGGCCGCCGTCGATTTCCGGATGGGTTTCGGCTTGCTCACATCACTTCTCCGCCCGAAATGGAAATGGATTGCCCCGTGATCGCATCCGAGCCGGGCTGGCATAGCCAAAGCACCGCGTTCGCCACCTGCTGCGGACTCACGAAGCGGCGCTGCGGGTTCGAGCGCAGTAGGCTTTCGCGCGCCTGTTCCTCGGTGCGCGAGGTCTTGCTGATGATCTGTTCGAGCGATAGGTGCAGCAGCTCGGTTTCGGTGTAGCCGGGACACACCGCGTTGACCGTGATGCCTTTGGTCGCGGTTTCGAGCGCGAGCGAACGCGTGAGGCCGATCACACCATGCTTGGCGGCGCAGTACGCGGCGACGTACGCATAGCCGATCTGGCCGGCCGTGCTGGCGACGTTGACGATGCGCCCGTGGCCGCGCTCGAGCATGCCGGGCAGCACCGCGCGCGTGCCGAGGAACACGCCGGTGAGGTTCACGTCGAGCATGCGCTGCCACAGCGTCATGTCGGTCAGCGAAAACGGCGCGGCTTGCGCCTGGCCCGCGTTATTGACGAGGATATCGACCGCGCCCGCGTCGCTGAATGCGCGCGCGACCGACTCTTCCTGGGCGACATCCATGCTGATGCATGCGACGTCGCCGAGCGCCGCGCATCGCTCGCGCTGCGCATCGAGGCGCTGGGCATTGCGGCCCATCAACGTGACGCGCGCGCCCGCGCGTAGCAGCGCTTCCGCGATCGCCGCGCCGATGCCGCTGCCGCCGCCGGTGACGACCGCGTGCTGGCCGGCGAGAAGGGAGTTTGACGTGTTCACACGGTTCCTTCAGCGCGTTGCGCGCGTTGTTGCGCGGTCAGACCGGCGTTCGCGATGGCCTGGGCGCGCTCGCGTTCCAGATTGCGTTCGAGCTGCATCTTGGCGGCGGTGTAGGGCTTCGGCCACGCGACGTCCAGATAGCCGATCCTCGCGGCCTCGTTGAGCGTCCATGACGGATTCGCGAGGTGCGGACGCGCGATTGCGCACAGGTCCGCGCGACCCGCGGCGATGATGCTGTTCACGTGATCGGCTTCCGATATCGCGCCGACCGCGATCGTCGCGATACCGGCTTCGTTGCGCACGCGGTCGGCGAACGGCGTCTGGAACATGCGGCCGTACACGGGTTTTTCTTCCTTGCTGACCTGGCCCGACGAGACGTCGATCATGTCCGCGCCCGCCGCTTTGAATGCTTGCGCGATCTTGACCGCGTCGTCGGGCGTATTGCCGCCGTCAACCCAGTCGTGCGCGGAAATCCGCACCGAAATCGGCTTGTCCTGCGGCCACGCCGCGCGAATCGCGTTGAACACCTGCAATGGATAGCGCAGCCGGTTTTCGAGCGAACCGCCGTATTCGTCGGTGCGCTGGTTGGTCAGCGGCGACAGGAAGCTCGACAGGAAATAGCCGTGCGCGCAGTGCAGTTCGAGCCAGTCGAAGCCGGCTTCCACCGACATGCGCGTTGCCTTCACGAACTGTTGTTCGATCTCGCGTAGTTCCTGATGCGTGGCTTCGCGCGAATGCTGGCTGATGCCGCGCAGATACTGTTGCGGCGACGCGGATACCAGCGGCCAGTTGCCTTCGGTGAGCGGCTGATCGATGCCTTCCCATGCCACACGCGTCGAACCCTTCGCGCCGGAGTGACCGAGCTGAATGCCGATCTTCGCATCCGACTGTCGATGGACGAGCTCGACGATGCGCTTCCACGCGGCCAGATGTTCGGGCGTGTACATGCCGGGGCATCCCGGCGTAATGCGCGCCTCGGGCGATACGCAGGTCATCTCGGTCATCACCAGCGCGGCGCCGCCCATTGCGCGGGCGCCCAGATGCATCAGATGGTAGTCGCCGGCGATCCCGTCCACGGCCGAGTATTGCGCCATCGGCGACACCATCACGCGGTTCTTCAGCGTGACGCCGCGTACCTTGAACGGCGTGAACATCGGCGGGATCGAATGCTGTTGGGGTGCGCGCTCGACGCCCGCGCGCCGCGCGAGCCAGTCTTCGAAGCCGGACAGATAGCGCGGATCGCGCTCGCGCAGGTTTTCGTGCGAGATACGCTGCGAACGGGTGAGCAGCGAATAGGCGAACTGTTCTGGTTCGAACGGCGCGTAGCGGTCGACGTGTTCGAACCATTCGGTCGAATTGCGCGCGGCGTTCTGAATGCGCAGCACGTCGACGCTGCGCACTTCGGTGTAATGCCGCAGCGCGGCTGCGAGATGGCCGGCATCCGTGCCGTGATAGGCGCTGATGCTGTTCGCGAGTTCGATCGCGTCTTCGAGCGCGAGCTTGGTGCCCGAGCCGATCGAGAAGTGCGCGGTATGCGCGGCATCGCCCATCAGCACGATCGGCGTTTGCGTGCCGTTCGCATTGGCGCGCCAATGCACCCACTCGTTGTTGACGATGCGCGGGAAGCGGATCCATTGCGACGAACCGCGCAGATGCGACGCATTCGACATCAGCGCATTGCCGTCGAGGTACTTCGCGAACAGCTTCTCGCAGAACGCGATGCTGTCTTCCTTGCTCATTTCGTCCAGACCGGCGGCGCGCCACACGCGCTCCGGCGTTTCGACGATGAAGGTCGACGTTTGATCGTCGAAGCGGTATGCGTGCGCCTGGAACCAGCCGAATTCGGTTTCCTCGAACGCGAACGTGAACGCGTCGAACAGTTTTTTGGTGCCCAGCCAGACGAAGCGGCAGTCGCGCACGTCGATGTCGGGTTGATAGGACGCCGCGTACTTTTGCCGGATTACGCTGTTCAGGCCGTCGCTCGCGATGATCAGGTCGGCGTCGTACGCGCTGTCGTCCACGACCTGGGTTTCGAATACGAGCTTCACGCCGAGTTCTTCGCAGCGCGCCTGCAGGATGTTCAGCAGGCGCTTACGGCCGATGCCGCAAAAGCCGTGGCCCGACGAGCGCACGCTGCGGCCGCGGAAATGGATTTCGATGTCGTCCCAGTGGTTGAATGCGTCGAGAATCGCGTCGGCGCTGGGGGCGTCGGCGGCGCGCAGATTGCCGAGCGTCTGGTCGGAGAACACGACACCCCAGCCGAACGTGTCGTACGGGCGGTTGCGCTCGACTATCGTGACTTCGTAGCTGGGGTTGCGTTGCTTCATCAACAGACCGAAGTACAAGCCGGCCGGACCGCCGCCGATACAGACTATTCGCATGCTGGTTCCCCAAAGATGGCTCCGCTGTGCGATTAATTTAGTTATATATAGTTTAGATGTCAAGTAATCGTTGGGCCGGGGGGAGGCTGGCGCTCGATGCGAGAGGGCACAGAGCCGCGATGCTGCGGTTGTTGTCTGCTGCGCCGGCCGCCATGCGTTGTTAGCTTTTGCGCGGAGGCGTGGAGAGCGCCTCGGGTTGGCCGCCTTGAGCGCGGCATCGTCCGGTGACTTTCGTCGGCTGCCGATCTTCCTGGTCTACGGATGAATGGTTTCGCCTCGATTCAGCATGTCGACGAACTCCTCGATCTTGCGCACTCGTGTTGCGGGTTTTTTGGCATTCTGTATCCGAAACAGAATGGCATAGCGGTTGCGGCCGTTCAGCGTCGCAAAGAACGCGCTGGCCTTGGGATTGGCATCCAGTGCGGCCTGCAGGTCGTCCGGTACGTCCGAGTTGCTGGCGGACGCATAGGCAGCCTCCCAGCGGCCATCCTCTTTGGATTTCTCGATTTCTCGCATTCCCGATGGAAGCATTCTGCCTGCGGCGATTAGCGCTTCGGCCCGGTTTTTGTTGAGCCTGGACGAGATACTTTTGGCAGATCGG
>NZ_DASXHN010000226.1:0-8644 GCF_036488505.1 Paraburkholderia sp. | reverse complement strand
TGTGGAAGGCATGCGGCTTTTTTTCATCAACTGATCATCACTCGCCGAGGTATGCTGCCCGGACCTTCGGATCATCAAGCATGGTCTTCGCATCACCCGACATGGTGACCAGACCCGAATCCATCACGTATCCGCGATTCGCCGCCTGCAACGCCAGCCGTGCGTTCTGCTCCACCAGCAACACCGTCAGCCCTTCGCCCGAGATCTCACGCACCACCTCGAAGATCTTCTCGACCATGATCGGCGAGAGACCCATCGATGGTTCATCGAGCAGCAGCAGCTTCGGCCGCGACAGCAAAGCCCGCGCCATGGCCAGCATCTGCTGCTCGCCGCCCGACAAGGTGCCCGCATATTGCGTCGCGCGCTCCTTCAGGCGCGGGAAGAACCCGAACATCCGCTCGGTGTCCTTCTGGATCTCGTCCTTGTCGTTGCGCAGGTACGCGCCCATCTGCATGTTTTCGAGGATCGACATGCGCGCGAAAATGCCGCGCCCCTCCGGCACCATCGCGAGACCGCGCTTGAGCAGTTCGTGCGCGGGCAGCCCCTTGATCGACTGGCCCATGTACTCGATATCACCCGCCGAGTACGCCTTCAGGCCCGTGATCGCCTTCATCGTCGTGGTCTTGCCCGCGCCGTTCGCACCGATCAGCGTGACCAGTTCGCCCTGCCCGACTTCGAGGTCGATGCCCTTGACTGCCTGGATGCCACCGTAGTTGACCTGCAGGCCCTTGATTTTCAACATTGCTTGCGTCGTGGACATCAGTGGACTCCCGCACCCAGATAAGCTTCGATCACCTTGGCATCCTTCTGCACGTCTTGCGGCAGACCCTGGGCAATCACCTTGCCGTAGTCGAGCACCGTCATCTGGTTGCACAGGCCCATCACCAGCTTCACGTCGTGCTCGATCAGCAGGATCGTCTTGCCGTCCGCGCGGATCTTGTCGAGTAGCTTGGTCAGCTCGACCTTCTCGGTTGCGTTCATGCCGGCCGCCGGTTCGTCGAGCGCCAGCAGCTTCGGATCGGTCGCCAGTGCGCGCGCGATTTCGAGCCGGCGCTGATGGCCGTACGACAGATTGCGCGACGTGTAGTCCGCGTACTGCGCGATGCCGACGTAGTCGAGCAGTTCGATCGCGCGTTCCTTGATCTCGCGCTCTTCCTGGCGCTCGCCCGGCGTCTGGAACACCGCGCCGAGCAGGCCGTGCTTCGTGCGCACGTGACGGCCGACCATCACGTTCTCGAGCGCGGTCATGCCGCCGAACAGACGGATGTTCTGGAACGTGCGGGCGATGCCCGCCTTCGCGACCTGATACACCGCGGTCGGCGTGTAGTTCACGCCGTCGAGCTTGAATTCGCCGGAATCCGGCGTGTACAGCCCCGTAATCACATTGAAGAAGGTCGTCTTACCGGCGCCGTTCGGACCGATCAGACCGTAGATCTGGCCGGCCTTGATCTGCAGGCCGACATCCGACAGTGCCTGCAGCCCGCCGAAGCGCTTGTTCACGCCGTTCACCGACAGCCGGATCTGACCGTTGCCTGCGTTGTTGCTTACGTTATCGCTCATGTCTTTTTTCTCCTGTCGACCCGGGTTAGCGCTTTAGCGCCTGGCCCAGGTCCCATGCCGGGACATCGCCCCTTAGGCGCGCACCGGCTTCTTGCTGCCGCGCCTGGCCAGCTTCGCAATCCTGTCCTCATGCTTCGGCGCGGGCCACAGGCCCTCCGAGCGATACAGCATGATCACGACCATCGCGAGACCGTACAGCAGCTGACGGATCACTTCGGTGTCGACGATTTCATGACCAAAGATCATGTCCTGCAACGGACCCATCGTCGAGCGCAGGAATTCCGGAAACACCGCGAGCAGCACCGCGCCCAGAATCACCCCGGGGATGTGCCCCATCCCGCCGAGCACCACGCACGCGAGCACCACGACCGATTCCCAGAACGTGAAGGATTCCGGCGACACGAAGCCCTGAAACGCGCCGAACATCGCACCCGACAGACCGCCGAACGAGGCGCCCATCGCGAACGCGAGCAGCTTCACGTTACGGGTATTGATGCCCATCGCCTTCGCGGCGATTTCGTCTTCGCGGATCGCGGCCCATGCGCGGCCGATACGCGAATGCTGCAAACGCGTACACACCCAGATCACGAACAGCGCGCACAGCACGAACAGGTAGTAATACGAGTACACCGACGGGAACTGGAAGCCGAACAGCGAGTGCGACTGCGCGAGGCTGAAGCCGTCGACATGCACGGGGTCGATACCGGTGATCCCCTTCGGGCCGTTGGTGATGTTCACCGGACGGTCGAGGTTGTTCATGAAGATCCGCACGATTTCCCCGAAGCCGAGCGTCACGATCGCGAGGTAGTCGCCACGCAGACGCAGCGTCGGCGCGCCGAGCAGAATCCCGAACATCGCGGCGAGCGCCATCGCCACCGGCACGATGATCCAGATCGGCACGTGGATGCCGTTAGGCGCAAGATGCGCGATCCACTCGAACTGCGTCGCGAGATGCGGCGAGCTCAGCAGCGCGGCCGTGTATGCGCCGATCGCGTAGAACGCGATGTAGCCCAAGTCGAGCAGGCCGGCGAAGCCAACCACCACGTTCAGGCCCAGCGCGAGCATCACGTACAGCATCGCGAAGTCGAGCACGCGGACCCAGTAGTTGCCGCCCGCCGTGCCGATGATGATCGGCGCGGCGATCACGAGGATGGCCGTGACGATGCCGACAGCCAGCGTCTTCGTCAGGTTCTTTTCGGGGATGAGCGTCGTGGACGGCTCGATCGGTTGAATTGAGGTCATGTCTTTTTCTCCCGGGATCAGGCGCGATCCGCAACGCGTTCGCCGAGCAGGCCCGACGGACGGAACACCAGCACGACGATCAGCACGATAAACGCGAACACGTCCTGATAGTTACTGCCGAACACACCGCCAGTGAGGTTGCCGATGTAGCCGGCGCCCAACTGTTCGATCAGGCCGAGCAGCACGCCGCCCACCATCGCGCCGCCGAGGTTGCCGATACCGCCGAGCACCGCCGCGGTGAAGGCCTTCAGGCCGGGGATGAAGCCCATGTAGAAGTGCGCGTTGCCGTATTCGGACGCGATCATCACACCGGCCAGCGCGGCGAGCGCCGAGCCGATCATGAAGGTCGCGGAGATCACGAAGTTCGGGCTCACGCCCATCAGGCTCGCGACGTTCGGGTTCTCGGCGATCGCGCGCATCGCGCGGCCGAGTCTGGTTTTGTGCACGAGCAACAGCAGGCCCGCCATCACGAGGAACGCGACCACGATGATCACGATTTCAGTCATCGAGATCACCGCGCCCGGCGTCGTGTCGGTGGCCTTGATCACGTTGATCGGATCGGTGGGCAACAGCTGCGGGAACGGCAGCGGGTTGCGCGACCAGATCATCATCGCGAGCGTCTGCAACAGGATCGACACACCGATCGCGGTGATCAGCGGCGCAAGACGCGGCGCCCGGCGTAACGGCCGGTAAGCCACGCGCTCGATCGTGTAGCCGACCACCGCGCAGACCGCCGCCGCGATGATCAACGCGATGATGAGCGTCGGCACGTTGCCGAGGCCGGGGAAGTGGTTCTGCAGCACACCAATGGCGGAAAGCGCGACCATCGCGCCGACCATCAACACGTCGCCATGCGCGAAGTTGATGATGCCCAGAATGCCGTAAACCATCGTATAGCCCAGTGCGATGATGGCGTAGACACTGCCAAGCACCAGTCCATTCAGGACCTGCTGGATGAAGATATCCATTTAATGCTCCTTAGCCCGTGCGACTGGATTCACGCTGTTCATCGGCCGGTAGGCCGATGCGCCACGGAATCTCAACGGCACTGCGGGTACTGATATAAAAGACCGGTAAGGGTTATCCGCTGCCGGTTTGCCCTGACAACCGTGATGCGGTCGCGGGCTCGCCATCGGCGAATGCAAAAACGGCACCGTTGGATGGTGTCGGTGCCGTCAGGCTCAACTTCCCGTCATCACATCTTGACGACGTCGAGAACCGCTTTTTTGCCGTCCTTGAAGTCGTAAAGCGTAATGGCGCCCTCTTTCAAATCACCCTTGTCGTCGAACGCGATGTGGCCGATCACCCCGTTGTAATCGGTCGACGGCATCGCAGCCAGCACGTTGGGCGCCTCGATCGAATTAGCGCGCTTCATTGCATCGACGATCACGTACACAGCGTCATACGTAAACGGCGCGTAAATCTGCACCGGCGTGTGGAAGCGGTCCTCGTACTTCTTTTCGAAGTCCGCTCCGCGGTCCATTTTCGAAAGCGCGAGACCCGCCTCCGAACAGACCAGGTTTTGCACGGCGGTTCCCGCCAGCTCGCCTACCTTGTCGGTGCACACACCGTCGCCGCCAAGGATTTTTGCCCTGATACCGAGCGCCGCCGCCTGCTTCGTAAACGGCCCGCCCGTCGCGTCCATGCCGCCGAACATGATTGCGTCCGGCTGAACACTCTTGATCTTCGTGAGGATGGCCCGGAAATCCGTGGCCTTGTCGTTCGTCGCTTCGCGCGCGACGATCTTCGCGCCGCCGGCCTCCGCCGTTTTCGCGAATTCGTCCGCGAGACCTTTGCCGTAAGCGGTCGCATCGTCCACTACCGCGATGCGTTTGGCGCCCAACGCGTTGGTGGCGTAATTGGCGAGCGCCGGACCCTGCTGCGCGTCGGTGGCAACCACGCGGTAGGTCGTCTTGAACCCCTGCTGCGTGTACGCCGGATTCGTCGACGACGGCGAAATCTGTACGATGCTCGCGTCGCTATAGGTCTTCGCCGCGGGAATCGAGACCCCCGAGTTCAGGTGCCCCACCACGGCGACCACATGGTCGTCTACCAGCTTCTGCGCGACGGCGGTGCCGGTTTTCGGGTCAGCCGCATCGTCCTGCGCGTCGAGCTGCAGCTGGATCTTGCGACCGTCGATCGTCAGGCCCTGCGCATTGATTTCCTCGACCGCGAGGCGCGCCCCATTTTCGTTGTCCTTCCCCAGATGAGCGATGCCGCCCGTCAATGGGGCCGCATGACCGATCTTGACGATAGCCGCTTCGCTCGCGGGTGCGACCGCCGCGGCAGTTGCCGTCGATGCGCCGGGGCCCGCTTCGCCATCCTGTTTTTTGCCGCACGCGGTCAGCATCGCAACCACGGCCGCGATGGACACGGCGTAAGCAAATTTGACTCGCATCAAGTAAGGTCTCCTGCGCCTTGCAAAATCCATTGTTCAGGACCGCGAGGCCTTGAGAACGCGCGCATTGTAACTCCAATTATGAGGCTGGCAATATTGTTGAACCGGCAGGGTTTTCCTGCATTGCAACCGCATTTTGAGCGCGGAATCCGCTACAAGGCGCAACTGGGTTGCGATACTTTAGCGTGCATCAGTTGCACCGTCGTCAAGCGCGATGGAACGAGGTACTGCGCGTGCTTCGCGCGGGACGCTGGATGCGTGGGGCTTTGCGTCGATCGGACTTTCAGCGCGCATCAGTTGAGATGCACCGCTCCGGTGCATGGCCGATCGGGGCGGCTCAGCTTGAGAGGCTCGAACCGGGGTCGCATCGCCTCGAAATCGATAAAACGCCGGATCGAAGAGCGGATTTTTTTGTTGGGAAGGCCACTCAAATTATTGATTCCCGGTGATGGCGCACTATTTTCCATCCGATCCGCAGGACATGCACGACCCAAAAAAAAGCGCACCGTGAGGTGCGCCTTTCTTTCGGCAGGGCGAATGGGTCGTCAGGCGGGCAGTCCCAGCCCGCGCGGCAGCGGAAACGCGATGTTTTCCTCGATACCGTCGAGCGCGCGCACGTTGCGTACGCCGAGCTCCCGCAACCGGGCGATCACCGCCTGCGCCAGCGCCTCCGGCGCCGACGCCCCTGCTGTCACGCCGATGCGGCGCTTGCCGTCGACCCACACCGGATCGATCTGGTCGGGAGAATCGACCATATAGGCCGGCACGCCCAGCTTTTCGGCGAGTTCGCGCAGGCGGTTGGAGTTCGAACTGTTGGGGCTGCCAACGACGATGACGACGTCGCACTGCGGCGCCATGAACTTGACGGCGTCCTGGCGATTCTGCGTGGCGTAGCAGATGTCCTGCTTCTTCGGCTCACGGATCGATGGGTACTTGGCTTTCAGCGCACGGATGATTTCCGCGGCGTCGTCGACCGACAGCGTGGTTTGCGTGACGAACGCGATGCGCTCGGGGTCGGCGAGCTGCAACGCCTGGACGTCTTCGATGTCTTCGACGAGATACATGCCTTCGGCCGTCTGGCCCATCGTCCCCTCGACCTCGGGGTGACCCTTGTGACCGATCATCACGATGTCGAAACCGTCCTGGCGCATTTTCGCGACTTCGATGTGCACCTTGGTCACGAGCGGACAGGTCGCGTCATATACCCGCAGCCCGCGCGACTCGGCCTCCGAACGCACGGCCTTCGGCACACCGTGCGCGCTAAAGATCACCGTATTGCCGGCCGGCACTTCCTCGAGGCTTTCGATGAAGATCGCGCCCTTCTTGCGCAGATCTTCGACCACATACGCGTTATGAACGATTTCGTGGCGCACGTAGATCGGCGAGCCGTGCAGCTTGATCGCCCGCTCGACGATCTCGATCGCCCGGTCGACGCCGGCGCAGAATCCGCGTGGCTGGGCCAGTAGGATCTCCGCTTCGGCGAGAGTCGTATCCGTGATGCTCATGTTTACAGAATCCCGATGATTTTCACTTCAAACGCCAGCGACTGGCCGGCAAGTGGGTGATTGAAATCGAACAGGGCCGACGTTTCGCCGACTTCCTTCAACACGCCGGCATAGCGCCCGCCCCCCGGCGCGTTGAATTCCACCAGATCGCCCGGGGAAAAGTCCTCGCCGATCATGCTGTGCTCCCGCAACGTGGCGAGCGACACACGCTGGATCAGTTCCGGATTGCGGGGACCGAATGCACGCTCAGGGGTTAGCTGAAAGGTCGAGTGGTGGCCCACCTTCAAACCCAGCAAAATATCCTCCAGCGACGGCGCCAGTTGCCCGGCGCCGAGCAGCAGCGTGGCTGGCTTGTCGTTGAAGGTGTTGATCACTTCGGCACCATCGGCAAGGGAAAGCCGGTAATGCAGTGTGACGTGTGAACCGGGTTTCACCTCGGAAATATCGATGATGCTCATGCAATGCTCGCTCAGTCGAAGCGCTCGGCACGCGTGCGCCGCGGGCGCAGTCGACGCGTGTGGCAAACCATCGGATGCCGTGCGCAAAGCGTCTATTGTAAGCCACCTGGCCGACGACAGTTCGAGTCCGTCGCACGCGGCGGCAGCTTGTCACACCGCGCGCCGCCAACCCAAAGCGGAGGTTTCTACATATATGGCCGATTTCGCCAGCACCATCGACGAAGCACCCACGGTTGCCCCACGCCGTAAGAAACAGCACCACCGTGCCCCAGCCGACACCGCGAATGTGGCACCTGCTAGGGCCGGCGTTACTGGAGTTGTTGTGGCAGACGCAAACGCCGGGCCCGCCCGGCCCATTGGAGAAGAATTGCGCAGGACCGCCGGAGCCGGGGAGGCGCGCGAGCCCGCAGCAGACGCCGGCGCCCGCCAGCAGTTGTTGCGCGGCAAATGGCTCAAGCGCGACATGCCGCGCGAGCGGCTGATCAATCAGGGCGCTCATGTGCTGTCCGATGCCGAAATGATCGCGCTCGTGCTCGGCTCCGGCTTACCCGGCCACGATGTATTCAGCGTCGCACGCACGCTGCTGCAAAGGTTCGGCTCGCTGCGCGCGATGCTCGACGCGACCTATGCCGATTTCGACGGCATCCGCGGCCTCGGCCCGGCGAAAAGGGCGCAGCTGCTTGCAATCATGGAAATGGCGCGCCGCTCGCTGGTCGACAAGATGCGCAAGCGCCGGCTGATGAATTCACCGGAAGCAGTGGAAAACTATTTGCGGCTGCAGATCGGCGGACAAGCTCAGGAGGTGTTCCTGTCGCTGTTTCTGGACGCGCGGCATCGGCTGATCCGCTGTGAGGAAAACGCGCGCGGCTCGCTCACGCGCATGGCCGTCTATCCGCGCGAGATCGTGCGTCGCGCGCTCGCCGCGAATGCCGCGAGCCTCATCATTGCGCACAATCACCCGTCCGGAGCCGTGGATCCGAGCGCGAGCGACTGCCGCCTGACAGAGACGTTGCGCGATGCCCTTGCGCTCGTCGACGTGCAATTGATCGATCACCTGATCATCGGCGCGGACAGCGTATACTCGTTTGCTCGCGCCGGTTGGCCAGGGCTGAACCACAAGCTGGCGGAGCTGTCGGAACAGGCGCGCGCGCCGCACGGCGGCATGTCCGGCGTCGCAAATAAGGTTTGATTTTGCGGCTTTTTTTCTGCTAGAATCCCGGTTTGCCTATTTCCAACCCCCTGTTCCGAAGCCATCAAGGCGTTCCGCAAAAAGTCGGGCGGCTGTAGTAGCGAGTCTTTCATCAACTCACTTCAGCGCGGCTCTTTTCGGGAAACTTTCGCGGCGTTCGAACTCAGAATTAGCGTATTAGGAGTGCTCTCATGGCACGCGTATGCCAAGTAACTGGGAAAGCGCCGATGAGCGGCAACAACGTTTCCCACGCGAACAACAAAACCAAGCGCCGGTTCCTGCCGAACCTGCA
>NZ_DASXHN010000224.1:0-8226 GCF_036488505.1 Paraburkholderia sp. | reverse complement strand
CGGACCTCGGGCTGCTGGCGTCGCTCGGGATCGGCGAAGTGCATGTGCGGCGGCGCCTGCGCGTCGCGTTCTTTTCGACCGGCGACGAATTGCGTTCCCTAGGCGAGCCGCTCGACCCGGGCTCGGTGTACGACAGCAATCGCTACACGCTCTTTGCGATGCTGCGGCGCCTGAACGTCGATGCGCTGGATCTCGGCGTCGTGCGCGACGAACCGGCCGCGCTCGCAGCGGCGCTGCGCAGCGCCGCCGCCAATGCGGACGTGGTGCTGACCTCGGGCGGCGTGTCGGTCGGCGAAGCCGACCTGACGAAGCAGACGCTGCAGACGTTCGGCGACGTCGCGTTCTGGAGCCTCGCGATGCGGCCCGGCAGGCCGCTCGCGTTCGGCCGCGTGTGGTCCGGCGCGCATCCCGGCATGGCCCATCCAGCGCTGTTCTTCGGCCTGCCGGGCAACCCGGTCGCCGTCATGGTGACGTTCTATCAGATCGTGCGCGAAGCGCTGCTGCTGATGGCCGGCGCGACGCCCGGGCCGCTGCCAGTGATTCACGCGACGAGCCGCGACGCACTGCGCAAGCGCGCGGGCCGCACGGAATTCTTGCGAGGTGTCGCCGAACACGACGACCACGGGCGCTGGCGAGTCGCGCCGACCGGCTCGCAAAGCTCGGGCGTGCTGAGTTCGATGAGCGAAGCAAACTGCTTTATCGTGCTCGGCCACGACGAAGGCGACGTCGCCGCCGGCGAACCGGTGTCGATCATGCTTTTCGACGGCCTTATCTGACGCACGTGACCCACGCGCGAAGCATCGCCATCGACCACGCGCGCTACCTGCCCATCCACGCTATTCACCCACAACCACTACGACACACGGGTTTGACTTACATGAAAAAACAGATTTCGTTCATCGCTCCCGGACAGACAGCCAAAGCACTGATCCTCGTCTATCTGACGTTCTCGGTGCCGATCGTGCTGCTTGGGGCGGTGGTCGCATTCGTGCGTTACGGCTCGGTGGAACTGAGTACCGTGTTCAGCGCGCTGCTGCTCAACGCGATTCTCGGTTTCGTACTGCTGTGGATCGCCTGCCATGCCTACAACTGGGTGGCGTCGCGCTTCGGCGGTATCGAAATCCATTTGACGGACGCGCCGGAAGAAGCGTAATGCGCGCTGCGGGCGCACCGTGCTAGTGTCGCTGCCAACGTGCCCGCCATGCCCGCTCCGGTTCAGACGCCTCGTTTATTTCTCGTCGGGCTCCTCGCCCAACAGCGCGTCGCCAGCCAAGCCGCTGGCCTCGTCGCCCGGCAATGCTTCGACGTCGCGCAACTGGCGATTCATCATGCGCGTGCGGGTTTGCGCAGCTTCGATCGAGCGCGTGACGGTTTCGAGTTGCGCCTTCGTCTTCGCCAGCACGTCGCCGAATTTGCCAAACTCCGTTTTCACCGCGCCGAGCACCTGCCACACCTCACTCGAACGCCGCTCGATCGCCAGCGTGCGGAAACCCATCTGCAGACTGTTAAGCAGCGCGGTCAGCGTGGTGGGCCCCGCGATCGTCACGCGATAGTCGCGCTGCAGCAGATCCGTGAGCCCCGGGCGGCGCAGCACCTCAGCGTACAAACCTTCGGTCGGCAGGAACAGCAACGCGAAGTCGGTCGTGTGGGGCGGGGCCACGTACTTTTGCGCGATCGTGCGCGCCTCTGCGCGAATCCGCGCGTCGAGCGCGCGCGACGCTTCTTCGACCGCGGCCGGATCGGCCCGCTCCTGCGCTTCGATCAGACGTTCGTAGTCCTCGCGCGGGAACTTGGCGTCGATCGGCAGCCACACGGGCGCGCTCACGCCGCCCGGTTCCGGGCGACCCGGCAGCCGGATCGCGAACTCCACGCGATCGGCGCTGTTCGGCACGGTCGCGACATTCTTCGCGTATTGGTCGGCAGTGAGCAGCTGTTCGAGCAATGCTTCGAGCTGCACTTCCCCCCATGTGCCGCGCGTCTTAACGTTGGTCAGCACGCGCTTCAGATCGCCGACACCGGCCGCCAATGTCTGCATCTCACCCAGCCCGCGATGCACCTGCTCGAGTCGATCGGACACCAGCTTGAACGACTCGCCGAGACGCTGTTCGAGCGTCGCGTGCAGCTTTTCATCGACGGTGCGGCGCATTTCCTCGAGCCGCGCCGCGTTGTTCGCCTCGATGTCCTTCAGACGCTGCTCGATCGTCGCGCGCACTTCGGCGAAGCGCCGGTCGTTCGCCTCTATGAGCTGCCCGAGTTGCACGCTCAGCGTATCTCCGAACTGCTTGAGCGAGCGGCCCTGCTCGTCGCGCGCCTGCTGCGCCTGCACATGCAGGCTTTGGCGGACCGCGTCGAGCTGCTGCGCGAAGCCGTCGATCTTGCCGCCCTGCACCGTCGCCATGCTGCCCAATTGCGCGGCGAGCGTCTGCTGGAAATGCGCGAAGCCGCTGCTTTGCTCGGTGCGCGACACCCGCGCCGTCTCGCCGATGTCGTTGCGCAACTGGCGCTCGAGCCGTTCGTACGCATGCGCCTGCGCGTCCATCGCGACATCGAGACGTTCATTGAGCAGCTCGAACTGCTCGCCCTGCTCCGTGCGATGGTTCCCGCGCAGCAGCAGCGCCAGCGCAATCACCAGTGCGAGCGCCAGCGCCGCGACGGCCGCCGCGAGAATCATCGTCATGTACGCGCCTTGCCGATCACGCCGGGGTTGATCGGATTCGGCGGCTGACCGGCGCGCGGCCCTTCGCCGAGCGCGGCGATCAGATTGTCCGCGGCAAGGTTCGCCATCGCGCGGCGCGTGGCTTCGGTCGCACTCGCGATATGCGGCGTCAACACGACATTCGGCACGCCAAGCAGCGCCGGATTCAGGTTCGGCTCGCCCTCGAACACGTCGAGACCGGCCGCCGCGATGCGCTTGTCACGCAACGCCTCGGCGAGCGCGGCATCGTCGACGATGCCGCCGCGCGCGATATTGGTGAGCGTCGCCGTCGGCTTCATCAGCGCGAGTTCGGCCGCGCCGATCGTGTGATGACTTTCCCGCGCGTACGGCAGCACCAGCACCACATGATCGGCGCGCCGCAGCAACTCCTCTTTCGATGCATATTCGGCATTCAGCTCGGCCTCGATCTGCGGCGCGACGCGCGAACGGTTGTGATAGATGACGCGCATGTTGAAGCCCTGCGCGCGCCGTGCGAGCGCCTGACCGATCCGGCCCATGCCGATCACGCCGAGCGTCGAGCCATACAGGTCGCTGCCGAGGAAACTGTCGTAGCTCCACTTCTGCCAATGCCCCGCACGCAACCAGTGCTCGGATTCGGTGATGCGGCGCGCGGTAGCCATCATCAGCGCCCAGCCGAAGTCGGCGGTCGATTCGTTCAGCACGTCCGGCGTATTGGTGCCGAGCACGTTCGCCGCGTTCAAAGCCGCCATGTCGAAGTTGTTGTAGCCGACCGCCATATTCGACACGACGCGCAGACGCGGTGCGGCGGCGAGCACCTGAGCGTCGATCATTTCGCCGGCGGTCAGCGCGCCGTCCTTGTCCGCGAGACGGCGCTTCAGTTCGTCTGCGGGCAACACGTCGCCCTCGTTCCAGTCGACGTCGAAATACTGTTTGAGCCGCTCGATCACATCGGGAAAGATCGAACGGGCAACGAGGATTTTCTGCATCGCAATTCTCCGTATGGCGCGTCGAGCGAGGTCTACGCGCGCGTCGCATCAGTGTCGAAAAAACAGCCACCCGGTCAGCACGAAAAGCGGCAACAGCACCGCGCCGGACCAGCCCAGATATGCAAAAAAGCTCGGCATGCGCACGCCGCGCGACTGCGCGATCGACTTCACCATGAAGTTCGGCGCATTGCCGATATACGTGTTCGCGCCCATGAACACCGCGCCGGCCGAGATCGCCGCGAGCGTGGTCGCGCCGGTGGTCATCAAGGCCTGCGCGTCGCCGCCGGCCAGGTTGAAGAACACGAGGTAAGTCGGCGCGTTGTCGAGAAATGAAGATAGCAGGCCGGTCGCCCAGAAGTACATGATGTCGCGGGGCTCGCCGGACGGCGTGTTGACCAGGTGGATGATGGGCGCGAACGCGCCGGCCTCGCCCGCGCGCAGCATCATGATGACTGGCACGATCGTCACGAAGATGCCAGCGAACAGTTTGGCGACTTCCTCGATCGGTGCCCAGTCGAAATCGTTGCCTGCCCGAGCAGCGCGCGGCGTCAACGCGAGCGACAGCAGCGTGACGCCGATCAGCGCGACATCGCGCACGACGTTCTGCAATGCGACGTGCGTGCCCAATACGTCGAACGCGACCTGCGGCCGCCACAATCCGCTCATCAGCACGAGCGCGATCACCGCCGCGAGCAGTATGAAATTGACCTTGCCGTCGAGTCCGAGCGGCCCACTGTCGGGCGTCGGATCGAGAAACGACGAACGCGCTTCTTCCCGCCGATGGAAGTAATACGCGTCAAGCGCGTAGAAGATCGCGAGCAGCGCGCCGCTGACGAACAGCATCGGCGCGGCCAGATGCACGGTGGTCCAGAAGAAACTCACGCCTTCCAGAAAGCCGAGGAAAAGAGGCGGGTCGCCGAGCGGCGACAGCGCGCCGCCGACGTTTGCGACGAGAAAGATGAAGAACACGACGACGTGCGTCGCGTGGCGGCGATTGTCGTTCGCGCGCAGCAATGGGCGAATCAGCAGCATCGCCGCGCCGGTCGTGCCCATCACGCTCGCGAGCAGCGTGCCTAGTGCGAGTATCGCGGTGTTCAGACGCGGGCTGCCGTGCAGATTGCCGCGCACGCAGATACCGCCTGCGACCGTGTAAAGCGCGCTCAGCAGAATGATGAACGGAATGTACTCGTCGAGCAGCGCATGCGCGAGCGCGGCAAGCGCGGCGGTGGGCCCGAAATGAAATGCGAATGGGACGAGGAAAGCGCCTGCGCAGGCCGCCGCGATCTTGCCGAAATGGTGATGCCAGAAGACGGGCGCGACCAGCGGAAAAAACGCGATCGACAGCAGTACGCCCGCGAATGGCACGCCCCACAGCATCGAAAGCGTTACACCGTTGGGCATCGCTGCCCACGTCGACTGCGACCAGAACGCGAGCAACGATGCAACCGTCAGCCACAGGCCCACGCGTCGCATGCCGCGCACTGTCGAGCTGGCGTGACACTCGTGATGGCAGGCAGCCGCATTGGTTCGGTGCACCGCATCTACCGCGTGAGCCATGGATCTGTCGCGACCCCGCCGCGTGCGCGGCTTACGCACCCTGAACGACGATCGCATGCACCCGGTAGGGCCCGTGCGCGCCCAGAATGATCGTCTGTTCGATATCGCCGGTGCGCGACGGGCCGGAGACGAAATTGACCGCGCGTGGCAGCTCGCCGCGCTCCTTGCGAATCAGGCCGAACGCCTCTTCATGACCGGCGACGATCCGCGACGCCGGCACGATCGCGACATGCGTTTCTGGCAGCAGCGCAGCCGACGCATAAGTTTCCGGTCCGGACAGCAGCACCAGCGTGCCGGTCTCCGCGGTCGCGCAGAAGCAGCCGGTGAGACCGACCACGTCGTTGTCTTGAGGCTTGCGGAATTCGACGGCGAGGGCCGCCTCGGCCCATGGCAGTTCGCGCAGCGTCTGCCAGGCGATCGCCTGCGGGGGCAAGCCGTGTTGCATCAGATAGCGATGCACGGCGGCGGGTACGTCGGCGAGAGTTTGAACGGTCTCGACGGTGGTCGCCATTTTCTGCGCTTCTTCGATGAAGCGCGCGCAAAGATCGGCGGCCATGTCCGGACGCGGACCGGCGGGATGGCGCGCGAGGTAATCCGCCGCGGCTTCGCGTTCGGATGCGGATGGCTCGGGTTCACGCCGTTGCGCGGCGCGGATACGCGCCAGGATGTTGCGGCGGGCAATCGATGTGTCCATGTGCTGAATCCTCGTGTGGACAGCCGTGCCATATGGCGACGAGATGGCGAGGATTATACCGGCCGCCCTGGCCGCCCACACCCTGGCCGAACGGCATATTGCGGTGCGCGACCAGCGCGGCGACACTGGTTAACGCGTCGAACCCGCGGCAGCCCCGAGGAGAGCCAACCATGCACGAGCCGGTCCGGCAAGCAAGCCGGCGAATTAAACGTTGTCCCCCGACGGGCATCGACAGAACACGCCGACGTGCTCACCGCCGATGCACTGACAGCGCTACTTCACGGCTTCTTCGTCGGGCTGCGCGATGCCGAACACCTGGCGCAGATACGCGAGATAGGCCTTGTCCTCGCACATGTTCTTGCCGGGCGAGTCCGACAGCTTCGCAACCGGTTGACCATTGCAGCGAACCATCTTGATGACGATCTGCAGCGGGTTGTAGCCGAGGTCGTTGGTCAGATTGGTGCCAACGCCGAAAGCGAGCTTGCAGCGGCCGCGGAAGCGCTCATAGAGTTGCAGCACCTTCGGGATGTCGAGCGCGTCGGAGAAAACCAGCACCTTCGTGCGCGGGTCGCAGCGGTTGTCCTCGTAGTGCTTGAGCAGGCGCTCGCCCCAGTCGAACGGGTCGCCGGAATCGTGCCGCGCGCCGTCGAACAGCTTGCAGAAGTACATGTCGAAGTCGCGCAAAAACGCCTGCATCCCGTACACATCGGAAAGCGCGATACCGAGGTCGCCGCGATACTCCTTCGCCCACATCTCGAAGCCGAAGATCTGCGAGTCGCGCAGCCTCGGGCCGAGCGCCTGGCAAGCCTGAAGGTACTCATGCGCCATCGTGCCGAGCGGCGTGAGGTTGTGTTTCATCGCATAGAAGACGTTGCTCGTGCCGGCGAACTGCTCGCCGAGGCCATCCTTCAGCGTGAGGATCACTTCCTCGTGCCATTGCTTCGAAAAGCGGCGGCGCGTGCCGTAATCGGCGATCTTGCAGTCGGCGAATTCAGGACGCGCGCCGAGCAACTGGATCTTGTCGAGCAGACGGCCGCGCCCTTCGCTGTAGTCCGGCGTTTGCTGCGTATTGCGGAAGTAGACTTCGTTGACGATCGCGAGCACCGGGATTTCGAAGAGGATCGTATGCAGCCACGGCCCCCTGATGTCGATGTCGATTTCGCCGTTACCCTTCGGCGACGGTGTAATCGAAATGTACTTCTCGTTCAGATGAAACAACGCGAGGAACTCGATGAAGTCGCCCTTGATAAAGCGCATGCGCCGCAGGTAGTCGAGTTCGTCGTCGGTGAAGCGCAGTTCGCAGAGCTTGCGCGCTTCATCGCGAATCTCGGCGATGTACGGCACCAGATCGACGTTCGGGGTACGGCAACGGAAGCGGTACTCCACGTTCGCGGCGGGGAAGTGATGCAACACGACCTGCATCATCGTGAACTTGTACAGGTCGGTATCGAGCAGCGAAGTAATAATCATGATGGTACGAACAGGACCGCCGGAAAACGGAAGGGCTCGCAGGCCCTTGCAACGGATGCGCGTACGGCAGCCGTGCGCGCCAACCTGACGCATGTTACCCCAAATGTGCGGGCGTTCAGCGTGCCGTCCGCGCTCGCGTCGCGCACCATAAACTAATCACTAAAACGTATATAACGGGCGCTGCGCGACCCTTCATGCGCCTGTTGACGTTACGTTACAATAGCGCTTTCGGCGTTCGCGCCTTCCCTGATTCCGCATCCAGGAGCTGCCTGAATGACTCACGTTGTGACCGAAAGCTGCATCAAGTGCCGCTATACCGACTGCGTCGATGTGTGCCCGGTGGACTGCTTTCGCGAAGGTCCCAACTTCCTCGCGATCGACCCCGATGAATGTATCGACTGCGCCGTGTGCGTGGCCGAGTGTCCGGTAAACGCGATCTACGCCGAAGAAGACGTGCCCGGCGATCAGCAGGACTTCATCGCGCTGAACGCCGATCTGGCGAAGAACTGGCCGAGCATCACGAAGACGAAGGCACCGCTGCCGGAAGCCGACGAATTCAAGGACGTGAAAGAAAAGCTCGCGCTGCTCGCACGCTAGGCGACAGTCTGCCTCAATGCGGCCTGATATCGAATGAACTGAGGATCAGCGCCGGGTATTGACAGGTATTGGCGCTGCTCCTACAATTTCGCTTCTCTGCTGTTGTTGTTCTGTTCCTCGATAGCTCAGTCGGTAGAGCGCCGGACTGTTAATCCGTAGGTCCCTGGTTCGAGCCCAGGTCGAGGAGCAAAAAACGGGCGCACTGACTCTCCGGTCGGTGCGCCCGTTTCCTTTTCCCTGGGCGA
>NZ_DASXHN010000234.1:0-7246 GCF_036488505.1 Paraburkholderia sp. | reverse complement strand
TGCGACTCGGTGCTGGGCGGCAACGCGACAAGCGCGCGCCGGCTGCGGGCTGCGGGCTGCGGGCTGCGGGCGGCGGGCGGCGGGCGGCGGGCGGCAACGCAAGATCGTATCGGCGCCGGCTAGCCGGATCACATTGAGCGCGCTGATCGAAGCTCGCCGCGCGCATTGGCGCCATCGTCGACGCGCATGCGACTACGCCGATCTTCCCTTCCGTTTCTAGAGGCCGCCGCGTCGGGCCCAGCGACCTCACCGCCCTCGCCGCTCCGCAAACAATCCTTCGCACCGGTCGCCAGTTGCAATGGGCACGCGCCTTGCTGCTGCACAGCCAGCGACGCGCGCATGAAACGCACGTCGATTATCGCGGCGCGCATGCGCCGAATCGGCAAGACCCTGCAGCCCCCAGTGGCCCTGACGGGCCCAAACAAGGAGAACGGCGATGACCCTCGGAACCATCCTGCTTATCGTGCTCATCCTGCTGCTGATCGGTGCACTCCCAAGCTGGCCCTACAGCAGCGGCTGGGGTTACCGGCCAACCGGCCTCATCGGTGTCGTGCTGATCGTCGTGATCATTTTGCTGTTGATGGGTCGAATATAAGCTGAGGGATTGACGCCTCTGGTCCCCACCCCTTAGAATCTCGGATTCGTCGGAGCGTAGCGCAGCCTGGTAGCGCATCTGATTTGGGATCAGAGGGTCGAAGGTTCGAATCCTTTCGCTCCGACCACGAAAAAGCAAGGGGTTACAAGCCATCGGCCTGTAACCCCTTTCTCATTTCTGCTGCCGGACAAACGGCAGCTGTCAGCGTCTCATCTGCGAAAAGACGTCGCCGCGAGCAATGCCCCGAGCGGCATGCGCGAACGGATTCCCAGCGTCGCGTCGAAGCGCATCACGAGCGGCTCGGCACGGGCCGGGCGCGAAAAACACCGTGTTGATCGTCACACCGTTGGTGGCGGGCATCACCGGATCAGCCCAGACCGTGCCCGTGAACGTATCGCTACGACGCTCGGACAGCGGTTCATGACAGCCCTTCCTCTGCTACGCAATTAAAAATCGACATCCCTGGTTTCGGGGCCCATCAATGCGCCGATCATGCCGAGCAGCCCGCCCACGCACAGCAGCACGACCGAGGTCAGACGCAACGGCATGAACGCGCCGAGCCAGTTCATATAGAACGCGTAGAACGACGGGATGATCACCGACAGACTGAAGCCGACGCCGAAGCCGGTCGCGCGCACGTCCGTCACGAAGCGTTCGTTGATGTACGTGACGATCACGCCCCACGGTGAAGTCACCAGCACCGCGAGCACACAGGTCAGCGCCATGATGGCAGGCAGCGACAGTCCGTCCACGTTGGCGAGCACGTACAGCAGCAGCGCGCCGACGGTCGCGATCAACGGACCGACGATCACGAAGAAGCGGCGCCGGCCGATACGCTGCGCGATCAGCCCCGCGCCGATGTAGCCGAAAAACAGCACGAAATACGTGAGCATCAGCGTCGCGCTCATCTGGAAGCCGCTCAGATGCAGCGTCTTCACGAGCAGGCCCGTCGGCAGGAAGATCGTGATGATGTTCTGCGTGAGCCAGAAGCCCGTCATCATCACCAGCACCTGCAGCAGACTGCGGCCGCTCTTGCCGCGCAGCAGATCGGAAAGCGGCAGCTTTTCGGCGACGGCCGGCTTGTCTTCGGTTTCGCTCTTCCAGATCTCCGATTCGGCGACCTTGCGCACGTAGTACATCGCCAGCAGGCCAACTTCCTCGGCGGCGATCCGCACGACGTGAATATGCCGCTCGACTATTTCGTGAGGGCGGTCGTCGGCGAGAGCCGTAGCTTTCTCGTCGATACCGGCTTCGACGCGGAAGTCGGTGCGCAACGCCGCCGCATCATCACGCATCCGGTCGAACAGGGTCTCGCCGCAATCGGCATTCGCGCCGACGCAGTGGAAGACGTGATCGTCACGCATATGCACTATGACCATGCCGGTAACCGCTCGCTGTTTCCGCAAGCGCGCTATCACGTACAGGACCGGGAAATGGCTTATTGCACGGGCCGCTGCATGTGTCACGGCGCGCTCAATCATCCGTTCGATCCGGAAGACGTGAAGTCGATGGTGGGCCGCGTCTTCGATGGCCGCGTCGCGTTTCACGACGGCGCGTCGCAGATCGCGCCGGGCTTGAGCGTACATCGCGTCGGCGGCCATACCGACGGGCTGCAGGTGGTGCGCGTGCATACGGAGCGAGGCTGGGTCGTGCTCGCGCCGGATGCGTCGCACCTGTACGCGAACATGGAACAGAACCGGCCGTTTCCGGCCGTCTACAACGTCGGCGACGTGATTGAAGCGTATCGCCGCGTGCATGAACTGGCCGATTCCGCGCAACACGTTGTGCCTGGGCACGATCCCGCCGTGCTGACGCGTTATCCGGCCGCGAGCAGGGAGACCGAAGGCTGGATCGTGCGGCTCGATACCGCGCCGCGTTGAGCGGTGTGCTGCCGTTGAACGGCGGAGGAATGCGGGAGGCTGTCGCACCGCTGGGCCGCTGGGCCGCGGGGCCGCGGGGCCACTGGGCCGCTGGCGGCCGGCCCCGGCGGCTAACGAAGCGCCGCCGCGACTCGGCAACTGCGGTCAGCGCCCAGAGCGGGCACCGCGCTTGCGCATCACTGCGCAAACATGGCACTGTGCTAACGCACAGTCACCGCCGCCCGCGCGCAGCGACCCGGCGCCTGCGCAGCGCCACGTCTGTACCCGCGCCTGAAGGAGACCCGCATGGACCTGATCCTCTGGCGTCACGCCGAAGCCGAAGACGTCGCCTCCAGCGATCTCTCCCGCGCGCTCACCACGCGCGGGCGCAAGCAGGCGCAAAACGCCGCCAGATGGCTGCGCACCCGTCTGCCCGATGACGCGATCGTGCTCGTGAGCCCCGCGGTGCGCACGATCCAGACCGCGGAAACGCTGACCGACCAGTATCGCGTGGTGCGCGAAATTGCGCCGAACGCGAGCGCGAACGACGTGCTCGCAGCGGCCGGCTGGCCCGGCGGGATCGCGCAGGCGGTGGTGATCGTCGGACATCAGCCGACGCTCGGTCACGTGGCCGCCCGCCTGATCGGCGACATCCACGCGAGCTGGCCTGTAAAGAAGGCCGGCATCTGGTGGATTGCCAGCCGCGAGCGCGACGGCGAAGACCAGGCGGTGTTGCGTGCGGCCATCACTCCGGATCTGATCTGAGCGCGGCCCTCCCCGACATTACAAGACTCGCGCGCGCGGCTTACGGGCAGTCATCCAATCGTCATCGGTTTGCCATGCAAGCGTCACCACGCGTTACTACATTGGCGAAAAAAGAAATCCCTCTTTTTTCGATCAGGACCGCCAATGCGAGAACTGCCGACGCCCACCCTGCCCTTCGCCTCGCTGCTCGAATCGCGCCGTCTGCCGCGCGCCGAGGAAACGGTTACCGCGCAGCATCGGCTGCAAGTGTCGTGGGCGCGCACCGACGAGGAACTGCGTGAAGCGCAGCGTCTGCGCTACCGCGTGTTCGCCGACGAAATGGGCGCGCGCCTGACCGGACCCCAAGGCCTCGACGTCGACGCATTCGACTCGTACTGCGACCATCTGCTGGTGCGCGATCTCGACACGCTGCAAGTGGTCGGCACCTATCGCGCGCTGCCGCCGCATCAGGCCGCGCGCATCGGCCGCCTGTACGCGGAAAGCGAGTTCGACGTGTCGCGTCTCACGCATCTGCGCGCGAAGATGGTCGAAGTCGGCCGCTCGTGCGTGCATGCCGACTACCGCAGCGGCTCGGTCATCATGTCGCTGTGGGCGGGGCTCGCTGCGTATATGAAGCACAACGGCTACGAGACGATGCTCGGCTGCGCGAGCGTCGCGATGGTCGACGGTGGTCACTATGCGGCGAACCTGTACTGCTCGCTGCGCGAGAGCGCGCTGACGGCGCCGGAATATCGCGCATTTGCGCACACGCCGCTGCCCGTCGACGATCTGCACACGGGCGCCGAGGTCGCGCCGCCGCCGCTCGTGAAGGGCTATCTGCGGCTGGGCGCGAAGATTTGCGGCGCGCCGGCATGGGATCCCGATTTCAACACCGCCGATTTCCTGACGCTGTTCCGCCTGTCCGATATCAATGCGCGCTATGCGCGTCACTTCCTCGGTGATGCATTGCCGCAGTAAGCGCGCTGAACGCGGCCGGTCGCGATGGCCGGCCGGCCCATGCGAAATGAAAAGCCCGACATGTGTTGCCGGGCTTGGTCGTTGAGAATCTCGCGCATGCGCGTTGGCACGCAGCAGCGGCCGCACTTCGGGGCCGCACTTCGGGGCCGCACTTCGGGGCCGCACTTCGGGGCCGCGCATCAATCGTCGGTATACACGACCCGATACGGAATCCCGACCTTCTCCCACTCCGCCGCTTCCTGGATCAGGCTGTAGTCGGTCAACGGATTGTTGGCGACCCACTCGTTCGGCAGACGCACCTCGTAGCCGCCGTTCGCCTGGGTAACCGTGATGCCCGGCAGGCCGACGTCCGCGCGTCGACGGCACAGCAATGCCGCGAGCCGCAGGCAGAACAGCAGCGGCCATTCGACATCGCGCGTCTGCGACAGCTTGCCGAGCTTGCCCGCATGGCCGAGCACAAGCGCGGCGAGGCGCGCCTGGTCGGTGCGCGAAAAGCCCGGCATGTCGGCGTTGCTCGCGATATACGCCGAATGCTTGTGATACGCGCTATGCGAGATCGACAACCCGATTTCATGCAGCGAAGCCGCCCAGCCGATGAACATGCGGTTTTCCACGCGACGTTCTTCGTCCGGCTCGACGAACTGGTCGTAGAAGCTCATCGACAACTCGCCGATACGCCCCGCCTGCGCGCGATCGACGCCATAGCGGCGCATGAAGCCCTCCACCGTCACCGTGCGCATGTCCTCGTGCTGCGAACGGCCTAGCAGGTCGTACAGCACGCCGAGGCGCAGCGCGCCGTCCGTGGTATCGACATAGTCGACGCCGAGTTCGTCGAACACCGCGATCATGATCGACAGGCCACCGGCCAGCACCGGAATACGATCGCCCTTCAACGCGACCAGCTTCAGACGATTGACGTTTTCCGCCTTGATCAGCGCGCGCTTGAGGCGCTCCAGCCCACCGCGCGAGATGCCGTGCGTGACGCCCGGATCGTTGAAGCCATTCGCCTCGACGAGTTCGGCGAGCGCCCGCGCGGTGCCGGACGAGCCAATCGCCTGCTCCCACCCGGTTTTCTTGTATTCGGCGGAAATGATCTGAATTTCACGGCTCGCGGCGAGTTCGGCCTGGCGCATCGTGTATTCGTCGACATTGCCCGCCGGGAAGAATGCGCGGCTGTGGCTCACGCAGCCGATATACAGGCTCTCCATCTTGATCGGCGTGTAGTGCGAACCGATGATGAATTCCGTCGAGCCGCCGCCGATATCCACCACGAGACGCTTGCCCGCGCTCGCGGGCACGGAGTGTGCAGCCCCTGCATAAATCAGGCGCGCTTCTTCACGCCCGGCGATCACTTCGATAGGAAAACCCAGCGCGGCTTGCGCTTCGCCGAGAAACTCGCCCGCGTTCTTAGCGATGCGCAGCGTGTTGGTGGCGACGGCGCGAACATGATCGGGATGAAAGTCGCGCAGGCGTTCGCCGAAGCGCTTGAGCGCATCCCAGCCGCGCACTTGCGAGGCACGGTCGAGCATCTTGTCGCGCGACAGGCCGGCCGCAAGGCGCACCGGCTCGCGCAAGGCGTCGACCTGATAGATCTGGCTGCCCGCGTCGGTTTCCTCGACCCGGCCCACGATCAGGCGGAAGCTGTTCGAGCCGAGATCGACGGCAGCAAGGAGTTGCGGGGTAGTAACCATCGAGTAAGCGGACTCCATGCGTGCGAGCGCGGCGGCGTTCGACGCGGAAGGCGCCGGGTGTCCGCCGGATGCCTTGGGCGCCTTGTGGCCGGCCGCGCTGTTCAAAGACGCCATTCTAAGCGTACCGGACCTCACGATGTCGCCTCGCAGTAATGGGGGTGCCCTATGGTCCCACACACACTGCGTCATAATTACGACACGCAATGAATACGGCGTAGAATTTATAACTTCGAGAATGTCATAACAACGTCATCATACTGTGAGAATTTCCGAGCGTCTTTACGTCTCCCTTCCTGACATTCCATTCTCGCTGCCGATGTCCATCCGCTACCCCTTATTGAATCGCGAGCTGGGCATTCTGGGTTTCAACGAGCGTGTGTTGGCACAAGCTGCCGACCCTGCCGTCCCTTTGCTCGAACGCCTGCGTTTCATCTGCATCACCAGTAGCAACCTCGACGAATTCTTCGAAGTCCGCATGGCCGGACTGCAGGAACAGATGCGCGACAACCCGGGCGCGCTGTCGCCGGACGGCATGTCGCTGCAGCACGTGTACGACCTCGTGGTCGAGCGCGCGCAGAGGCTCGTGCATCGCCAGTACACCATGTTGCACGACACGGTGCTCACCGCGCTCGAAGCAGAAGGCATCTATTTTCACGGCACTGAAGCGTGGAACGAAGCGCAGACCGAATGGGCGCGCGACTACTTCTTCGACGAACTGCTGCCGGTGCTCACGCCGATCGGCCTCGATCCGGCTCACCCGTTTCCGCGCGTGCTCAACAAGAGCCTGAACTTCGTCGTCGAACTCGAAGGCAAGGATGCGTTCGGCCGCCAGGCGATGATGGGCATCGTGCAAGCGCCGCGCGCCTTGCCGCGGCTCGTGCGCATGCCGCAGGAACTGTCAGGCTATCCGCATGGTTTCGTGCTGCTGAGCTCGTTGCTGCAGCGCTTTGTCGGCGAGCTTTTCCCGAACCTGGTGGTGCGCACCTGCAACCAGTTTCGCATCACACGCAATAGCGAACTGTTCGTCGACGAAGACGAAATCACCAATCTGCGTGTCGCGCTGCAGGGCGAACTGCCGGCGCGCCATCTGGGCAACGCGGTGCGGCTCGAAGTGTCGGCGGAGACGCCCACGCATGTCGTGCGGCGCCTGCTCGACGAAAGCGGCCTCACCACCAAGGATTGCTATTTCGCCGACGGCCCCGTCAATCTCGTGCGGCTGATGCAATTGCCGGAGATGGTGGACCGGCCCGACCTGAAATTCGTTCCGCATATTCCAGCGATCCCGCCGCAGATCGCCAACAGCACCAGCATGTTCGACGTGATCGATCAGGGGGACGTGCTGCTGCATCATCCTTATGAGAGCTTTCAACCGGTGCTCG
>NZ_DASXHN010000191.1:0-5132 GCF_036488505.1 Paraburkholderia sp. | reverse complement strand
ATGCCCGGCCTGCCGTGCGTGGGTAACGACTTGCTCGACTTTGGTCGACGCGATGTCCCGCGTATAGACCCCACAAACTCCCCTGCCCTCGCGATGCACCTTCAACATGACCTGCGTTGCGGTTTCACGATCTTTATTGAAATATTCCTGCACGACCATCACGACAAATTCCATTGGCGTGAAGTCGTCATTCAGCAGCACCACCTTGTACATGGACGGCGGCTTGAGTTGCTGCTCCTGCCGCTCCAGTACGGTGCCGTCCTGCTTGTCCGGGATAATCGCCATACACCCATTCTAAACAACTAGGACAGGCCCGCAATCCTGCCAAAACTCGGCCAGCCGGCCGATGCGCCCGTTCGCTGCCGCCCGGCCGGTCACAATCCTGTCATGAAGACCCGGGCACGCGCGTTTCGACGGGCCGATTGCGGTACCGGCCCTCTCCGTAGTGCTGCGCAGCGCGTGCTGCGCCGCGGTTGGATCGAGTATCGCACAACCTGCCTGAGCTGGCTTGGAGCGCTCCGGCAGCCGGCTTCGGCGCGTCGGGTACAGCAAGCATGTGAGTCGATTATGCGACTTTTCAAGCCATGCCGCTTGCGCAAGCGCACATAACGGAAGCGGTAAAAACCCTGGAAAAGCAGCGCGTTTGCAACGCGACAACGGCGTCTCAAAATTTTCTTGACACTCGAATAAAGAGCCCCAACAATCAAGCTGGCACTTTTTTCACTGCGCCATTATTCTCGAAAAAATGCCGATGGTGAGCTTGTGAGGAGGGAGCGGCTACTTCGTGTGGTCGTGGCTTTTCGAGGGCTCGTGGTAGTGACATGAGTTACAGGGGAAGTTGGAAATGGCAACTGGTACGGTCAAATGGTTTAACGACGCAAAAGGTTTCGGATTCATCACGCCTGACGAGGGTGGTGAGGATCTGTTTGCACACTTCTCGGCCATCCAGATGAATGGGTTCAAAACCCTCAAGGAAGGCCAGAAGGTCACCTTCGAGGTCGTCCAAGGCCCGAAAGGCAAACAGGCATCGAACATTCAGGCACCCGCCTGAAGCAATTCGATACCCGTCCTTTGAAACCCGGCTTCGCGCCGGGTTTCTTTTTCTCAGCGCCGTTTTTTGTGCCACCGATTTAACGGCTGAAAATCGGCCAGCATTCCAGGTGAAGCAATACTCCGGACCGTGGTCGGCACCGGCATTTATGCGCACCAGATAAAATCCGCGCATTAATCACATATTGTCGATCATCACTTGTCCAAATGCTGAGCACGAGACTTGAGTCGCGCCTTCCATCAGACGGGCAAAGTCGTAAGTCACGCGCTTTTGCAGAATCGATTTTTCCATCGAGCTGATAATCAAATCCGCGGCCTCCAACCAGCCGAGGTGGCGCAGCATCATTTCCGCCGAAAGAATTTCCGAGCCCGGATTCACGTAGACCTTGCCTGCGTACTTCGGCGCGGTGCCATGCGTCGCTTCGAACATCGCGACCGAATCCGACAGGTTCGCGCCCGGCGCAATGCCGATGCCGCCAACCTGCGCGGCAAGTGCATCGGACACATAGTCGCCGTTCAGGTTCAGCGTCGCGATCACATCGTATTCGGCCGGGCGCAGCAGAATTTGCTGCAGGAACGCATCGGCGATCACATCCTTTACGACCACGTCGCCGCCCGTCTTCGGATTCTTCACCTTCATCCGCGGACCGCCGTCGATCAGCTCCGCGTTGAACTCCTTTTGCGCAAGCGCATAACCGTAGTCGCGGAACGCGCCTTCGGTGTACTTCATGATGTTGCCCTTGTGCACCAGCGTGACAGAGCGGCGCTCGTTGTCGATCGCGTACTGGATCGCCTTGCGCACCAGACGCTCGGTGCCCTCGCGCGACACCGGCTTCACGCCGACCCCGGAGGACTCCGGAAAGCGGATCGTCTTCACGCCCATTTCATCGCGCAGGAAACGGATCAGCTTCTTCGCCTGCTCAGACTCGGCCGGCCATTCGATTCCCGCGTAGATGTCTTCGGAGTTCTCGCGAAAGATCACCATATTGGTCTTTTCGGGCTCGCGCACCGGCGACGGCACGCCATTGAAATACCGCACCGGACGCAGGCACACGTACAGATCGAGCTCCTGACGCAGCGCGACGTTCAGCGAGCGAATGCCCCCGCTGACCGGCGCGGTGAGCGGCCCCTTGATCGACACCACGTATTCCCGGACCGCCTGCAGCGTTTCTTCCGGCAGCCACACGTCCGGGCCGTACAGTCTGGTCGCCTTCTCGCCCGCGTAGATTTCCAACCAGTGGATTTTCCTGTTGCCCGCGTAGGCCTTCTCGACCGCCGCATCCACGACCTTGATCATGACCGGCGTGATATCGACACCGGTGCCGTCGCCTTCGATAAACGGGATGATCGGCTGGTCGGGAACATTGAGCGAGAAATCGCCGTTGACGGTAATCCTGTCGCCACCCGCCGGGACCTTGATGTGCTGATACGGCATGATCGGACTCCAGTGAAAGCTGTGCAAAAGCTGATCGAAGACTGCGAAAAAGGCGCCACTCGCCGCGCGATGCCGGACGCCCGCGAGCGGCCTGGCCGCTATTCTAGCCCACGCCCCGCGCGCGACGCGGCGCCCTGCGGCTACCGCTTTCGCGGCATCGGCGAATGGCCGGGCACGCCCCGCTCATCTATAAGAGCGTGGAGTTCCGATGCCGCTTTATCGATTACTATCGCGCCATTCATGACCGGACCGACGCGCGCGCGGCAGGCTCTCAAAGAGCCGCGCGCAAGCGTCGCGACGTATTCTGTGACAATTTTCCGAGCCGCGCCGGCGCTTCGATCCGCGCGAGTTCCATCCGTCTGCCGTCTCACCTATGCGCCTTCTTGCCCTGAACAAGCCGTTCGGCACCATCTGCCAGTTTTCACCGCATGAGACCCGCGAATCGCTCGCCGACTGGGTCAAGGTGCCCGGCGTCTATCCGGCGGGCCGGCTCGACTCCGATAGCGAAGGCCTGCTTCTGCTCACCGACGACGGCGCATTGCAAGCGCGCATCGCGGAGCCGCGTCACAAGCTCGTCAAACGCTATTGGGCACAAGTCGAAGGCGCGATCGACGACGCCGCGTTGAAGAAACTTGCCGCCGGCGTCGATCTCGGCGACTACGTCACCCGTCCGTGCCGCGCGACCTGCGTGGAGCCGGACGACGCGTTATGGACGCGCACGCCGCCGATCCGCTATCGCGCCGCGATACCCACCACTTGGATCGAGCTGTCGATCAGCGAAGGCAAGAACCGCCAGGTGCGCCGCATGACAGCCGCGGTCGGCTTTCCGACGCTGCGTCTGGTGCGCGTCGGCGTCGGCGCGCTGGACATTTTTTCTTTGCGACTTCAGCCCGGACAAAGCATCGAAGTGCGTTCGAACGCGCCGTGGGACGGCATCGCGTGAACGCGTGACGAACCCGCGACTCCACCTGCAAGTGCTGCCCGACATGCGTTTCACAGTTGTGACAATCGCTTCTAACTCGTTGTACCGACAAACAAACTCACTCGCGAAACGCGCGTCGAAAGCGCGTCAAACAAGCACGCTTGCGCGAGCCGGTGCAACGCATTTTCACCGCCTTTTATCCCGATAAAAATTTCGGCGTGCGCCGCGTCAACCGCTGTTCAATCCCACGCGTTATTCGACGCAGATGCCGCTGAAGCTATCCGGCATTGAGCCTTAAAGACCTTTGCGCAAGCCGTTTTCGCGGCGAGCACGGAAGTCCGACCGCTAACAGACGCGTCGAAGTAATTTGTTCGATGCGCTGTCAACCGAAAGGTGGATGGCACGTTTACCGACATGACTCTATATAAGCCGGGTCATTGGTTAATTAACTCAAGCTGAGGATTTACAAAATGAACAAACTGATCGCCGCTCTGGTCGCTGGCCTCTTCGCAACGGCAGCATTCGCACAAGCTTCGGCTCCGGAAGCAGCTTCGGCAGCCCCGGCGGCAGCAGCAAAGAAGACCACGAAGCACGCTCACAAGAAGTCGCACAAGAAGGCAGCAACTGCTGCTGCAGCTTCGGCAGCTTCGGAATAAGTTGCTTGTAAAAACGCAGTCAGGAACACGCTTCATTGCCGTTCTTACGGCGTTGTAAGGCAGATCACCGCAAGGCGATCTGCCTTTTTGTTTTTGACGCGCTCGCGTAACATGCGCGAGTTAATTTCAGCAAGGAGTCTTGCCGTGCGATTTTCCATGCGCTCGTTGATGGCGCGCTTTGCTCTTGCCGTCGCACTGCCGCTCGCGGCGATTTCGTTTGCCGCCACCACCGCCCCCGCTCACGCGCAGCAGATGCCGCCGGGTGCGAAGCAGCCGGGCGAATTTCCGCGCGTCAAGCTGACCGCAGGCATGTTCGTGATCGACGCGGCCGTCGCCGCCACCGACGCGGACCGCGAACAGGGCTTGATGTACCGCACCAGGCTCGCGCCGAACGAAGGCATGCTGTTCGTGTTCAACGAAAACGCCGGCCACTGCTTCTGGATGAAGAACACGCTGATTCCGCTGTCGATCGCGTTCATGCGCGCGGACGGCACGATTACCGACATCGACGAGATGCAGGCCGAGACCACCAACAACCACTGCCCGACGCACAACGGCGTGTTCGCGCTTGAAATGAGCAAAGGCTGGTTCTCGTCAAAGGGCATCAAGCCGGGGATGCAGATCCAGGGCTTGCCGCCGGTGCCGGGGCCGACGCAGTAAGCCGCCTAGCCCAGCGCGGCCACCCGCGTCGCCTCGTTGCGCCAGCGCGGCGCTGCTGGTCCGCAAAAAGCCGGCGCCTCCCCGAGGCGCCGGCTTTTTTGTACGCGAAGCCGCGCGCGGACGGGCGCGCCGCCGGCTGGCAGGGTTCATGCAAAAGACCGACCGACGCGCTATTCTTGTAAGCTCTGTTCTGCAGGACCCGGACAGACTCACCGGGCGGCCCGTACGGCCGCCCGGCATGCGTTCCAGGCGCACCATTCCAAGGAGATTCACGTGCCCCGCAAGACTCCCATCGAGCGCTACCGGAATATCGGCATCAGCGCTCACATCGATGCCGGCAAAACCACCACCACTGAACGCATCCTGTTCTACACCGGCGTGACCCACAAGATCGGCGAGGTTCACGACG
>NZ_DASXHN010000190.1:0-6457 GCF_036488505.1 Paraburkholderia sp. | reverse complement strand
CTTCCTCGGCTCGCAATGGGCCAATCTCGATCCTCTGAAGCGCCGCGAACGTCCCGCGATCCCCGAACTTGAACCCGCGTTCTACGACTTCACCGAAGCCGACATGGACCAGGAGTTCAGCGCAACGAATCTGTACTTCGGGTTCGAGCGCGGCACGCTGCGCGACATCGTCAAGGCCCTGCGCGATACATACTGCGGCACGATCGGCGCCGAGTACATGTACATCAGCGATCCCGAGCAGAAGCGCTGGTGGAAGGAGAAGCTCGAGTCGATCCGTTCGACGCCGAACTTCAGCAACGAAAAGAAGAAGCATATCCTGAACCGCCTGACGGCCGCCGAAGGCCTCGAGCGTTTCCTGCATACCAAGTACGTCGGCCAGAAACGCTTCTCGCTCGAAGGTGGCGAGAGCTTCATCGCGTCGATGGACGAAGTGGTGCGTCACGGCGGCGCCAACGGCGTGCAGGAAATCGTCATCGGCATGGCACACCGTGGCCGTCTGAACGTGCTGGTCAACACGCTCGGCAAGATGCCGGCCGACCTCTTCGCCGAATTCGAGGGCAAGCACGTCGACGATCTGCCGGCAGGCGACGTGAAGTACCACAAGGGTTTCTCGTCGGACGTCTCGACGGAGGGCGGCCCGGTCCACCTGTCGCTCGCGTTCAACCCGTCGCACCTCGAAATCGTCAACCCGGTGGTCGAGGGTTCGGCAAAGGCACGCATGGACCGTCGTGGCGACGACTCGGGCCTGCAGGTGCTGCCGGTGCAAATCCACGGCGACGCGGCGTTCGCGGGCCAGGGCGTCGTGATGGAAACGCTGAACCTCGCGCAAACGCGCGGCTACGGCACCCACGGCACGCTGCACATCGTCATCAACAACCAGATCGGCTTCACGACGTCGGACCCGCGCGACTCGCGCTCCACGTTGTACTGCTCGGACGTCGTCAAGATGATCGAGGCGCCGGTGCTGCACGTGAACGGCGACGATCCCGAAGCGGTCGTGCTGGCTACGCAGATGGCGATCGACTTCCGGATGCAGTTCCACAAGGACGTCGTCGTCGACATCGTTTGTTTCCGCAAACTGGGCCACAACGAGCAGGACACGCCGGCCGTCACGCAGCCGTTGATGTACAAAACGATCGCCAGGCATCCGGGCACGCGCGCGCTGTACGCTGAAAAGCTGGTGCAGCAGGGTGTGATCACGGCCGAGGAAGGCGACGAATTCGTCAAGGCTTACCGCAAGGCGATGGACGAAGGCCATCACACGGTCGACCCGGTGCTCTCGAACTACAAGAGCAAGTACGCGGTGGACTGGGTGCCGTTCCTGAACCGCAAGTGGACCGACGCGGCCGACACGGCCGTGCCGCTCGCGGAACTCAAGCGCCTCGCCGAGCGCATCACCACGATCCCGGAAAACTTCAAGGTTCACCCGCTCGTCGAGCGCGTGATCAACGACCGTCGCGCGATGGGCCGCGGCGAAGCGAAGCTCGACTGGGGCATGGGCGAACACCTCGCGTTCGCATCGCTGGTCGCATCCGGTTATGCGGTGCGCCTGACCGGTCAGGACTCGGGCCGCGGTACGTTCACGCACCGCCACGCGGTGCTGCACGATCAGAACCGCGAACGCTGGAACGACGGCACCTACGTGCCGCTGCAGAACATCGCCGAAGGCCAGGCGAAGTTTACGGTGATCGACTCGGTGCTGTCGGAAGAAGCGGTGCTGGGCTTCGAATACGGCTACTCGACCGCTGAGCCGAACACGTTCGTCGCGTGGGAAGCGCAGTTCGGCGACTTCGTGAACGGCGCACAGGTCGTCATCGACCAGTTCATCTCGTCGGGCGAAGTCAAGTGGGGCCGCGTGTCGGGCCTGACCATGCTGCTGCCGCACGGCTACGAAGGCCAGGGTCCGGAGCACTCGTCGGCGCGTATCGAGCGTTTCCTGCAACTGTGCGCAGACCACAACATGCAGGTCGTTCAACCCACCACGCCGGCGCAGATTTTCCACCTGCTGCGCCGTCAGATGATCCGCCTGTTCCGCAAGCCGCTGATCGTCGCGACGCCGAAGTCACTGCTGCGTCACAAGGAAGCCGTGTCCGATCTGTCGGAACTCGCGAAGGGTTCGTTCCAGCCGGTGCTGGGCGAAGCCGACGAAGCGATCGACGCGAAGAAGGTCAAGCGCGTGCTGGTGTGCTCGGGCCGCGTGTACTACGACCTCGTCGCGCATCGCCGCGAAGCGAAGGCGAACGACGTCGCGATTCTCCGTATCGAACAGCTGTATCCGTTCGCGCATAAGCAGTTCGAAGCGGAGATGAAGAAGTTCGACAACGCGACCGAAGTGGTGTGGGTGCAGGACGAGCCGCAGAATCAGGGCCCGTGGTTCTACATCGAGCACCATCTGAAGGAAGGCATGAAGGAAGGACAGAAGCTCGCCTACAGCGGTCGTCCGGCTTCGGCCTCGCCGGCAGTCGGCTACTACGCGAAGCACTACGAGCAGCAGAAGGCGCTGGTCGAAGGCGCTTTCGGCCGCCTCAAGAGCGCGTCGATCGCTAAATAAGAAAATAGACGAGCCGGGAAAGCGCAGTGCGCTTTCCCGCGCCGCGCCGGACGATCCCATGAGGTTTAGGCGCGGCGTGCACGGTTCGCGGGCGGTCGAGGTTTAGTGCCGTCACCCGATACGTATTCAGGATACTCATAATGGCTATTGTTGAAGTCAAGGTTCCCCAGCTCTCCGAGTCGGTCTCGGAAGCGACCATGCTGCAGTGGAAGAAGAAGCCCGGCGAGGCTGTCGCCCAGGACGAAATCCTCATCGAAATCGAGACCGACAAAGTCGTGCTCGAAGTGCCGGCGCCCTCGGCCGGTGTTCTCGCGCAAGTCATCGCGAACGACGGTGACACCGTCGTCGCCGACCAGGTGATCGCGAAAATCGACACGGAAGGCAAGGCCGGCGCCGCCGCTGTCGAAGCCGAGGTGAAGCCGGCTCGGGCCGCCGCTCCGGCTACCGCAGCACCGGCAGCACAAGCCGCCGCCGCAACAGGTTCGAACACCGCTGCTTCGCCGGCCGCCGGCAAGCTGATGGCCGAGCAGGGTCTGAGCGCGGGCGATGTCGCCGGCACGGGCCGTGACGGCCGCATCACGAAGGGCGACGTGCTGGCTGCTGGCCAGGCCGCGCCGGCGGCTGCCAAGGCCGCGCCGGCACCGGCTGCCGCCCCGAAGGCCGCGAAGCCGTCGCTGCCGGACGTCAAACCCCCGGCATCGGCCGACCAGTGGCTGAAGGATCGTCCGGAACAGCGGGTGCCGATGTCGCGTCTGCGTGCGCGTATCGCCGAGCGTCTGCTCGAGTCGCAGCAAACCAACGCGATCCTGACCACGTTCAACGAAGTGAACATGGCTCCGGTGATGGACCTGCGCAACAAGTACAAGGACAGGTTCGAGAAGGAACATGGCGTGAAGCTCGGCTTCATGTCGTTCTTCGTGAAGGCGGCGGTGCACGCGCTGAAGAAGTTCCCGCTGGTGAACGCGTCGATCGACGGTAACGACATCGTCTATCACGGCTACTTCGACATTGGTATCGCCGTCGGTTCGCCGCGCGGTCTGGTGGTGCCGATCCTGCGCAACGCCGACCAGTTGAGCCTCGCCGACATCGAGAAAAAGATCGCGGAATTCGGCCAGAAGGCGAAGGACGGCAAGCTGTCGATCGAAGAAATGACCGGCGGCACGTTCTCGATCTCGAACGGCGGCGTGTTCGGCTCGATGCTGTCGACCCCGATCATCAACCCGCCGCAGTCCGCGATTCTCGGTGTGCACGCGACCAAGGAACGCGCCGTAGTCGAAAACGGCCAGATCGTGATCCGCCCGATGAACTATCTTGCGCTGTCCTACGACCACCGTATCATCGACGGCCGCGAAGCCGTGCTGTCGCTGGTCGCGATGAAGGACGCGCTGGAAGATCCGGCTCGCCTGCTGCTCGACCTGTAAGCGCCGGTACTGGCGGCGCCGCCCCGCATCGCGCGGGCTGGCGCCGTCTGAATAGCACGTCCTTAGAACACCGCAGCACAGGAACGGCGCGCGCCACGCAACGTGGCCCGGCGCCGTTCCGCCATCAAAGGGATTGTCATGTCCAAAGAATTTGACGTCGTCGTGATCGGCGCAGGCCCTGGCGGTTACATTGCCGCCATTCGCGCAGCGCAGCTCGGCAAGAGCGTCGCATGTATCGAAAATTGGAAGAACCCGGCCGGCGCGCTGAAGCTCGGTGGCACCTGCCTGAACGTCGGCTGCATTCCGTCGAAGGCGCTGCTCGCGTCGTCGGAAGAGTTTGAAAACGCATCACACCACCTCGCCGACCACGGCATCCTGGTCGAAAACGTGAAGGTCGATATCTCGAAGATGATGTCCCGCAAGGAAGGCATCGTCGAGAAGATGACCAAGGGTATCGAATTCCTGTTCCGCAAGAACAAGATCACGTGGCTCAAGGGCCACGGCAAGTTCACCGGCCGTACCGATGCCGGCGTGCAGATCGAAGTGAGCGGCGAGGGTGAAACCGAAGTCGTCACCGCGAAGAACGTGATCCTCGCGACGGGTTCGAAGGCGCGTCATCTGCCGGGCATTCCGGTCGACAACAGGATCGTCGCCGACAACGAAGGCGCGCTGTCGTTCGACTCCGCACCGAAGAAGCTCGCGGTGATCGGCGCGGGCGTGATCGGTCTGGAACTCGGCTCGGTGTGGCGCCGTCTCGGCGCGGAAGTGACCGTGCTCGAAGCGCTGCCCGAATTTCTCGGCGCGGCTGACCAGGCGCTCGCGAAGGAAGCGGCCAAGCAGTTCAAGAAGCAGGGTCTCGACATCCACGTCGGCGTGAAGGTCGGCGAAGTGAAGACCACCGACAACAGCGTAACGATCGCCTACACGGACAAGGACGGCAACGCGCAGTCGCTCGAAGCCGACCGCCTGATCGTGTCGATCGGCCGGGTGCCGAACACCGACAACCTCGGGCTGGAGGCGATCGGCCTGAAGGCCAACGAGCGCGGCTTCATCGACGTGGATGACCACTGCGCGACGTCGGTGCCAAACGTGTACGCGATCGGCGACGTGGTGCGTGGCCCGATGCTTGCGCACAAGGCGGAAGACGAAGGCGTACTGGTCGCCGAAGTGATCGACGGTCAGAAGCCGCACATCGACTACAACTGCATTCCGTGGGTGATCTACACCGAACCGGAAATCGCATGGGTCGGCAAGACGGAACAGCAACTGAAGGCGGAAGGCCGCGAGATCAAGACCGGCCAGTTCCCGTTCATGGCGAACGGCCGCGCGCTCGGCATCAACAAGGCGGACGGTTTCGTCAAGATGATCGCCGACGCGAAGACCGACGAACTGCTCGGCGTGCACATCATCTCGGCGAACGCATCGGACCTGATCGCCGAAGCCGTGGTGGCGATGGAATTCAAGGCCGCGTCGGAAGACATCGGCCGGATCTGCCATCCGCACCCGTCGCTGTCGGAAGTCATGCGCGAAGCGGCACTTGCGGTCGACAAGCGCGCGCTGAACATGTAATCGCGCACGCCTGACTGAACGCATCTTCGGTATCACCAGGGCGGGCGGGTTCATTCCCTCCCGCCTTTTTTTGCAGCAACACGATGAACGTCACCGAATACTACGAAAAAGAACTGCAGACGCGCAGTTACCAGTCCGATCCGGCGCAGCGCGCGGCGGTCGAGCGGCTGCAGCGGTGCTATGAGGAGTGGGTCGAATACAAGTCGCGCCGCTCGAACGCGTTCAAGAAGCTGATCATTCACCCGGACCTGCCGCGCGGCGTGTACATGTGGGGTGGGGTCGGGCGAGGCAAGAGCTTCCTGATGGACAGCTTCTACATGATCGTGCCGGTGCAGCGAAAAACGCGTCTGCATTTCCACGAGTTCATGCGCGAAGTGCATCGCGAACTGGAAGAATTGAAGGGCCAGGCTGATCCGCTCGACGAACTCGCGCGCCGCATTGCAAAGCGTTATCGGCTGATCTGTTTCGACGAGTTCCATGTCTCGGATATCGCCGACGCGATGATTCTCTATCGGCTGCTCGACAAGCTGTTCGAGAATGGCGTGCAGTTCGTGATGACGTCCAACTACGATCCGGACACGCTGTACCCGGATGGCCTGCATCGCGATCGCATGCTGCCCGCGATCGAGTTGATCAAGCAGAAGCTCGACGTGATCAACGTCGATGCAGGCGTCGACTACCGGCAGCGCACGCTTGCTCAGGTGGAGGTGTATCACACGCCGCTGGACGCCGCTGCCGGCAAGGCGTTGCGCGACGCGTACGCGCGCCTCGCCGCGGTGCCCGACGAAAGCCCGATTCTGCGCATCGAAAAGCGCGAGCTCAAAGCGTTGCGACGTGCAGATGGTGTGGTCTGGTTCGACTTTGCAACGCTCTGCGGCGGTCCGCGTTCACAGAACGACTATCTGGAACTGGCGAG
>NZ_DASXHN010000162.1:0-6707 GCF_036488505.1 Paraburkholderia sp. | reverse complement strand
GTTCGTCGCCCGCACGCACTCGCGCGGGGATTTGGCGTACTGCGACGCCATTGACGGTCGTGCCGTTTTTGCTGCCAAGATCGGCCACGTAAACCGCGCCGTGCTCGGTAAAAACCCGCGCGTGCCGGCGCGACAGTCGCGCGGTCCACTGCGGCGGGTAGTCGTTGAACGGCGCTTCGCTGCGGCCGATGGCGAAAAGATTGTCGACGATGCGAATGGTGTCGAGTGCCGGACGTTGCGCGCACGCAACCGGCGACAGCACCACGTCGAAGGCAGCGTCTACTGTCGCGCGCATTTCAGCAATCGAAGCTTCGCCGGCGGCCATTTTATCTGGAACACGAAGCGTTAATCCGCGGCGAGAATGCGGCGGAAGCGGGACGAGAAACGACGGCGCAACGAAGTTGTATTGAAGAGCCGCGCGAACGCTGACCTTTAAACGATTGTAAGTCACGCATCACGAGTGTCAATTTCCATATTGTGTGTTCATCACCCTATCGGCGCGTCATATCGGCCGAAATACCCGCGCTGCGCGCCAGCTTGCCGATTAGCTCAATACTTCGTTACTTGTTCTTGACCTGAGCCTGCACGTCGACGCTCGGCCACCCGCCGCCCAGCGCCTTATATAGCAGTACGGTGTCCGTCAGGATCTGCTGATGGTTCTGAAGCAGCGTTTGCTGCGCCTCGAGCAACGTACGTTCGGTTTCGAAGACTTCGAGTTGCGACACCACGCCAAGACGCAATTGCGACTGGATCTGGTCGGCGACGATTCGCAAACGCGACACCTGTTGCTGCAATTGCTCGCGTTCCGCCTTGTGCGAGCTCAGATTGACCAACGCGTTCTCCACTTCTTCGAACGCACCCATTACGGCAACGCGATATTGCTGGTCGGCGACGCTCGATTGGGCCTGAGTCACTTTCACATGCGCGCGCGTGCCCGGATCGAGCAGCGGAATATTGATGCTGGGCATCAAGCCGAACGTGAACGATTTCAGCAGATTATTGAGCGCCGTACTCGCCGTGCCACCGTGCGCGGTCAGGCCAATGGTCGGCAATTGCGCGAGCTTCGCCTGACCGACGAGGTCATAGGCTTCCAGCACGCGGAATTCAGCGGCGACGACATCGGGGCGCCGCGCGAGCAATTGGGCGGGCAAGCCGTCCGGCACGTCCGGCAGTTTCACGCGCTCTTGCAGGTGCCCTTGCGGCAGCTGGAATTCGCCGGCCGGCACGCCGAGCAGCGTGCACAGCGCGTTATTGGCGATCGCGCGCGAGCGGCGCAACTCGTAAAGATCATGCGTCAGGCGGTTGATTTCCGCCTGCTGGCGCAACACCTGCGTTTGCGGCACCAGACCGTTGCGGGCCTGGCCTTCGTAGATCGTGAGAATCTGCTGGTTCGTGCCGAGTGTCTTTTGCTGCTGCACGATCTGATCGTCGAATTGCAGGATTTGAAAATAGGTACTGGACACGTTCGCGACCAGTTCGAGATATCCCGCGCGCCAATCGGCCTCGCTCGCGTGGAATTCCGCCTTTTGCGCCTGCACGCCTTTTTCGACTTTTCCCCAGATGTCGATGTCCCAGTTCACCTGGGCCCCCAGGTTATACGTTCTCGAGAAGGTCTGGCCGGTGGTCTTTTCGAAGTCAGCGCCGGCGCCGAGATCCATGGTCGGCAGCGCGCCCGCTTTCGCTTCGGTGATCTGCGTGTGCGCGACGTCGATGCGCGCGGCTAGTACCCGGATATCGAAGTTTCCCGCAATCGCCTTGTCGATCAGCGTGTCCAGATACGGGTCCTGGAAGCCTTTCCACCAGTCCGGCTGGATCGTTTCGGCGGCCGACACCGGCGCGCCCTTGTGATCCGACCAGGACGTCTTCGCCGGTGTGTCCGGACGCTGGTAGACCGGCATGCTGACATCGACACACGCGCACAGCGAAAACGCGCAGGCGGCCGCCACGTAAACGCCGCGCAGCGCGCGACTCACGCGACGCGACGCCGAGAGCGCGTGGACAATGCCCGGGCGATTCGGCGAAGCGAGCGACGCGACAGGCGCCGGGGCCGGCGCCGGCGACAAATCAGGCAACGAGTCGAGCGATGAAGCGAGCGATGAAACGGGCAACGCTGACACGACGGTCTCCGGTGGCGCCCGGCCGCTCCGCTGAAGAATGCTGTATCGGGCCAAGCCTCCGCCACGCGGCTTCGCTGGCGAAGCTGCGGAACAGCCGGCACGGGGATCAGCCGATAAGCGGGCGAAAGCGCGAAGGTGCGTGAAAAAGACGATTGAACAGGTGATCTTTTGCAGTCACTAAGGCGGGCTTCGCACGCGCGGACGGTCGATCCGCGCGTGCGCCCGGTGCTCAGTACACGGAGATGTTGTTGCTCGACTCCACGTGCGGAGCGATCGTGGTCTTAGTGCCTGCAACGAGCGCCGAGTCGTTGCCGTTCGCGCTTTGAATGTTCATCGTCGTGCTGATCAACTGCGTCGCGTCGACGGTCTTGCTGTTGTTCGGCGCATACACGGGCGCGAAGCTGTAATGCAACGACGACATCGGATAGTAAAAGCCGTTACCGCCGCGCACGGCGCTCATTGCCTTGCCGTCGAGTTCCGCGGTGTTGGACAGGTCTTTGATCATCAGCGTGTTCATGGTGAGTCTCCTGGTAGGGGGAAGCGCATCGGGCTGCGTTGGGATTCGAGCAACTTGTCTGCTCGGACGCTACTGATGCATGGCCTATGCCAGGCGTGCTGTCTGTCTCGGTCAATCGCGTGGATGCCTTTACTGCCAAGGAACCGCGCGAATAGCGATCGCCGCGGATGCGTCGATCACTGCGGAATGCCAAGGCGCGGATGGTGGATCACAGCCAACAGCGAATACCGAATTGTCGGCTGCATCGTGACAGTACTTTTCGCGCGCATTCAGCGCGCGATCACGGTGATCTTCTTCGAGTAAACCGGTGGGTTGTGCGGGACATGCATCGCGTCGCCCATCAGCAACTGCAACGTATGCTTGCCCGGCGGCAATTGGATCATCGTTTCCGTTTCGCCCGCGCCGAAATGCAGATGCTGGCGATCCGATGGAATCTCCTGGTCCATCGGCGGCAGATCGGTGTCGATCAGAAGATGATGGTGGCCGGTATTCGGGTATTTCACGCCTTTCGGCGCGACGCCCATGAAACGCAGCCCGAACCATACGCGAAAAGGCTTATTGGCGGGCACGACCTGGCCATCGTTCGGGTAACCGATATAGGCATAGGCACCCGGCGGCGCAGGTGTGGTGCCGGCCAACGACGTTTCCGGCATCGCCCATCCCGCCAATGCCGCGCAAGCGCTCAGCACCGTGGCCGCAATGATCTTGTACATGTGGTCTCTCCGTTCCGGCTGACCCGCGCGGACCGATGCGCTAGTCCTTGAGCACGGTGATGGTGATCTTCTTCGAATATACCGGCGGCACTTGCGGCACGTGATTATGGTCGCCAAGAACCAGTTGCAGCGTGTGCTTGCCGGGTGGCAACTCGATGCGCGCATCGGTTTCGCCCGCGCCGAAATGCAGATGCTGGCGATCGGACGGAATCTCCTGATCGAGTGCCGGCAGGTCGGTGTCGATCAGAAGATGATGGTGACCGGTATTCGGAATCGCGACGCCCTTCGGACACACGCCCATATTGCGCAGACCCATGCGCACCCACAGCTTGCCGCCGTGGATCACCGCGCCGTCGGGCGGCCAGATGATGTACTCCTCGGCGCCGGGCGGCGACGGCGTTTGTTCCGCCCGCGCGGTGCCCCCCGGCGCGATGCTCGCCAATATCGCGACGAGCATCGCGCAGAAAACCGTGCGCAACGCACCCAGGTGCGCTCGCGCCGAATGCAGTCTGCTGAGGAAAAGGGCAACACGGGTTCTTCGTCGCATAGCGCACTCTCCGAAGAGGAGGCATGGCTGGCCCGGCTACGAATGTGCTTCCGGGTGTTCGAACGGCGTGTCGCGGACTCGAATGAGCGGACCGCCGCCTTGTTAAAACGACCGTGTGAGGTGACTTTGTGAATCAGCTTAGGACGTAACTTGCCAAAAAGATACGCAATGCTCGTTAACCGTATAACGCATCGACGGCTCACGGCCCGTTATCACGCAAAGCGCGTGCTATCGTTATTGACAGGATGCGGATGGATCACCAATGCGGCATCGATACCCGTTCTGCGGTATTCAGCGAATACCGCGGTCCGCGCAGTGCTCGAATGCCTGAATTCTGTCCGGTACAAACAGGATATGAAGATGTGGCGAAGATTCCTGCTGGTGTGCATGGCTGGCGCGATCGAGGCGCAGTGGGCCAGCGCCGGTGCCGCAACGCAACCTGAAAGCATCGACCCGGCCGTCAGTACTTTGGCGAGTACCGCGCCGGCCGTGACTCCAAAGCCCGCCTCGCTGCTATCGCCGTTCGCGCCAGTGCAACACGATGGGCGTCATCGGCGCATTGCACTCGTGATTGGCAATGGCGAATACGGCAATGCCAACAGCCCGCTTCGAAACAATGCGCCGCGCGATGCCGATGCAATGCGCGACACGCTGCTCGCTCGCGGTTTCGAAGTCATTGCCCGCACGAATGCGACGCCGGCGCAAATGCGCGAAGCAATCGACGAGTTCCAGCAGCGTCTGCACGCCGGCCCGCAACGGGACGGGAGCGAAACCGCGCTTTTCTATTTCGCCGGACACGGACTGCAGATCGGCCAGCAAACACTGTTGATTCCGGCGACGGTCGATCTTCAGGCCGAGGCACGCTCACCGGCCGCACTGATCAATAGCGGCGTCGACCTGAACACGGTACTGCGCGCGATGCAATCCGCTCACGCGGATGGCCCCAATCTCCTGATTCTCGATACCTGTCTGAACGATCCATTTACATCCGATGGGACGAGAATCGGTACTTCAACGTTAGCTGCGAATACGGTGATTGCCTATGCAACCGCACCTGGTAGCTTCGCGGCGGACGGCGCACGTCATGGCGTCTACACCGATGTACTGCTGCGCGCACTGCGCGACACACCGCAACTGCCGCCCGCAGTGCTGTTTCGCCGCGTCGCCGCCGAGGTTCGCGATCTGACCGGGGGCGCGCAACGACCGTGGCTTGCCGCCGCTCTTTCTTCTTCCGCTCTGGCAGATGAAACCGGTGCGGCGTCTCCGACGACACCCGGCCATTCGATCACGCTGCGCAGCCGCGGGATTCTGCCGAAGGACAGTACCGAGCAATACGAAATCACGTTCTGGAATTCGATCAAGGACAGCAATTACCCGGGCGATTACGAGGCTTATCTGAAGGCTTACCCGAATGGCCGCTTCGCCACGCTCGCGCACGCACGTATCGATCGGTTGCGCGCGACGGCGGCCTCGGGGCCGGCAGTCGGTGCACCACCGGTTGCACCCACGGTGCAAAGCGGCCACGTCACGCCTGCCACGCCAGCCGCGTCACAAGTTGCGCACCCGAGCGCGCAGACGAATGCGCCAAGCCAAGTCCCCGCGCGCGCATCCCCGGCTCCCGCTACGCCAGCGCCAGCGCCGGCGTCAGGCGCCACGGCCGCCGCGGCCGCCGCGCCGCTCGCGCAAAAGACCGTCGCGCATCCGCCCAGTGCCGGGGAAATTCGCGACTGCGCGGCCTGTCCGATCATGATCGCGGTACCGGCTGGCTCGTTCGCAATGGGCAGCAATACCGACGACCCGTCCGAAAAGCCGGTCCATCGCGTGAGCATCGGCACGCCGTTCGCGATCGGCAAATATCCGGTGACGGTCGAGCAATGGAATGCGTGCGTGGCGGCCAATGCATGCGCAAAGCTCACGCCCGAAAGCAATAGCAACAAGAGCGCGCCGGCACGCGACCTCAGTTGGGACGACGCGCAGCAATACGTTAAATGGCTCGCCACCACCACGGGCAAGCCATATCGTCTACCGACCGAAGCCGAATGGGAATACGCGGATCGCGGAGGCACCACCACCGCGTACTGGTGGGGCGAAAAGATGCGCAAAGGCACTGCGAATTGCAAGGATTGCGGTGACCCGTGGCACAAGGAAGGTCCGGAAAGCGTCGGGTCGTTCACGCCGAATCCACTCGGCTTGCACGATATGAACGGTAGCGTCTGGGAATGGACCGCCGACTGCTGGCACAACTCTTACCAGGGCGCGCCCACCGACGGGCACGCATGGGACAGCCCCGGATGCGAGATGCGCGTGATACGCGGCGGCTCATGGCGTGAAGGCGGCAACTATATGCTCAGCGCGACGCGCTTCAAATACAGTTCAGGTGTACGTCAATCGCAAGACGGCTTTCGCGTCGTGAAGGACCTGCACTGAGGCTGCGGGTCGTACCGCGAATCGATGGCCTGTAGTTGCGCCTGCGGTCGGCGCCGTGCCATCGCTTCACTCACCGGCTGACGCTTGAACGCTTCCCGCGCAGCGCGCGATGCTCACGGCGAGCGCGGCCGCGTCGTGATCGGCGCGAAGTCGGCGGCGATATGATCCTGCCCATACTTGCCGCCAATCTGCGTGAGCCGCGCCTCGAGCGCGCGCAGATAATCGGCGCGCGCCTCGCTTTCCTGGCGCGGCTTGTCGAATAGCTGCACCGGCGTAATCAGCAGCACCACCATTTCTGAACCGAACGGCTTCGAGATGATCCAGTCGCCCGCGCCGCCGATCGTCGCCGAGTAGTTCGGCGGTGCCTGATTGTCCTTCATGCGCGG
>NZ_DASXHN010000139.1:0-13151 GCF_036488505.1 Paraburkholderia sp. | reverse complement strand
ACCATGATCGGCCACCACCTTCAGCCTCGCTTTGCCCATCGCGTTCTTCGCAGACGTTGCCATCCTGCTGAGTTGCCCGTGATCGTTTCCGACGTTAGTCACCTCATGTGCGACGATCAGATGATGCTTGGTGTCCACGGCGGTTTGAACGTTGTAGCCCACTATGCCAGAGCCTCTTCCGCTTGTTGCCATGGACCGCGCGTCGGGATCTGTCATGGACAGCTGTTTGTCCGGTTGCTTCTTCAACTGCTTCCTGACCTGGTCGAGCTCGCGCATCTGCTGGCGCAAGCTGGCAATCTTCTCGTACAGGCGCACGGTCTTAACATCGGAACCTGTCGGACTGGTCCGGTCTGCACTTTCAATCAGGTCGAGATATCGCTGAACGCTTTCCTCAATCTGCTGCTGGCGCTTGTCGATTTTGCCCGTCGTGTAGTTTCTGTCGCGGCTGTTCGCAGCCTTGAACTTGCTGCCGTCAATGGCCACCATGTCACTCGACAGCAGCTTCAGTCCGCGACACAGTTCGACGAAACGACGGCATACGTTACGAATGGCTGGCCCGTTGTCGCGGCGGAAGTCCGCGATCGTCTTGAAGTCTGGCGCGAGACGTCCTGTCAGCCACATCAACTCGACATTGCGTTGGCATTCGCGCTCAAGCCGCCGGCTGGAGGGAATGCGGTTTAGATACCCGTAGATATAGATCTTGAGCATCACGCCTGGATGATAGGACGGGCGGCCCGTGAGCGCCGGCGTGGTACCGTTGAAACCAAGTTCGGTGAGGTCCAACTCGTCGACGAAGGCATCAATGACCCTGACCGGATTGTCCTGTCCGATGTAGTCATCAACGCATTCCGGAAGTAGTGCGACTTGCTTGCGGTCATCGCCTTCAACGAATCGCTTCATGAGTCACCCGGTCTCAGTGCGTTGATTCAGTTTAGGCGATGAGTGCGTTTTCACACAGTCTCGACCCGATTGAGACATTCGGACATCGTGACAGGTTGTCCGCTTCGGGATCGGTCTGAGCCAATAGATTGCAACTGCTCCGTGTTCGATATACTGTCGTTGCAGCCGCAGGAGTATGGAAACCATATTAGGCGTCGCCAGAAGAGGTGCCCTGCCATGCATCGTCAGCGGAGGACCGTTAGGGCAGCCCTCGCCAGGCGGTGTCGAAGCGTTCGTCTTGCCGCCGCCGCTCTGAGCGTCTGCTTTCTACTTGCAACCAGTAGCGCCGTGCGCGCCGATGATGAGCCGATTCCGGCCCAGGAGCCAGCGAAGTCTCCAGAGCCGGCAAAAGCGCCTTCGCCTTGGCTGATGTTGCCAACGTTCTCGAACAACCCGAAGCTCGGCACTTCGTTCGGAGCGCTTGGCGCCTACGTTCGAAAATTCGACGCTCAGTCGCAGGTGTCGATGTTCGGCATCAGCGCGCAATACACCTCGACCAATTCCGCGGTCGCAGCAATCTTCGCCCGAACATCGTTCGCTAACGACCAGCACCGGGTTTCGGTGCTGGCCCTTGGTGGAGTGATCAAGAACGACTACGACAATTATCTCGGGACCGGTACTCCGTTGAAGTCCGACGACCATTTGCGGGCGCTGGTAGGCCGTTACCTGTACCGCTTGAAAAGCGACTGGTTTGTCGGCGCACAGGCGATTTTCACTAACTACCAGATCGTGGGGCAGACGGCTCTGGACGATGACATACTCAACGTCCTGGGGTTGACCGGCTTCAAGGCGGGCGGGGTCGGCCTGGTTATCAACCACGATTCACGGGATATCGTGGACGCACCAAAGACCGGGTGGTACCTCAACGTCAACAACATTGCTTATCGTCAAAGTATCGAGGGGAGCAATAATTTCAACGTGTACCGGGCTGACTACAGGCAATACTGGAGCCACGGAGACGGAAATGTTTTTGCAGTGCGGCAGAGCAACCAGTGGACAGTGGACGCACCTCCGGGCGCCTACGCGCCCGTGCTATTGCGCGGATATACGACGGGCGAGTACCTTGGCAAGTACATGTCCTCTTTCGAAGTCGAGGAGCGCCATCGCCTAGCCGCGCGCTGGACCGCCACGCTCTTTGCCGGCGTCGCATGCCTGTATGGCGCGGGCCGTAACGGCTGCGCAGATTCCGCCAACCGGTTTCCGAGCGCCGGACTCGGCGTGCAGTATATCTTGAAGCCGGCTCAGGGCATAGTTGCCAATATGGAGTTCGCGTTCGGCAAGGAGGGCAACAAGGCGTTGCTCTTTAAGATGGGATATGGATGGTGAGCGGATTTCGGTCGCCCCGGCTTCACCATTCGAACGCGAATTACATCATCGCTCCACAGCAGATAACACTCGCAGATTTCAAGTGGCAGCGAGATGACCGGACGTGGACTCGGAACAGTCATTCGCGTGAACCCCGCGAGCGTCTTATCGTGGCCGCCTTGAGGCAATACCACTGTCAATGTGCTTGCCGGAAACCGGCCATTGAGCGACGGCGGACGAGACCTTGGATATTCAAATTGGATGGCGACCTCGACCGACCGCTTGTGGCCCGGCAAGCGCCCGCTCACCGGCCAACAGCTATTGCACTTCGGTTTGTTCGGCCATCTCAAGCGCGTCGTCTACCTCGATACCGAGGTATCGCACTGTGCTCTCAAGCTTCGTATGGCCCAAGAGCAGCTGAACCGCCCGTAGGTTCTTCGTGCGTCGATAGATCAACGACGCCTTCGTGCGGCGCATCGTGTGCGTACCGTAGGCGGCGTCGTCGAGCCCGATTGACGCGACCCAACGATGCACGATGCGGGCATACTGGCGCGTCGAGACGTGCGCTGACGTGTGCAGGCGACTCGGAAACAGATAGTCGGATGGCTTCAGGCCCCGAGCTGAGATCCAGGCCGCGACACTCTGCCGAGTCAGCTCCGTAATCTCGAACTGGACAGGTCGTTGTGTCTTCTGCTGCATGAACGTGGCTCGCGAGACTACATACACTCCCGTGCAGACGTCCTGAACCTGCAAGCGCGTCAAATCGCACGCTCGAAGCTTACTGTCGATCGCGAGATTGAACATCGCCAACTCGCGAGCGTTGGTCGACATCTGCAGCCTCGTTCGAATTGCCCAGATTTCCCGGAGCTTCAGCGGTGGCTTCTGGCCGGTCAGCCTACCCTTGTTCCACGGCACCCGACGAGCGCCGGAAGAATTAAGCGTGTCCATGACAATCTCCTCTTCAACGAAGGGAGATCGATTTTGCGCTTGCGGAGTGGTCAATCTTCGACCCCTAACGGACTTTGGGCCTGCTCAATACCGAACGACCGAAGTTAGGCCGTTATCGCCCTTAAGGGAAACTCTCACCTACTTGCTGGGTAACCGCCGGGGCGCGCGTGACTGGTGATCTTCAGTTTCATGGATTCGTCGAAGGACGACGCAGACACAGACCGAGGCAGTGATCGCTCGAATTCATAAGGTGGTAGTCTTAGCTATCCGATTCGCAACTTTACGCGTTCTCGTCGCTGCTGCTCACCGAGAGCAAATCACCTTGGAGTATGTTGATGGGGAAGAAATCGTTTTCTGTCGATCCCAGCGGCTGGAATGAGACAACTGAACAGGCGTTGGCGGCGTTGACAATACAGATCAAGGAGTTCGTCCAGAACAGCTCGCTCGATAGCCGGTTTGCTGCGAAACTCGTAAGGCGGTTGAAGAAGGAAGCTGATGCCATATTGGAAGGCGGCAATGCAACGAAGACTGGGCAGAAGGAGCTAAAGAACGCCTTTGAGGCAGTCGACGCAGTGCTGCGTGACCACGACGCAGCGCTGCTAGTCACGGCAAACGCGGCGCTGCGCGAGACGGACAGCGCGACCAGTAGCAAGAAGTCGCAGCGACGAGCAAAGGAAGGTTGAGCAAGCCTCTGCCTGTCGAGAGCGTCCAGCTTCCCCAAGCCGGGAAGCGGAGTTTTTCCTCGGGACCACAGGCTTGCTCAGTGCGGTGGAGAAAGGCGTCTGAAAGTTTTCCACCGCTTCTTCAATGTCTGGTGATCGGCGGCGACGCGTGAAGCGAGATAACCTCGCGCGAAAGCCGCACCCGGGGCCGCTTCAGGCGATGTTCGCGGCAGCAGCTTCAGAAGCTGGTCGGCGACAACGGCATCGTTACGCCAGCCCAGATCATCCTGGAGCGCGGTCAACACATCAACATAATGCCGGACGGCGCGCCTCGCGAACAGCGATGCGAAGAACTCGGTCGCATATCGGAGTTTCTTCGCCGCAATGCGGGCGCGATGGCGGCGGTGATCGTCGATATCGGCGAGCCGCTTGCCACGTTTGATCAGTTTCCGGTGCCGGCGGCGCACGACTTCCGCGGCGAACTTCCCGGCGGCCTTGCCAATCCCATGGCGCTGCTTGTCGGACATCCCGTCTTGCCATCCCTTTCGGTTCAACCAGAGCGCCAGTTGGAGAACCAGCCGGGTATAGCGAACCGACTCGACTGCGGCTGCCGCCCGCTGCCGGTGGTTGACGGCGATGTGCTCGCACGCCTGCCGGGCAGGTAGGATTTCGTCCGCGTCCCCGGTTGCCGCCGCATGTTCAAGCGTCGATCCCGCGAGCACTTCCCAATCACGCGCGGTGCCGAGCTCCGAGGCAATCCAGCGCAGTTCGTCGTCGAGACCGGGATAAGCCGGAATCACCTTTGCAAACAGGTCGAGCGCCGAGCGCAGCCGACGGAGTCCCACGCGCGTCTGATGCACGCTCGACGGATCGTGGCCAGAAACGACGCCACGTTCGTTCGCGTGGACCTGATCCAGACAGTTGCGCGCGATACTGCAAAACGCGTCCTCGACCGAATCGCGCCTGGTCAGATGCACCGGTTGTGCCTTGACCGCGTCGCTGTGCTCCGCTACGAGCAGTTCGTAGCCGAGATCGGCCTTGCTGAGGTGGTCGACGCGTAACGGCACGGTTTCCAGCAACTCGAGCGCGACGCCGTACAGGCTCTCCGCCTGGCCGTGTCTCAGCTCCAGCTCCAGAGCCGCGATCGGCACCGAGCCCGTGTCCGCGTCGATGGTCCCCTCGTCGAGCGCAACTTCGAGTTCGTCTCCAGACGGCAAGCGCAGCGGAATCGAGGACCGATTAATCCGCGTGACAAATACCGGCTTCAAACGGGCGGCAGCAGCCTCGTCACGGATCAACCTACCGCAGTCGGTATCAGTGGGTATCTGATCCTGCAGCAGCTTCAGATCGGGCGTGTCGCTATCGACCGGCATCTCGAACTCGTCCCTGTCGAACAGGCCGGCCTGCACCGATCCTTCCAGTTTCAATGTCTGGACGCGCTCGTTGCCGACGGCACGCACGCGCAGCGAAGCCTTGCACCAGTGGAACGCAAGCTCGGGCGTATCGAAATACGTGCTTGTCAATAGCCGGGGGGCATGGGTCGCGCTTTTCGACTGCGCAAGCACGGGCGCCCGACGCAATTTGTCGAAATCTTCAATCGCGACTCGCAGCTTTAGCTCTCGTTCCATACCGCCTCCGATTTCCGTACCTGACTATCAGGCTACACCGAAACCGCGGGCCTGCACGTCGGGGGGGGCGGCTCGCTGGCGAGTGCGATGCGTGACTCCCGATGCCAGACGTCCCGCATCGTTTTCAGCGAGAACAGAACGCTGCGCACATCTGACTGCGGTCCGGGGTAAAACCGCCGTTCGAATGTCTGTGCGGATGGTGGGACCAAAGGCAGAAACTGGCCGCAAGCAGCAGCTGACCGCCCTGCTCGGATTGAGCGACGACGAGACGTCGCTGTTGTCGGATGCCCGCGGCCGGTGAGCGCCAAATCGTCTACGAAGCAGCTCTGCGATCGTCAAGCCGCGGCGAGCGGCACGCCGCGCCGACATCGATCTCGATGCCGGCACCTGGGTGATTCCTGCCGAGCACTCGGAGAATGCGAAGGAGCACGCGATCTAGCTGAGTGAGTTCGCCAAGCACCAACTCGCGGCCTTGCTTGGACTGAGCAACGACCACACGTGGCTCTTTCCGGCGATCCGCGCATTTCCCGGCACCAGCGCGCGTATGCCGGCTCGCGAAACTGAAGCGCGGTGCAAAGCTGTGAAGACAATGCGCTCAGCGACGGTGCCGGGTCATTAGCGTGAGCCGCGACAAGCGGCGACTGCGCATAGCGCGCCGCCCATTGGCGCTTGGTGACGGTGCGCCACCGATGTTCATTGATCGTAGACACGACGGAGCCGATCACCGGCATCCGCTTCGACTTTTTGAAAATGCTCTTGAGGGCCAACGCCGCGATCACCATCGCCGTGCCTGGGTTTGCTCAAAAGACGAAACCGAGATGCAGCCGGTGCATCCCAGGTCTCGCGCCATCTGTCCCATCGCCGTTCGTGCGAGACGCGTCAGGCAAACTGCACAGCCGGGCGCATCCAATCCACTCGGCACCCGGCCGCCGTCAACCCGCCACGCGCTCAGCTCGGCCGTTTCGGAATATCCAGCCCCCGCACGACCGCCGGACGCTCGACGAACGCAGCGAGCACACGGGTCACATTCGGGAAGTTCTGAATCCCGACCAGATCGCCCGCTTCGTAAAAGCCAACCAGATTGCGCACCCACGGAAAAATCGCGATGTCGGCAATCGAATAGCGGTTGCCCATCATCCATTCGCGTCCCGCGAGGCGCTGTTCCAGCACGCCGAGCAGCCGTTTCGACTCGGCGATGTAGCGATCGCGCGGACGCTTGTCCTCGTATTCCTTGCCGGCGAATTTGTGGAAGAAGCCGACCTGGCCAAACATCGGACCGATGCCGCCCATCTGGAACATCACCCACTGGATCGTTTCGTAGCGGCCGGCCGCATCCTGCGGAATCAACTGGCCGCTCTTGTCCGCCAGATAGATCAGGATCGCGCCCGATTCGAACAGGGGCAGCGGTTTGCCGTCCGGTCCATTCGGGTCGACGATCGCCGGGATCTTGTTGTTCGGGTTCAGCGACATGAACTCGGGCGACAACTGGTCGTCGGTATCGAAGCGCACCAGGTGCGGTTCGTAGGGCAAGCCGGTTTCCTCGAGCATGATCGAGACTTTCACGCCGTTCGGCGTCGGCAGCGAGTAGAGCTGGATCCGGTCGGGATGCGCGGCTGGCCATTTCCTGGTGATCGGGAAAGCGGATAAATCGGTCATGGTTTCGGGTCGCCTGATGCGACGGAAAGGACGGGGCCGCCCAATATAAACCGACTCGGCACAACGCGTGCGACGCCCCGCGCAGCAGGCGCGCACGGCCGCCGCGGGCCAGAAGGGCACGCGGCCCGATCAGCGGCCGCGCGCCGGTCATCGATGCAGCCGCTGCGATCGCCCATCAACGGCTACACAGGCGCCGCTTTTCACCGGGCCCCTAGCGCGACTCACCGCCCGCGCCGCTTGATGTTCCCGCGCTCAGGCTCACCACAAATCCTTGGTCGCCGTGCCTGCGCGTACGTCGAACCCCTGACGCCACAGCGCTGCGCCGACGGCGACGAGTAGCGTCCTCTCCGAGCCGTCGAGCAACTCCCACGCTGCGGCGAGCCAGGTCGCGAAATTCGCGCAGGTGGCTTCGAGATCGGCGGGAGCCTTGCCTTCCAGGTACTGCCGTTCGAACATCGAAAGCATTTTTTCGGGTGTCATTGGCGCTACCTCGTGCGGAGACTACACCCAGTCTAAAGGCCGCGCTGCGCGCGCGGAATGCCTTCGATAGCGATCACGGGGTTACTCCCAGGGCGCCGCCGCGGCAACGGCTGGCGCTCCCCGAACTCTGGTACACGATGCGGCGTTCGGCGCAGTACGAGCGGATGAAAGCGCCGATGGGCACCCCGAAAACGGACGAGGCGTCGCGCAATCGGCGACGCCTCGTCCGTTCCGGCAAGCTACTCAAAACTAGCTCACGGATTGTTGCGCGTTGCGTTTTCTTTAGCTTCGTCCTTGGCGTCTTCCTTCGCATCGCCGTAGGATTTCTGCACCTTGCCCGCGCCTTGCTGGAGATCGCCCTTCAGTTCCTTCGCGGGGTCATCCGTGGCTTTGCCGACTGCCTCGTTGACTTTGCCCTTGACCTGCTCGCCTACGCCCTTCACCTGGTCCTTATTCATATTCGGCTCCCGAATTGTCATGGGACAGAAGTTGCCGGCGCCGCATTGCGCCGGTACAAGGGTCCAGCAACGGCTATGCCCGGGGTTTTGCCGGGCCTCCGGCCGCGAACGGCCGATGCCGTCGATGGGCATTCGCCCGCGATCGCGAAAAGAATTTCAAAAAAGCCCTAAAGTCCTGCCGCGCGCCGCCGTTAGACCGCTGAGGGAGGGGCTATGGACCAAAAGCTCGCTACGCTTTCAGGATCTTCGCAGGCCACGTTGATCGATCGCGACATCGCGCACATCGGACGCGCGATGTACGTGTCGTTGCGCGGCGATTTCGGCGGCCCCATTCTGCCGGCCGCCTACTGGCGCAAGCGTCTCGGTGCGCTGCTCGCAAGCGGTCATCTCAGTGCCGCGCAAGCCGGCAAAGTCGATAGCCTGCTGTTGCAACTGGATCACTTCGAAGCGATGCCGCATCCCGAATGGGAACGCTATGCGCCGGCCGCGTCCGCGCTGGTGCGACCAGCGAAGGCCGATGGTCCGGTGCGCGCCGCCTGACTGCCGTCGCGCCCCGCAGGCGCGATGAGCCCGCCCACGCGGGCCCGCGTGCGCCACGCGCTGGCGAGCGGCCTGTGTCGCGCCGGTCTGTCGCACCCTCACCGCCGCGCCATGAGCCGCGTCCCGCAAAAAAAACGGCCGCGCAACGAATCGCGGCCACAAACACACATCGCAACGCAGGGATGTGCGTCACGCGATAAGCCTACACGGCAATGTGTGACAAGCATGTTTCGCCGCCCGCTAATGGAAAAATGTGAGAAGTTTTCTATGGCTGGCGGCGAAAAAGAAGTAAATGGGACGGTCTTGGGTCATAATGCCCGCAAAAATTCCCAGCAAGGACGCCACGTGACCGTCGCCGCCCCGCTCGACCTGCTCCAGCAGGCGCGCGCCCGCTTTACCCAACGTGAAATCGCCGCGCATGTCGGCAAGGACATCAAGACGGTACGTCGCTGGGAAAAAGGCCAAACGCCTTGTCCCGCGATGCTGGAGCCGGCGTTGCGCGAGCTGCTGCAACGCGCGCGCGCGGCGAATCCGGCGCATGGCGCCGCGCGCTTTCGCTTCATCGATCTGTTCGCGGGTATCGGCGGCATTCGCATGGGCTTCGAGGCGCACGGCGGCGAGTGCGTGTTGACCAGCGAGTGGAACGAGTTTTCGACGCGCACGTATCGCGAAAACTACGGCGAGCGGTATCCGGCCGACGGCACGGCTGACGGCACGCATTCGCTGATTGGCGACATCGTCACCTTCCCCGCCGAACACGTGCCGAGCCACGACGTGCTGCTAGGCGGCTTTCCGTGCCAGCCGTTCTCGATCGCGGGCGTCAGCAAGAAAAACGCGCTCGGCCGGCCGCACGGCTTCGAATGCACGACCCAGGGCACCCTGTTTTTCGACGTCGCGCGAATCATCGCGGCGAAGCGCCCCGCCGCGTTTCTGCTCGAGAACGTCAAGAACCTGCTGTCGCACGACAAGGGCCGCACCTTCGACGTGATCCTGCACACGCTGCGCGACGAACTCGGCTACGAGGTGCATCACCGCGTGATCGATGGCCAGCATTTCACGCCGCAGCATCGCGAACGGATCATCATCGTCGGCTTTCGCGGCCGGACTTCGTTCTCGTGGGACGATCTGCGCCTGCCCGAGCACGGCCCCCGGCTCGGCTCGATCCTGCATCGCACGGACGGCACGGAGCCGGTGCTGCCGTGGGATGACGACCGCTTCTTCGACCACGCCGCGCGCCGTGTACAGCCGAAGTACACGCTCACACCAAAGTTATGGGCCTATCTGCAGGACTACGCGGCCAAGCATCGCGCGGCGGGCAACGGCTTCGGTTTCGGCATGGCCTATCCGCACAGCGTCACGCGCACGCTGTCGGCGCGCTATCACAAGGACGGCTCCGAGATCCTCGTCTATCAGGGCGACGCGCTGCGCCCGCGGCGCCTGACACCGCGCGAATGTGCGCGCCTGATGGGCTTTCCCGACACCTTCCGGATTCCGGTCAGCGATACGCAGGCCTACCGGCAATTCGGCAACAGCGTTGTGATGCCGGTGATGCGCGAAGTGGCGCGCATCATGCTGCCGCATGTGCAACTCCTGCTCGCCAACCCGCCTCGCCATGGTTCGAAACATGCTCTGCCGCTCCCTGCGTAACTGGTCTCGCGCGTTGCGCGGCAAGCGCGCCGCGCGCGCGTCAGCGCAATTCTGACGATGGTCGATATCGTCGATAGCGAGACGCGCAGCCGGATGATGTCCGGCATTCGCGGGCGCAACACCAGGCCGGAGATCCTGATCCGCAGCTTGCTGCACCGGCAGGGCTTTCGCTTCCGGCTCGACGCGCGCGATCTGCCCGGCCGCCCTGACATCGTGTTGCCGCGCTACCGCGCGGTCGTGCTCGTGCACGGCTGCTTCTGGCACGGACACGACTGTCATTTGTTCAAATGGCCGCAAACACGCGCGGAGTTCTGGCGCGACAAGATCGGCCGCAATCGCAGCAACGATGACAAGGTGCGCGCCGCGCTGCTGGCGGGCGGCTGGCGCGTCGCGGTCGTGTGGGAATGCGCTTTGCGTGGCGCAAACCGCGATATCGCGGGTGTCATCGAGCGGCTCGTTCAATGGCTCCAAAGCGACGCGTGTCAGTTCGAAGAACGCGCGTGACAAGCGGCTAAAGATGACGCGCAAGGCAGGCTCGCGAGCGGCCGGCAAGCACTCGCGGCGGACCTCGTGGATGCGAGTCCCCGGGGACGTGGTGATACACTCGAAAAGCTTGTGCGGAGCGCTTTGGGCGCGCGCTACACCGTGCTTTTCATGCGCTTTGCTTAGAATTTCGGCAGCACTTTCGGGGCCGCGTTCGCACTCATGTCGGCGCGCTGCCCGATGCGCTCGCCTATCGCGATATCGCGCGCTCCAACGATCCAAGAACCAATCACCAAGGGAGGACATCATGGCTGACTTCCGTCTCTGGTCCGACGACTTTCCCAACAACGGCTTCATGCCGAAAGCGCACGAATATAGCGACAAGGCGTTCGGCGTCGATGGCGAAAACATCTCGCCGTCGTTGCAATGGGAAGCGCCGCCCGCGGACACGCAAAGCTTCGCGCTTACCGTTCACGATCCCGACGCGCCCACCGGCAGCGGCTTCTGGCACTGGGTCGTCGTCAACATTCCGGCCGACGCCCGCTCGCTGCCGCGCAACGCCGGCAAGGCCGACGGTTCGCTGCTGCCGCAAGGCGCGATACAGTTGCACAACGACTACGGGACAGTCGGCTTCGGCGGTGCCGCGCCGCCGCGCGGCGACCGCACGCATCGCTATATCTTCCGGCTGCATGCGCTGAAGGTGCCGCATCTGCCGGTCACCGCGGAGACCACCAACGCGGTCGCGCGCTTCATGACCCACCTGAACGAACTCGACTCGACGACGCACACGGGACTTTACGAACTCAAATAACGCCGCAGACCCGGGGCCGGCGTCATCAACCGAAACGCCGGCGCCGGCGCGGGCCGCCCTGCCTGCCGTGAGCGATCACGGCGTCGCGAGCGGTCAGCGTCTGGCCCCGCTCTCGCGCGCAACCGTCCTACTACACGTCAAACAACCGATGCACGCACAATCCTCGCGCCAGGACGGCTCCACGCCCGCCGCCGCAGCCTCGCTCGAACCCGCCGCCGAACAGGGTCTGCCCGTCCCGCAACGCTATTGGGCGATGATCGTCATCGCGCTCGGACTCACGCTTTCGGTGCTCGACAGCGCGATCGCCAACGTCGCGCTGCCGACGATCGCACGCAATCTGCAAGCGAGCGCGGCCGGCTCGATCTGGGTGGTGAACGCCTATCAGCTCGCGATCACCGTGACGCTGCTGCCGCTCGCGTCGCTCGGCGACCGCATCGGCTACCGGCGCGTCTATCTGTCGGGGCTGGTCCTGTTTACGGTCGCGTCGCTCGGCTGCGCGCTGTCCGCGTCGCTGCCGGAGCTTGCGCTCGCCCGGGTGTTCCAGGGCTTCGGCGCGGCCGGCGTGATGAGCGTGAACACCGCACTGGTGCGCATGATCTACCCGCCCGCGCATCTGGGGCGCGGGATCGCGCTCAACGCGATGGTGGTCGCGGTATCGTCGGCGGTCGGGCCGACCATCGCGGCGGGCGTGCTGGCGATCGCATCATGGCAGTGGCTGTTCGCGATCAACGTGCCGATCGGTCTGGCGGCATTGATCGCCGGCGTCAAGGCGCTGCCATTGAACGCCGGCCATGAATCGCCTTACGACTACCTGAGCGCGGTGATGAACGCGTTCGTGTTCGGCCTGCTGATTTTCGCGGTCGATGGGCTCGGTCACGGTGAGAACTTCGGCTACGTGACGCTGGAAGCGGTCGCGGCGCTGGTGATCGGCTATTTCTTCGTGCGCCGGCAGCTCACGCAGCCCGCGCCCCTGCTGCCAATCGATTTGCTGCGCATACCGGTGTTCGCGTTGTCGATCGGCACCTCGGTCTGCTCGTTCTGCGCGCAGATGCTCGCGTTCGTGTCGTTGCCGTTCCTGCTGCAGGACACGCTCGGCATGTCGCAGGTCCAAACCGGTCTGCTGATGACGCCATGGCCCGCGGTCATCATCATCGCGGCGCCGATCGCAGGCGTGCTGTCGGACAGGGTATCGTCGGGATGGCTCGGCGGAGTCGGGCTCGCCGCGATGACGGCGGGCCTGCTGCTGCTTGCCACGCTCGGCCCCCACCCCGACGCGCTGCAGATCTCATGGCGCATGGCGCTGTGCGGCGCGGGCTTCGGCATTTTCCAGTCGCCGAACAATCGCACGATACTGTCGTCCGCGCCGCGCGAGCGCAGTGGCGGCGCGAGCGGCATGCTCGGCACCGCGCGCCTGACGGGGCAGACGCTCGGCGCGGCGCTGGTGGCGCTGATCTTTGGCGTCGCGCCGAAAAACGGGCCGATCGTCGCGCTGTATGTGGCCTCGGGGTTCGCGGCGGTCGCGGCGGTCGTCAGCACGATGCGCGTGATGCAGAAGGCGCCGACGCTGGCTTGACGCGTTGATCGACCGAGTTGC
>NZ_DASXHN010000120.1:0-27915 GCF_036488505.1 Paraburkholderia sp. | reverse complement strand
TTCGGGTAGTGCGGCTCGATCAGCGCAATCAGCTTCGACCACGGCACCACGCGCCTCATCTCTTCGAGGAATTCACGCTTGCGTGTGCGCTTCGTTGACAGATCCAGACCGAGACCCAGTTGCGTCATCACGACTCTCCCTTATTCACTATCCTTCTTCCAGGATAGTCCACTCACACATCAACGCCAGGACTTTTGCAGACCTTCCCTAGCTCTATTTGAACGCCATGCCGGATTAGAGACCGGTCTCGCTGCCATCCTCGAACCAGACGAAACAGAGCCCCTTAACCAGGTGGACGTCGTGCTCAAAGAGCCGGTGAAGTAGTGCGGGGCTGCTGCCAACTACCCGAAACGTTTCCTGGAGCCTTTTTACTTTTCTGACGATGCGAATTCCTATGACTGACAAGGCTCACTTGATGATCGACTACCCTGACTATCTTGCTCTCGAGCATGGCGCTTTTATATTGCGTGGGTTTGCGCTGCGCTACGGGGAAGAACTGCAGCGCGGCCTAGCCGCGCTACAAAAATCGCCACTTAATAGTCCCTCTGTAACGCCGAGTGGACTGAGCATGTCCGGCGACTCCACAACATGTTTTCATCTGGGCTGGACGACAATCGAGCGAAGTAAAGATCGTTCTCTGATCGACGTGCCGCGTGCGGCAATGCCAGAAGTATTGAGGAGTTTAGGGGGAGACGCCGCCGCTGCTGTGGGCTTCAATAACTTCGTCCGTGACGTCAGTCTGGGCAGTCACTCGTCGCCAGGCGCGCGGGTCTCTTTGCATCAGGAGACGAGCTGGCCAGAAGGTGGCGCGCCTGTCGTTGCATTTGTATTGGGAATGGCGAGCGCTTTTCTTTTCAAGGAGCACGAGTCTTCGGTGGATGCTCGCAGGATCAACCTGTGGCACGGCGATGTCATTGTATGGGGACCGGCAGGCACCGCTTGAGTCATTTGCACTTTCGACGTCAGCCTCCGGCCGCGTTGGATAGCGACGCGGATGAGGGCAAACGGGGGCTGCGGTGACATCGCAAGTGCGGTTGTGAATGACCGCTTGCGACCTAGGACCGACCACCCGAGCCACGGAGGACGGTCGTCCGTTGTGGGTCGACAGCCGATACCGACAGGCCGAGCCTGGCCCGTATTGAACTGTCAGCAAAGATCTGGCATTTGCCAACTGATGTCGCCCGTTCAAAATACTGTGCACCTGAGAGTAACCAGGTGCGTTCGGATCATTCGTGTATGCGGGAACAAGCCGTTCCTGATGCATAGCTACCGCCTCGTCAAGTCTCTTGCGGAGCTGATCCGCGTTGCTGATGGCCGGCAAACGCCTCACGGGACGAGCTGCATCGTTGGTCGTCAGGATGATCGTGCCGGTGCCGAATAGGCGTTGCCACCATGGGTGGATCGAGGTGATGCCCTGAATCCGGGAAAGCTCGAGAGTCGACACACGGCGATGCAGAATGCCCTGTGTCCAGGTAATTCGTGCGGTATCGATCACGATTCGGGTGAACGCGGTCCTGACGAACGGCAAACCGACACCGATCAAAACCGCGCCGGCCTGTGCAAGCAGCACATTCCACTGAAACGGGAAAGAATTCGACGTGCAGAGATGTATACCGCCAATCATTGCCATCACAACGCTCCCCTTCAGGAGCGCTGGAAGGTTGCAGGCCTGCGACGGCGCGCCGCTGAAAATCACATGATTAGCCATCGCGTATATTCCTTTTCTGACCGCGGCTCTAGTCGTCGGTCGAAAAAGGCAGCGCTGCCTGATTGGGCTGCGCGTCGGCGAACTGACTGCTGACCGGCGACAATGCCATGACCGTTACGCCAAGCACACTTACATGGGGCGATTGTAGCTCAGTGATCGTTGCAGATCGGTCCACGGCCTCTTTCGGCGCGATGAACCGTCCGTTAGGCGGGTCGCTGCGAAAGGCCGCTGAGGAGCGAACTGAGGCGCTCGTCATCCGTCAAAGTTCGGCCAGAATCCTACGCTCGCTCGACGGTGACATATTGGTGGAACTCGACGGCGGATTCAACCGGTCGATGCAACACCTAGAATCTGCGTGAACAGCGGAGGTGTTGCAAATGAAGCAGCGAGCGAGAATTTACTACTCCGAGACCCAGAAAGCGCTGATGTGGGACCGAGCGCCTCAGCCGCCTGAATATGTGCTGGGTGTTGCACATCTTTTGCGGCCAGCCGATACCCGGCTTGTTCTACTCGAATCAGATCCGCGCGTACTTCGGCCCGCGTCAACGGACCAGTAGCGTCCTGTGCGAAAGAAGCAACTGGAGTGGCAAGTACGCCGACAATCAGTGCTGCATTTATAAGGGCCTTCATAGTGAATAACCTCCTGAACTTGGCGTTGGTCAGCTTCACGACGCCGTGACTGAACGCTTCGATCTCACCACCTCGTGGAAACGAGAGTGAGTACCGCTTATTCTGAACAGCGAAGATTGGTGCGCGCCGACGCTGACGCTTAAATTACGTTGACTTTATTTTCGCTTCACGTTCGCGGAATGACAGAGCACCTTGCAAGCAGTTGTTTAGGTGTCGGGTGCAGCCGGTCGAACCGAGCCGATCAAAGGTCGCATTATGGTCGCCCCCAAAACACACGGCGCCGGATGGGGCACGTGGTTCAAAAGCGGTTAAAGGTGGCAGCCGTGGCGACAGGTTGATCCTTCTCCCGTGCAAATCGTTGCTTTCATTCCGCGAAAAGAGTCATCAATGGCGCCTACAGCGTTACGTATGTCGAGAATGCTGGCGGCGACTACCTCGATAGTGAGCGACTCTTGCCCGTCGCGCGGCGCGCCGCTGGCACGCCACGCACAGACGGAGAGCCCGGCCTCATGAACGCGTTGCCAGACGGGGACGATGCGCAAGCCGCCGACGGGGGCGCTGATGACGATACTTCGCCGGACCATGGTTTCCGCCCCGTTATCAATGGAGTGAATCGCGAGCTTAGACGAATTGCTGACCAAAGCAAGTCGCATCTGGCGTCCGAATCTCGCACTTCCGGACGGCCACCACCAGCTTTGGGAAGGGAGGAAGGGAGATGCAGTCCTCGGCGCGCGCGATGGCGCACTAGATCCAGCAGCGGCTCTTTTACGGAGCGATGGGCCTACCTGGTGGCCGAAATCGCGGGTCAAGCCGGAATCGACGTGTCACTTGGACCCAGTCGACTGATTAACGGCGACTTCAGAGCAAAGCCTGACGCCCGTGTGACCGGGTGAAGAACAGGAACCCGAGACCCTACTCCGCGGCTCGATTTCGGCCGTTTTGCTTGAGCTGTTCCTCGACAGGCGCGCCTCAAGCGGTGTCGCTAGACATAAAACCCGTCCGACGCGCCCGAGCGAGCTTGCCTCGTCCGGCCTCTGATCGGACAGACTGCAATGACGTCGTTTCTGGTTGGAAAGATTCAGGCAATCGCCAATAGGACGAGCGGCACGGCTGACCGATTCATCCGCCTTAACGCGACACTAGTTGCGAGGGCTCCGACGAGTTTTTGGATCCACCCATGTCTGCCGAGAGAGCCTAGCGTACACTGTCAAACCCTAGATAAAGGAGGCCATCGTGAGCAAAGCCCATGACGCCAAGAAGACGGAAAAGAAAGTCGCCACCAGAACGGCCAAGGAGAAGAAGGACGTGAAGAAGCTGAAGAAGGAGGCTTCGAAGCGTCAGTGATCTCGCAATGTCACGAGCGCCGCTGGATCCGACACCGGCCAGCGGCGCTCCTGCCAGCGTAATAGCAACGGTTCCGCCTGATAAAAGTTTCCGTCACCAGCTACACCGCGTGGCAAGCGGCTGATTCATCCATCCGTCCCTGTCATCTGCTCCCCGGGGCGCGAACCCAGAAGGCACAGCCCCGCTCACGCATGCTGCAGAGGGAACGGAGTTCGTTGCAGTGTTCACGGCAGCGTCGTCGAATTCCCGCCGAGGCTGAAGCGTTGGGTCGGCCATCCTCGTGCAACTCCCGGTATGACACGCGTCCGGCGCTGGCTATGATGTCGGCTTCAATCGCCACAATCGTATTGCTGATATGAAGGATGAACGCCTCGTCGAAATGAGGATCTTCAGGGCTGTCGTCGAAACCGGCGGCTTCACCGCCGCGGCTCTCATGCTAGATCTTCAGCAACCCTACGTCAGCCGCGCCGTCTCGAATCTGGAAAAACGCCTCGGCGTGTCGCTGCTCAGGCGCTCAACGCGTCGTCTACAAGTCACGCAGGAAGGCCAACAGTATCTCTCGCTATGCAAGCGCATCCTCGATGACATCAACGTCGGCGAAACGCAACTCTCTCGCGCGGGCCAGCACATGACCGGCGCGATTCGCGTGACGGTGGCGACCTCGTTCGGCATGGATCAGATCGTGCCGCTCATACCCGGCTTCCTCGAAAGTTATCCTGGCTTGCGCGTTCGACTGTCGCTTTCGGACACCCTCGCGGATGTGATCGGCGAAGGATTCGATGTCGCGATCCGGATGGGCAACCTGCAGGATTCGAACCTCGTGAGCCGGAAGCTATGCCATCTGCAGCGCGTTGTGACCGCGTCGCCTTCGTATATCGCGAGGCATGGCGTCCCCTCATTGCCGGCCGACCTCGCCAACCATAACTGCCTCATGTGGGAGCCACCGATGGACCATTTGAACCATTGGCCGTTCGTCATCGACGGCGAGCGCACGTCCATGCTTATCAACGGCAATTTCCAGACGAGCAGCGGCGTGAGTTCTGTCTACATGTGTCTCGCGGGCGTCGGCATCACGCGCATGGCGGAGCATATGGTGCTTCCGTCGATTCGCAGCAACATGCTCGTGCCGCTTCTCACTGACTTCCAACCCAGCGACGAAACCGCCATCTATGCGCTGTATCCGCGTGATTCGTCATTGCATCCGCGCGTACGGGCGTTCATAGACTACATTGGTGAAAAGCTCAAGCGGCCGCCCTGGGCCGCCTGAGCTATGGCGTCACTTGTCGTCCAGCGTCTTGGGCAGGCGCATGGTCATGGCCGCACCGAGCACTAGAAACGCTGAAATTGCGTACATGCCGATATCCGCGTCTCCGACCATCACGTTGAGCTTGCCCACCAGGTACGGCGACACGAATCCGGCGATATTGCCGACAGAATTGATGAACGCGAGCGCCGCCGCCACCGATGCGCCTACGAAAAGACTTGTCGGCAACGCCCAGAAAAGTGCGACGCACGAATAGACGCCCGCAGCCGCAACCGACAGACAAACCGTGGTCACGACCGGCCCCGCCGAAAGCCACATGCTAGTTACAAGTCCCACTGCGCCGATCGACATGAACAGTGCGAAGTGCAGGCGGCGCCCGCCGGTACGGTCGGCGCTGCGATTAGACACGTAGAGCGCGATGGCCGCCACGATATTGGGCACCGCCGAATACAGGCCGATGACCAACGGATCGGCCACCCCGCTACGCTTGATGAGCGAGGGCATCCAGAAACCGAGTGCGTAAAGGCCCATGATGAGGCAAAAGAAGATCGCGCAGAACTCCCACAGCTTCCGGTTGGCGAGAAAGGCGCGCACGCTCGAATGATCGATCTTGCCCGCGTTCTCCGCGCGGATTTCGCTTAGCACGTAGTTGCGCTCTTCTTCCGTGATCCAGCGCGAGTGGGCGGGATCGTCATCGAGAAAGGCGAGCACGATGAACGCGAGCGCCACGGCCGGAATCGCTTCGATCAGAAAGAGCCATTGCCACGCGGCGAGATGCTGGTTGCCAGTGAACGCATGAAGGATGTAGCCGGAGATCGGCCCGCCGACAACGAACGCGAGCGGCGCGCCCATGACGTAGATGGACATGGCGCGGCCGCGATAGCGTGCCGGAAACCAGAGTGTGAGCAGATACATGATCGCGGGCGCGAAGCCGGCTTCGGCGGCACCGAGCAGGAAGCGCGCGATGTAGAACATGGTCGGCGTCTTCACGAAGATCATCGCCGCGGAGATGACGCCCCAGGTCAGCATGATCCGCGCGATCCATTTGCGAGCGCCCACCTTGCGCATCACGAGATTGCTGGGCACTTCGAAAAGGAAGTATCCGGCGAAGAATATGCCCGAGCCGAGGCCGTAGATGGCGTCATCGAAATGAAGAGCGTCGAGCATCTGCAATTTCGCGAAGCCGACATTCACTCGATCCAGATACGCGACTAAATAGCAGATCAATAAAAGTGGCAATAGGCGCCAATAAGCGCGGTAATACGTGCGGCTAGTATCCGCCCGCCTGACGGCTTCTTCTCCATATAGCGCTTCCATGCATGTCTCCGGTATGGGAATTTTTTTGTGCACTTCGCGCGGCATGCCCGATCAGAATGCCGGCATGCCGCGACCTGCTGGCAAACCTCGATGCGTCAGTCGAGATAATCGGGTTCCTCGTCCGCGATCTCGTACATCATGGTCTGAAAATGCAGCCAGCTGATGAACGAATTGCCAAGATGCTCGTGTGAATACTCGGCGAACTTGGGATCGATGGGGACCGGGCGGGATTCGGTAGCGTCCATCAGCAACTGCATCTTGCAGCAATGATCGAGCGCGATGAAGGTCCACACCGCATCGTCGATGCTGTGTCGGCTGGCGGTCAGCAGCCCGTGATTCTGATGGATGATCGCTTTATGATCGCGGAAGGCGCACGCGATGGGATTACCCGACTCGTTCGCTACCGGCACCTTGCCCGCGCCGTCTCGCACCACTGTATGGCTGCCGTAGAACATGCACGCGTCCTGCGTCACGTAATCGAGCGGCTTGCCCATCGCTGCCCATGCGTCGCCGTTCACCGTATGCGCGTGGCACGAGCCGATGATGTCGGGATTCTCCGCATGAATCGCGGAATGCAGCACGTAGCCGGCGCGGTTCACCGCATACTTGCCTTCGATTACGGTGCCCGAGTGATCAACCAGCACCAGTTGCGACGTTCTCGTGCGCGACCAGGGCACGCACATGGGGTTGGTCCAGAAAAGCTCCGGATGCTCCGGATCACGCACCGTCAGATGGCCGCCGAAACCAAAGCTGAAACCGTGGCGGGCGAAGATCCGGCATGCGGCGGCGAGATGTTCCTTTCGATACCGGCGCTCCTCGACCGAACTGGAAAACGTCGGTTCCTGCGGAAAGATTAGGCCATCCTGTGTCGGGTTGTAAATCGAATCCTTGGCGTCAATCAGCATCGAAGTGTCCCCTTGTGAAGTTTGAGATGCCAGTATAGGCGCGCGTTTTCGAAGGATTCAGGGGCCTTCAGGAATAGGTTTTATGCGCGTGAATCAGATCGGCGCCGAACTGAGCCGAAGCCCCTTGGACGCAAGCGCTCGACTCACGGGCAGCCAGGCCCGTCGACCGGCCGTCGGGTACGGAGCCGACGGAATGACGTTTAACGACCGTCCAAAGGTCTTCGCCGTCGCCGTGAGCCGAAGCGCCGTGCCGCATCCGGAATGACAGTAAAGCGGCACCCTGCCCGCCGAGGGTAAATGCCGAAGTGCGCACGCCGGCTATGGGGCGGGGTTCGGCAATAAGTGGACCATCGGGCAGCGCCACGCTGAGCGATATCAACGGCCGTTGGTCTTTGCCCACGCAGCCGTTCGCTGTGTCGGCCAAGGGTGCGGCCGGTTTAGCACTGTGGCGTCAACTGCTCGTCTATTAACTATTGACTGTCTTCGCTGGCCGACGAAACTTTGCCACGAAAGACCCAGAATGCGAACGTGCTGTAAATCAGGATCGCGGGAATCAGGAAAGACGCCCCACTTAGCACAAACGCTTGAGTATGCGGCGGTGAGCTCCCCGCCTCGATCGTAATGGACGGCGGCAGAACCAGCGGGATGATGGTGAACAACACGCAGAAAAGGAGTGCCGGTGATCGCGACGCTGAAAATCGTGATCGGCCGGGCGCGCGTGTTCTATTCGGCGTCGCACGAGCAGGGGGAAGCCGTGCGGCGAGGGCTGACGGGCAACACCGATGATGACGCGTAATGCGCCGCGCGCCAACAGCGCAGCAACGCCGCGCATTGCCTGGCGTCGCTAATTTTCTCCGGCGACGTTGGCTTCGGTGTCGGCGCGAATATCTTGACGAAATGCATGGCTTGCCCAGCCTGATAAGCGATTCACAGCATCGAGAATGCGCGATCGTGTTCCGCGGCGTATGAGACGTGGCCGTTGGCATCGGCATTCGTCGGCAGAACGCGAGCGCGCGCGAACGCGTCCGGCTATCCCTTCGAGGAGCTCGCCCGTCAGATGTGCTATATCGAAGCGATGCAAGCGGACGAGGGGCAAGACTGTGGCCCGTCCCGCCGGGCTATACGGCCGGAAGTCCCAGTATTTCGCGCGCTTTGGCAGCGCTTGCCACCGGCCGGCCATATTTGCCACACAATGAGGCCACCCGTGCGACCAGTTGCGCGTTGCTCTTTGCCAGCGTGTCCTTGTCCCAGCGCACATTGTCCTCCAGCCCCGTGCGGCAGTGCCCACCCATTTCGAGCGTCCAGTGATTGACTTCTAACTGATGCCGTCCGATACCTGCGGCGGTCCACGTTGCATCCGGCAATAGCGCCTTGAGTTGTTGGACCTCGAACTCAAGAATCTCGCGCCGCGCAGGCAGCGCGTTTTTTACACCCATGACGAACTGAACGTGCACAGGCGGTTTCAGCAGCCCTTGCTGGACGAGGTCCACCGTGCTGTACAACATCGCCAGATCGAAGATCTCGATCTCAGGTTTGATACCGTGGTCGAGCATCATTTGCGCAAGCGTACGCACGAAGTCCGGAGGATTTTCGTAGACGGTAGTCGGAAAATTGACGGAACCGGTTGCGAGCGATGCCATATCCGGGCGCAGATCGAGCATCGCGCCGCGTTGCTCGAACGAACGGCCACGACCGCCCGTGGAAAATTGAATGATGATGTCAGGGCAGTGCTGGCGAATGCCCTCCTGGAGAGCGGCAAAACTCGACCGATCGGAACTCGAGTTCTCCTGTTCGTCACGTACGTGCAGATGAACGAGCGTTGCCCCGGCTTCGTACGCTTCCTGGGTGCTTTCAATCTGCTCGGAGATCGTGATTGGGACAGCCGGGTTGTCCTTCTTGCGCGGAACCGAGCCGGTAATGGCGACGGAGATAATGCACGGTTCACTCATGGCTAACACTCCAGCTCAGGGATTTGGGTCTCGTCTGTTTGGCGAGCGCTCATGACTGTGTGCCCGGCAAAATGCCGCACACCGTGTGTTCCAAGTCTAGTTCAAATGCGCGCGATTGAATTCGCCTTGGGAAAGCCGGGTTCGGCCGCCAGGGACGCGCGCGCGTCATCGGGTAAGCACGTATATATGACACGCGTACGATCACTTATCTTCTGGTCTTACCACGGTTTGACCGCAACGACCCATGCAAATTCTTCGGCAAGAGGAAGACAGCAAAGGCTTCGAGAAAGTCTTTTCCTTCCTTCGCGATCTGCTTCTCGAAGGCTCCATCCAGCCTGGCGACAAGCTCATTCCCGAGCGCGATCTGGCGCTGAAACTCGGTGTCAGCCGGCCTGTCGTGCGTGAGGCACTGCGCGCGCTGGCGATGATCGGTGCCGTTGAAATCCGCGAGCGCGTGGGGACCATCGTCACGCGTCCGGACGTATCGACGCTCGGCGAATTCTTCGCGTTTGCGCTGGCGCAGGAGAAGGACGTCGTCGAGGACGTGATGGAGGCGCGCATTGCCATCGAATGTCAGTCGATCCGGCTCGCGTGCCGACGCGCGACGCTCGCCGATCTCGAGCGACTGCGCGCGGCGCTCGATCAGATCGAAGCGACTGTCGACCAGCTCGACCTCGGCAGCCAGGCAGATTTCGAATTTCACGCCGCGCTCGTGCAGGCGGGCGGCTCAAAGACGCTGATTAACCTCCATCGCACGGTCGCGGCGCTGTTGATGCATTCACATCGGCATCGTCGCGAGACCGTTCAGCTTCACCCGGACATCAAGTCGCGCGTAATCACGGATCATCGGCGGATCTTTCAGGCGGTCGTCGATCACGACGAACAGGCTGCCGATCAGATCCTGCGCGAACACTTCCGCATCGGCGACGAGTACCGGCACAAGGCCGCGACCGAATGGCAGTCTTCCTGAGCGCAGCCCGGTTCAGCGCTTTTACCCGTTTGCCCCAGCACTTCTGAAGAGGATTCGATGTCACAAAGCACAGCGTTGCGCACGGTGGGTTTCATTGGCTTGGGGACGATGGGGCGCGAAATGGCCCAGAATCTGATGAAGGCAGGCATCGCGCTCCGCGTGTTCGATGTGCGCCGCGAAGCCGTAACCGAGTTAGCCGCGCTGGGCGCGCATGCTGCGCGAAGCGCGGCCGACGCGGCTCAGGGCGCGGACGTAGCGATCACCATGCTGCCCAATACGCCCGACGTCGAAGCGGTGGTTCTAGGAGACGTCGGACTGCTCGCGCATCCGCCAACCGGTCGTCTGATCATCGACATGAGTACGATCGCGCCAGCCGCCGAACGACGCATGCACGCGCTGTGCGCGGCGCAGCATATCGACTTTGTCGATGCGCCGGTGTCGGGCGGTCCCCTCGGCGCGAAGAACGCGACGTTGACCATCATGGCGGGTGGCACGGTGCAGGCGTTCGAGAGGGCGTTGCCATTCTTCGAAGCGATGGGCACCACGGTCACGCACGTCGGTGCGAGCGGCGCGGGCCAGACGGTGAAACTGTGCAATCAACTCATCTGCGGCATCAATATCCAGGCGATCTGCGAAGCACTTGCGCTCGGTCGCGCTTCGGGCGTGGACCTCAAACATTTGCGCGAGGTACTGATGGGCGGCTCGGCGGCATCGTGGATGATGGACAAGCTCGGGCCCGCGATGATCGACGGCGACGCGTCGGCGGGCTTTCGCATCGATCTGATGCTCAAGGACCTGCGCCTCGTGCAGGAACAGTCGCACACGCTCAACGTGCCGCTGCCGGCATCGGCGCTCGTGACAAATCAGTATCTGGACGCGGTCGCGCATGGCGAAGGGCGCAACGGAAATCAGGCGTTGTTCCGCGTGTATGACCGCATGACGGGCCATAGTGTCAGCTAGTCGCCGGCATCGAACATCGCACTGATTCTCCATGACGAACCTCGATTTCTCCGCCGTGCTGTCGCACTGGCCCGAGTTGATGGACGGCGCGTGGCTGTCGCTTATCCTCGCGACCGCGGCGACGATGCTGGGATTTCTGATCGGAACCTTGTGTGCGATCGGCCGCCGCAGTTCGATCGCCTGGCTTAGCTCAATTTCTGGCGGCTATATCGAGGCGATCCGCAACACGCCATTGCTCGTGCAGATCTTCCTCGTCTATTTCGGTCTTGCGAGCATGGGCCTGCGGCTCTCCGCGGTCACCGTGGCGATCCTCGCGCTCGTCATCAACGTGGGCGCGTACGCCGCTGAGATCATGCGCGCGGGCTTCGATTCGATCCATCGCGGCCAGCTAGAAGCGGCCGAGTGTCTCGGGTTGTCGCGCGTGCAGGTTTATTGCCACGTGATCCTGCTGCCGGGGCTGGAACGCGTCTATCCCGCGCTCACGAGCCAGTTCGTGCTGATGATGCTCGCGTCGTCGGTGTGTTCGCAGATATCGACGGAAGAGCTGACTGCGGTGGCGAACTTCGTGCAATCGGAGACGTATCGGCCGCTGGAGACCTATCTCGTCGTCGCCGTCGCGTATGTGGCGCTGTCGCTGCTGATGCGCATCGGCTTCTGGGCTCTTGGCACGTGGCTGTTCCCGCGGCGCCGGAAACTCGGCACGCCGCTTTGACGCGCGTTCAATACACGGATACCGACATGCCAGCACATCTGAATGCCACCCATCTTCAGTTTTTGTTCGAAGGAGCGCTGTGGACGGTCGTGCTCTCGCTGCTGGGGTTGATCGGCGGCGGATTTGTCGGCCTCCTCGTCGCGCTGGCACGCATATCGCCCCGCGATGGCGTGCGGATCGCCGCGACCGGCTATGTTCAGCTGATACAAGGCACGCCGCTTCTGGTTATCATGTTCGTTACGTACTTTGGACTACCAACGGTCGGCGTGACGATTTCGCCACTGGTTGCCGCGGGTGCGTCGCTCACGCTCAATGTGAGCGCGTACCTCGGCGAGATCTGGCGCGGCGCGCTCCAGTCGGTGCCAAAGCCGCAGTGGGAAGCAGCCGAATGTCTCGCGCTCACCCGGACACAGCGCATGCTCCGGGTGATCTTCCCGCAGGCCGTCAGGATCGCGACGCCGCCGACGGTCGGCTTCATGGTGCAGATCATCAAGAACACGTCGCTCGCGTCAGTGGTGGGCTTCGTCGAACTCGCGCGCTCCGGGCAGATCATCAACAACTCGCTGTTTCAGCCGTTCGTCGTCTATCTGATCATCGCCGCCGTGTATTTCTGCCTGTGTTATCCGGTCTCTCATCTTAGCCGCTCGCTCGAACGCCGCAGCGGATTTGCGCGGGCGCCGAAACTGGAGGTCAATCGCGCATGACTGAATTCCCTCAGCCGCTCACGGGTGCCCCGCTCGACGACGCCGGCGCTTCGGCAATTCTTCCGCAGGCTTCCGATCCGGTCGTCGTGGTCAACGATGTGCACAAGTCCTTCGGCGCCACGCAGGTCCTGAATGGCGTGAGCTTCGCTGTGGCCCGCGGCACCGTGACCGTGATCATTGGTCGAAGCGGCTCCGGCAAAAGTACGGCCTTGCGTTGCATCAATCGCCTCGAAGCGATCGACCGAGGGGAGATCACGGTGTGCGGGCATCGCGTGGACGATCCGAAGGTATCGTTGAAGGCGCTGCGACTGGATGTCGGCATCGTTTTTCAGCAATACAACCTGTTTCCGCACCTGACGGTCGAGCAGAACGTCGCCCTCGCGCCGCGTCTCGCCAAATCCGTGCCGAAGCACGAGGCGCGCGAACTCGCGCGTGAAGCCATCAAGCGCGTGGGACTCGCTGACAAGGCCGATCACTATCCCGAGCAGCTCTCGGGCGGCCAGCAGCAACGCGCGGCCATCGCCCGGTCGCTCGCGATGCAGCCGAAGGTCATGTTGTTCGACGAAGTTACTTCGGCGCTCGATCCGCAACTGACCGTCGAAGTGCTGCGCGTGATCGAGGATCTCGCGGCCGCCGGCATGACGATGATCATGGTCACGCATGAAATGGGTTTTGCGCGCAACCTCGCGGATCAGGTGCTGTTCATGCACGAGGGGCGCGTCTGGGAGCGCGGCGGCCCGGAGATCATGCGCGCGCCAGCATCGGCCGAATTGCAGCAGTTCCTCGACAGTGACCTGTAACGCACGGTTGCGTACGCCCATCAATGCATGACGACGTTTGCATTGGATATCAATAAGGAAACCGTATCATCATGAAGAAAAGCAGGATGTTCACCCTTGGCACGATTGCGGCATGCCTTCTGGGTACGGCCGTCGGCGCCGCGCATGCGGACGTGCTCGACGACATCATGAAGTCAAAGACGATCCGTATCGCCACCGACCTCGCCATTCCGCCCTCGGGCATGATGGACGCGAGCATGAAGCCGATAGGCTCGGACGTGGAAACCGCGGAGCTGCTCGCGAGGGACTGGGGGCTGAAGCTCGATTTCGTGCAGACGACCGGCGCGACGCGTATCCCGAACCTGCAGACCGGCAAGGCTGATATCGCGATTTCCACGCTGTCCGTGACGCCCGAGCGCGCCCAGGTGATCGATTTCTCGAAGCCCTATGCGGCGCTCGAATCGATCATCGGCGGCCGCAAGGACCTGCCCGTCAAGACCCTCGACGACCTGAAAGGCCGCACCGTCTGCGTGACTCGCGGCACGACGCAGGACGTGGATCTGACGAAGATCGCGCACGATAAAGGCTTCGAGATCGCGCGCTACGACGACGATGCGACCGACGTGACGGCCGCGGTGAGCGGCCAGTGCGATCTGATCGCAACATCGCTCACGATCGTCAATCAGATCACGAAGAAAGCGCCCGACCGGCCGTTCGAAAAGAAGGTGGTGCTGCATGTGTTCGATCTGGCGATAGGCGTAAAGAAGGGCGAGCCGCGCTTGCTCGCGAAGCTCAACGAGTGGATCGATACGAACCTGAAGAACGGCAAGCTCAATGCGATCTACAAGAAATATCACGGCAACGATTTGCCTCCGCAAATGCGCACGCCAGCTTGAAACGACATGGGCGCGCGCGTGGCGCGCCGAGAAGTTCAATCACACAGGGAGGCAGGGATGCGCATCGTAGTCGGTTCGGATCACGCGGGATGGCCGTTGAAGTCAGCCGTGATTGGCCATATCAGATCGTTGGGCCACGAAGTGATCGACGTCGGCGGCTTCAGCGATACGCCGGTCGACTTTCCGGACATCGCACAGCTTCTGACGAGCGAAGTCCTGGCAGGGCGCGCCGAGCGCGGAATCATGGTGTGCGGCACCGGAGTCGGGGCATCGATTGCGGCCAACAAGATCAAGGGCATTCGCGCGGCGGTGTGCCACGACGTGCATTCGGCGCATCAGTCGGTCGAGCACGATGACGTCAACGTAATGTGTCTCGGCGCGCAGATCGTCGGTGCGTGGCTCGCGACGGATCTCATCGACGCGTTCCTAGCCGCGCAGTTCTCGAACGACGAGGATTTTCGCCGGCGCGTGGAAAAGCTCAATGCGCTCGAAAATGGCCTCACGGGTTGAACGGGGAGGCCGCGCATGAGGCAAGGTCATGTCGTCGTGCTCGGCAGCGTCAATGTCGATCTGGTGCTGCGCTGCGCGGCCTTGCCCGTTGCGGGGCAAACCGTGAAGGGCGGCGACTTCCAGCGTCTGACGGGCGGCAAGGGGGCGAATCAGGCGGTGGCCGCCGCACGCATGGGTGCGGCGGTTCGCTTCGTCGGCGCTGTGGGCGCGGACGAGTCCGGCCGCGATGCGCGCGACCAGCTACGCGCGGAAGGAATCGACATTCGCCATCTGAAGGAACTGCGCGACGTTGCGACGGGCGCCGCGATGATCCTCGTCGATGAACCCAGCGGACAGAATTGCATCGCGTTGTACGAAGGCGCGAATGCGCATGTCGATACGGCGCTGGTCGATTGCGCCGCTGACGATATCGCATCGGCCGCGCTGCTGGTGTGTCAGCTCGAGACGCCTGTGGCCGCGACGCTTCAGGCCGCCCGCATCGCTCGAGCAGCAGGCGTGCCGGTCCTGTTGAATCCCGCGCCCGCGATGCCGCTCGACGCCGCGCTGCTCGCATCGGTCGATATCCTGGTTCCCAACGAAAGCGAGGCGATGGTGTTGACAGGGCAGTCTGTAGCAGGCGCATCCGATCCGGATCACGCGCTCGACACGCTGCTTGGGAAAGGTGCGCGCTCTGTGCTGATTACGTTAGGGGCAGACGGCGTGCTGTATGGCGACCGCGAGACGCGGCTGCGACGCGAAGCACATGTGGCGCAAGCGATCGACACCTCGGGTGCAGGCGATGCGTTCATCGGCGCATTCGCCGCGGCGCTCGTTTCACGCGCGCCGCTGGAACGCGCAATCGACCTTGCGCAGCGTGCGGCGTCGATCAGCGTGACGCGTCGAGGCGCGATGGCGTCGCTGGCCCATGCTTGTGAGATTGCGTGACGGGGGTGACGGGAATGACGGCGACTTTTTTGCTGTCGGCGATCCGGACGGGATCCGGCCCGTCAGGCAGGCGTGCGAAAAGATTCGCGTCAACGACCGCCAGCGCGCCGCGGATGTCCTGCGTCGTCTGCACAGGAAACTGATCATACGCGGCAAGGGCCTGGAGGATCTGGGCGATCATCGTCGTCACCATGCCCGCATCACAGCGAAAAAGGTTTGCCATGCCTTCGAATTCTTCGCGTCGCCGTGGCCGAGGCGGGCAGTCTGCCATCTGTCGCGCGCTAGTTGGGTCACACGGTCGTTGCGCGCTGAACCACGCGACCGTCCGAACGACATGCGATACGCGGCGCCATCGATAGCACGATTCAATGGGAATTCGTCCTGTCACCCCTCTGTGATGGACCCTATGCTGCGCGACTCAGGAGACCTGTGCATCCGATGGTTCAGTCTTCGATACAGATAGTCGAGTAGTTCGTTGCGAGTGTCGTCTGCAGTTTGTGCAAAGCATCCATGCGGACGCTTGGGATACGCAGGCGCAGCCGGGTTCCGGCCGGGTTGGCTTAGCCAAGTTTGTCTTAGGGTTCATCGCCGGTGGACGGTGTACCCGGCCCCGTGTAGCGGTACTTGGCAACGTCGGGCAGAGCATCGCGCCCTACGATCGCCTCCGCGAGGTCTGCCGCGCGATTCCATCCAATCCCCATCCTGCGTTGGATGTGGGCAACGCAGAGCCCGTTAGACGCAATAACCTCGCGCGCTTCATTCAGCTCGCGTTCAGTCAGCGGCAGAGCGCCGAACGTTCGAGGATGCCCATAAATGTCCTACCCGAGGAGTTTGTCAGTTTAGTATCGGTATCGAACATATGCGCCGCCGCCCGCTTCGTTAGATTTTCCGTCGTTACGAAACCGATGTGTCCAGGATTTCTCGCATCAAGGCATGAGTCTTCGGTGCTGATTTCGAATCGGCCGCTTCTTGCGCCAATAGAGCCGTGAGATCGCCGCAGCGTGCGACGAGTGCGCTGGAAAACGACGGCACGATCGCATTCGCGAGCACGACCGCGAGCGAGGTCGCGGTCGTGTAAAGGCCCATCGCACGGCCCCGGTCGCGCGTGAACCAGGCCGGGATGATTTTCATACCGGCCGAGTAGTCGGCACCGGCCGCGAAGCCCATCGTGGCCTGGATCACGATGCCGAACGCGAGTGACTGCGTGAAGCCGAAACTGAACGTCAGCACGCCGAGCGGCAGCAGTGCGAGTGTCAGCATCAGGCGGCCGCCGAAAAATTCCGTGAGGATGCCGCCGACGATATTCGCGACCACCTAGCCCGCATAAAACGCAGTCACGAACGCGCCGAGCATCGATACCTTCAGACCGAGCGTCGCGCCGACCGGCGCCGCCACCGTGCTCCACGCGACGCGATCAACATAGCTCAGCAGGAAGGCCGCCCAGACGATGAACAATGCGACCCAGCGATACGCGCTGGTGTCGGCGCTGCTGACGGGAGACGCGCCGAACACCGGGGCCGCGGCATTCGTGTTGTTCGCCAGGCTCGCTGCACGCGAGTCTTCCGCAGTCCACGCGCCGGGCGACAATTCGTCCGACGTCGCGAGATTTTTCTCCATGACTCCTCCATTGCCGGGCGTGCCAGCGGCCGCCGGTTTTTTTCGATGAATGACTTGGGCCGCCTCACGCGGCCTTGGCTGGTTTGCCGCTACAGATCGACCACGAGCAGCCTCGACTTCGCACGTGAACAGCACGGCAAAAAGTGGTCATTGCGGGCCTGTTCTTCCGGAGAAAGATACAAGTCGCGATGATCGGGCTCGCCCTCGAGCACCCGCGTGATGCAGGTTCCGCAGATGCCCTGCTCGCATGACACCGGTACGTCGATGCCTGCTTTCGCGAGCGCCTGCGTGACCGTGCAGCCGGGCGGAATCGTTACGACGCGGCCGGAGCTTGCGAGCCGAACTTCGAATCGGTCGCCATCGCCCGCAGGCGGCGTCGCCGCGAAATACTCGTAGTGCAGACGGTCGTCGCTCCAGCCGAGCGCGCGCGCGGCATCGAGTACCGCGCTGATGAAGCCCTGCGGCCCGCAAACATACAGATGCCGCTGCCCGCCCGCATCGGCGAGCAGCGCACCCAGATCGAAGAGCCCGTGCTCGTCGTCGAAGTGATACTGCACGCTCGCCGCCCACGGCGACGCGTCGATCCGCTCGACAAACGCCGCGCGGCTTCGCGAGCGCGCGCAGTAGTGCATCTCGAACGCGCCGCCGGCAGCGGCCAGTTGCTCGGCCATGCACACAATCGGCGTAACGCCGATCCCGCCCGCGAGCAGCAACGGCTTCGCGCCAGCGCGTTGAAAATCACCGCCGACATGCCGGAACCGGGTGGCGAAAGCCCATTTGTGAGCGGTGTGAGAGGTTGTGCGTGTCATGCTCCAGGGGGGGCGAGCTCAGCGCGTCTTCATACAGGCGGCGTACAGCGCCGTGTTGAGCGCCTGCAGTTCGCGCCGGGTTTCCAGCAGCTCGTGATGCCGGCCCTGACGCTCCAGACTGAGTAACTGAAGCATCACCTTGGCCGCCCGCTCGGGCGCATTGCGTCGCGAAGGCTCTGCCTGTCTGAGCAGCGGCGCGAGGCCGGCCTTTTCCTGAGCACCCACGCCGGAAACCATGCGAGATCGTCAATGTCGCCGGCGCCTCGTTCGCAAGGGCCTGCAGCGCGCCGCGCGTCCGCGGCATCGTACCCCTGCAACGCTGAAAGGACGTCATTGCACACCATCACGTCGCGGCTGTCATTGGAAATGTCGAGCTGCATCCGTGGGATTCAGAACAGTTGGCTGGTCGGACTGACGAGATTATTCCATTTGACCGTGCTTCTCAATTGCCTGTCGTGCTCGTCGACTGACCCGACGATCGATCGGGTCACGCGGCAAGACACCGTCTCGCTCGAGCGGTTCGGGATGTTGGCCGCCGACAAGATCAACCTGTCGCCAGAATTAGCGCCTCGACAATTTCAGGTAGAAGCTCACAAAGGCCACGCGCTCTCCCCAACCGGTCTGCCTCAGAACTGTGACGACTTCTACTTCCAGCCTTCTCGCCGAAGCGTCGCCCGAACGAGGCGCTGTTCCTCCTGTTCGATTTCCCGCAGGCTTTCACATACGTCACCGATGTGTTCCGCGGCGGCCCGATACGCCTGCTCCGGCAGCTTGCCTGTCACTGCGTTGTAAAGGCGTGCATGCTGCCGGTCGATCCTCTTGCGATGCGGCTGCCGGTGATAGAGATTATTCACGGAAGCGAACACCGAACTGAGCAGCAACTCGGTCAGTGAACGCAGCGTATGTACGAGTACCGGGTTATGCGACGCCTCGCAAATCGCAAGGTGAAACGCATGATCGAGTCTCGCATGCGTCGCCGGGTCAGTTTCAGCATCGTGCGCCGCGAGCATTTCCTCGTAGCGGCGCGTGATCATCGTGTAATCGGCTGACGTGCCGCGCGATGCGGCAAGACGCGCTGATTCCGCTTCGAGCATGCCGCGCACTTCGAAGAGGTCGTAGAGGGTGCGCGGCTGCGAGGCGAGCAGATGCATTAACGGTGATTGGGCTGGCTGCGCAGTCAGATTCGCGACAAACGAACCCTTGCCGTGCGCCGTTTCGATGATGCCGCGGGCATGTAGCAACTTCAGCCCCTCGCGCAATGCGGTTCTCGATACGCCGAGCTTATCCGTCAAGCGGCGTTCCGAGGGGAGCGCCTGCCCCGAACTCAACACTCCGTCGACAATCAGCTGTTCGATGCGATCCGCGACCACATCTGCGACCCTGCGACCAGATCGTCCCGCCGAGTTTTCTGGATCAGAAATCACTGGTATGACCACTCCTGAAAAAGTTTGCTGGAAACGATGATAACGCTAAACGGTGCGAGGCATTCGGCCCATTCGTAGCTTGCGAGTAATGGTTTATCGCAATGAACTGGTAAGACCACCGTGATTCGCAGTCGACAGCTCAGGACGAAACAGCAACAATCGGCACCTACATCGTTGAACGGCGAGCTACCAACACTCGCGCTCCGGAGACGCCTGATGAGTTACACCTACGACGAGCGGATCGACGGCTCCCTCCCCTGTCATGACAAACCTGCGCTGGTCGCGGAACTTCGACGTCTCGTGCCCGCCCTGCAGTTGCTGCACGAGAAGGAAGATCTTCGCCCATTCGAATGCGACGGCCTCGCTGCGTATCGCACCACACCGATGATGGTCGCGTTGCCCGAGTCGATCGGGCAGGTGCAGGCGTTGCTGAAATTCGCGGCCGCGCGCAAGGTTCCGATCGTCGCGCGTGGAGCCGGGACGGGTCTGTCAGGCGGCGCGTTACCGCTTGAACAGGGCATTCTGCTCGTAATGGCATGCTTCAACCGGATTCTCCATATCGATCCCGAAGCATCGATCGCCCGAGTGCAGCCTGGCGTTCGCAACATCGCGATTTCGCAGGCCGCTGCGATTCACGGTCTCTACTACGCACCCGATCCTTCGTCGCAGATTGCCTGCTCTATCGGCGGCAACGTTGCCGAAAACGCGGGTGGCGTGCACTGCCTGAAATACGGCTTGACGGTGCACAACATCCTGAAACTTGAAGTGCTGACCATTGACGGTGAGCGACTGACGATCGGCTCTGAAGCACTCGATTCCCCCGGCTTCGACCTGCTCGCCCTGATGACGGGATCAGAAGGCATGCTCGGCATCGTCACGGAAGTGACTGTGAAGCTGTTAAACAAGCCGCAGAGCGCGAAGGTTCTACTCGCAAGCTTCGACGATGTCGAAAAAGCGGGCGATGCCGTCGCGCAGATCATCGGGGCGGGCATCATTCCCGGCGGACTGGAAATGATGGACAACCTCGCGATTCGCGCTGCCGAGGACTTCATTCACGCGGGCTATCCGATCGATGCAGAAGCGATTCTGCTGTGCGAACTCGACGGCGCAGAATCCGACGTACAGGACGATTGCGATTCTGTCGGCGCTTTGCTGCGTCAGGCCGGCGCAACGGACATCCGCATCGCGCGCGACGAAGCCGAACGCCAACGCTTCTGGGCAGGACGCAAAAATGCATTTCCCGCAGTCGGCCGCATCTCGCCCGATTATTACTGCATGGACGGTACGATTCCACGCCGCGAACTCGCGCGCGTGCTGCAACGCATCGCGGAACTTTCGAATGAATACAGCCTGCGTGTTGCGAACGTGTTCCATGCGGGCGACGGCAACATGCACCCACTGATTCTCTTCGACGCAAATGCACCGGGCGAAATGGACCGCGCCGAAGCACTCGGCGCGAAGATTCTCGAACTATGCGTCGAAGTGGGCGGCAGTATCACGGGCGAACATGGCGTCGGACGTGAAAAGATCAATCAGATGTGCGTGCAGTTCAGCAGCGAAGAACTGAAGCTGTTCCATTCGCTGAAAGCCGCGTTCGATCCTGACGGGCTGCTCAATCCTGGCAAGAACATTCCCACGCTGCACCGCTGCGCCGAGTCGGGCGCCATGCACATTCATCGCGGCAAGCTGCCCTTTCCCGAACTTGAGCGATTCTGATGATACGTGAATTCCAATCGACGGATGACAGCGCGCGCCTCGTCGCGCAAGTTCAGCGCGCAATCGAGGAGCACGCGCCGTTGCGCATTCGCGGCAGCGACAGCAAGCGTTTTCTCGGCCGCGAAGTGCCAGGCGAGATACTCGATACGAGCTCACATCGAGGAATCATCGCGTATGACCCGACCGAGCTCGTAATCACATTGCGTGCGGGAACGCCGCTCGTCGAAATGAACGCCCTGCTCGACGACGCGAACCAGATGCTGCCCTGTGAGCCGCCGCTCTTTGACGGCCCGGGCGCCGGCTCTGGAACGGTGGGTGGTGCGGTCGCAAGCGGGCTGTCGGGACCGCGCCGTCCATGGGCGGGGTCCATGCGCGACTTCGTGCTCGGCTGCCGCGTGATTACGGGCGACGGCGATCATCTGCGCTTTGGCGGCGAAGTGATGAAGAACGTTGCCGGATATGACATGTCGCGCTTGCTGGCAGGCAGTTTCGGCTCGCTAGGCGTACTGACCGAGGTGTCGTTAAAGGTTCTGCCCAAGCCGCGCGAACGCCGCAGCTTCACGGTCAAGATTGGCGTAAATGACGCGTTGCGTGAACTCTCGGCATGGCGCAAGGCAGCGTTGCCTGTCAGCGGCGCGTGTTATTTCGACGATAAGCTGCATGTGCGGCTCGAAGGAGGAACGGGTTCGGTCCAGTCGGCCATCGACCGCATTGGCGGAGAGGAGATTGACTGTGCGTTCTGGAACGAACTGCGCGACCATCGCTTGCCGTTTTTCGGCAATGCGGATCCGCTATGGCGTTTGTCGCTGCCGAATGCAACGCCATTGATGGCGCTGCCCGGCGACGTGCTGATCGACTGGGCAGGCGCGCAGCGCTGGCTCAAAAGCGATGCGCCTGCCGCCGACATCCGCCAGATCGCGCACGCGGCAGGCGGCCATGCAATCTGCTACACGCCGTCGTCGGCGCGTGAGCCGTTCCATCCCCTTTCCGCGCCGCTGCTGCGCTATCAGCATCAACTGAAACGCCGCCTCGATCCGAAGGGCGTGCTGAACCCCGGCCGACTGTACGCCGGTCTCTGAAGCGAGCGCGATCATGCAAACCAATTTCGACTCTCACGCGAAAGCCCTGCCCGATGCCGAGGAAGCGGAAACCATTCTGCGCTCCTGTGTACATTGCGGCTTCTGCAACGCGACGTGCCCGACGTATCAGCTGCTCGGCAACGAACTCGACGGACCACGTGGGCGCATTTATCTGATCAAGCAGTTGCTCGAAGGCGAGCCCGTCAGCAAAAAAACGCAGTTGCACCTGGACCGGTGCCTCACATGCCGCAATTGCGAAACGACGTGTCCGTCCGGTGTCAGGTATCACCGGTTGCTCGATGTCGGACGCGCTGAGGTCGAACGTCGCGTGAATCGCCCTCTGCGCGAGCGGCTGATGCGCAAGGGGTTGCGCACGGTGATCCCGCGCCCTGCTGTGTTCGGCGCGTTGCTCAAGACCGGACGCGCGATGCGGCCGCTGTTGCCTGCCGCCTTGCAGGCAAAGATTCCGGCTGACGCCGCCGTGCCCGCGACGCCACGCCCCGTGCCGCGCCATGCGCGTCGCGTGTTGATGCTCGAAGGTTGCGTGCAGCCATCGTTGGCGCCGAACACAAACGCAGCCGCAGCGCGCGTGCTCGACTGGCTCGGTATCAGCGTGCTACCCGCTCGCGAAGCGGGCTGCTGCGGCGCGACGGACTATCACCTGAACGCTCAGGAGGCCGGACTTGATCGCGCGCGACGAAATATCGACGCATGGTGGCCCGCCATTGAAGCGGGCGCTGAATCGATCGTCCAGACAGCGAGCGGCTGCGGCGCGTTCGTCAAGGACTACGGGCATTTGCTGCGCAACGATCCGGTCTATGCGGCGAAAGCAGCGCGCGTGAGTGAGCTTGCGCGAGACCTCGTCGAAGTGATGGCGGCTGAACCGCTTGATTCGTTGAGCGCCCATGGCAACGCCGCGGCAATGCGTATCGCGTTTCACTGCCCTTGCACGCTGCAACACGCACAGAAACTCGGCGGCGCTGTGGAAAGTGTGCTCATTCGGCTGGGCTTTGATCTTTCCGCCGTCCCTGATGCGCATCTGTGCTGCGGCTCAGCGGGCACGTATTCGATCACGCAACCTGAACTCGCGGGAAGACTGCGCGACAACAAGATTGCGGCGTTGGAAACCGGACAGCCCGACATCATCGCGACAGCGAACGTCGGCTGCCAGACCCATCTAGACGGCGCAGGCAGGACACGAGTACGCCATTGGATCGAACTGGTCGACGAGGCGCTGATTGCCGCAAGCCCATCGCGCACTCGTGCGATCGGCGACGCGTACAGTGTCTGAAGCGCCCAAGCGGAGTTCCGCCGATGAACGCAACGACGCGAAGCCGGGTCTTTGCTAAAAGCAACGTAGCGCCTTGCGGCGTCGGTCCCGCACAGCCGCGAAAAGGACGAATATTTCGAATATCGCGGGACGCCGGGGAAATTGCAAGTTGTATCGGGATGTCTTAGTATATAACTACAACTTTCCCGCGTGTCCGTTCCCTTGCGCGTGGCGAGAAACCATGAAAGCCAGTTCGACGGCCGCCTACGCCAACCCCGCCCATGCAAGCCAAAGCAAAAAAGGTCACCACTACCCGGCAACGCATCGCGTCAGGCACTCCCCGGCACAAGTCTTCCGCCAGTGTGGCTAGCGCTTCGGCTGTTCAATCGCTGCTCGACCGCGACAGCGCAACCGCGCTTTATATGCAGATCGCCGATCGTCTGCGCACGCAAATCGACGAAGGCACCTTCGCGACGGACAGCAAGCTGCCCGCCGAAAGCGAGCTGACGCGACAGTTCGACGTCAGTCGCGTCACGGTGCGGCAAGCCATCGCACAGTTGCTTGCCGAAGGCTACGTGATCAGCAAACAGGGCAAAGGCACGTTCGTCTCCCGCAACAAATTCGTGCACGACCTGAAGCCGATGCGCGGCTTCTACGATGCACTCGTCGCACAAGGCGTGGAACCGAAAACCAGGCTGGTGGAGTTCGGTCCGGTGACGACGCCAGAGGGGATCCGACAGGCCTTCGGCGCAGAAGGACTCGAAGGCGACTGCTTCAGACTAAAGCGTCTGTATCTCGTCGACGGCGAGCCGATCACGCTCGTGGTTTCGTATCTGCCTCCGCAGGCGAGCGGACTCACTTGGGAGCAGGTCAATCGCAACCCAATCTATGTGCTGCTCGAAAGTCTGCTGTCGATGCCGGTCGCCAAAGCGGAAATTCACATCCGGGCCCGCTCGGCCGGAGCTTCCGTCGGTCAGGCGCTGGGCTTGTCGCCGCGTGCCGCATTGCTCGTCATGGATCGCGAATCGTTTAGCAAGGGCGGCCTGCTGCTTGAGCGCACGTCGTTCTACATTCGTCCGGAAAACTACGAGTTCACGCTCAGCGTGCAAGGACCGCTGCCGGTCGGCTCGTCGATCAAGAATGTCAACGGCGCTGACGCGCATGACAATGCAAAGTGACCGCGCGCAGCTGCGCACCTGCGCGAAACGCTTGCGCGGCGATTCCCTGAAGGCCAGGCCGGTCACCTAGCGACGCACAGGTTCCACATGTACCGTCGACGTGCTTCGCTGCCCTTGTGCGAATTGCGCCGACGCCGGCTCACCCGCAGCGGCACGCAGCACGGTCAGCGTCTTCGCCTGAGGATCGATCTCGACGAATGCGCCCTGCGGCACGACTTGCGTCACGTCGCAATCGAAACCCGCCAGCATGGAGATGTTGCCGTGTGCCGCGCCCTGCGCGAGGATGGGGTTCACGGTATTGAACACGATCGCCACCGGCGCCATGTTGCGCGATCGCATCTCGTTCAGCATCCACGCACTTGCTACCCCACCCTTTGCGGTGTCCAGCACGAGTATCCGCCCGATGTACGACTGCCCCACGAGCTTGTGCGACGGACGCGAAAAAACGCCTTGCAGACGGTTCAGATCGTAACGCGCTGAGAAGCCGTCCTTTGCAACCAGTGCCTCTGCTGACACTTTGTCTCCGAGCGCATGGCGCGCGTTCAGCACGATTGGGTTCATGCGAGTTCTCCTGTCTCGGCTGCGTTCACGCACGCCTGCATCGAGGCGAGCATCGGGGTGTAACCGTAGCCGCCAAGAATGTTAACCAGCTTCGCGCTGTTGGTAGCGAGGTTTTTCCAACCTTTGGCCTCGGACATTTCTCGCGCGTACGACTGATAGAAGCACATGCCCGCGAGCACCGTGCCGCCCGCGTTTTCAATGCGGCGGGTGTAGCCGAAGCGCTCGGCGTCGGGCGCAACCTGGGGGCTGGTTACTGCGAGCATGGGCACTTTGAACGTGCGGCCGTCGCAGAGTTCGGCAAGCGCGCGCAGTTCGTAGAGACTGAGTTGTGGCGCGGAAAACACCACGACGTCCACCTTGTTCGTGACCGCGTAGCTGGCGGTGAGCGCCTCGATCTCCGTGCGGCCGATGCGGTGATGCACCGGCAAGGTGTCGCCGCCAACGTCGGCGATACGCATCGCTTCCGGTGTGACACCGACCATATGAAAAAGCGCGATCGAGCCGAAGCTCGCCATCGCAGCGCCGAAGTGCTTCAACTGGTCCGATGTCGGCGCGGCTTCGATGCCTTCAATGACCGGCACCTCCCAATAGTTGCCGGCGAGACGGCCGATCACGCCGCCGAGCGCGCCCCATTCGTTCAGCGAGTTCGGCGAGAAATCGACGCGAAAGCGCATCGTGGCGCGGCGCTTTTCGTCCAGATGGTAGCCATAACGCGGCGTGCGCCCCGTGAGACCGGCAGAAAGCGCCGAGGGGCCGCCTTCGAAATTCGTACGCGCGCCGTTCACCGAGTTCGAGTAAATCACCACGCCGGTGTCGCCAAATGCGACATGTTCGCCGCGCGTGGCGGCGAGTACCGTCTGATAGTTGATGCAGGTGTCCGTCATGCTGACGCCGAGCCGTTCAAACGCGTGAATCGTGCGGCGCTCCAGCTCGATCATCCAGTCACGCTGGCCCAAATCGTTCGCTTTTGCGAAATCGGTGCCACGCGGGTCCGTGATGGTGGGAACGCAGACCGTGTGGCGGCCGTCACTGAGATCGGACAGCCGCTCGAGCCACATGACGCCCGCCTGACCGAGGCTCTCGGTGTCGGCCATGATGTGCGCCTGAGTGACTGGCACCAGGTCGTGCGCACCAAAAAAGTCGCCGACCTGCACTTGATGGCGCATAGCCATTTGCAGGACCTTGCCCTGCTCGCCGTTGAGCATCGCGGATTCTTCATCGTTTAACAGCATGTGCAGTCTCCCTACAGAATTCGTCACCGGGCAAAGCGTGGGCGCTGGTACCTGCCATCGCGCTGCGCCGCCCACGTCGTTCGACCTTGTATTAATGTGTATTAGTACAAGATGACGGAATCGTAGCGAGCGGCTTTATCGATGTCAATACAAGCGTGGCAACAGTTCATCTTTTTTCAGGACCCCGTCTGACAATTTACCGACCGTCGTCATCGCTAAGATTTCGCTGTTATGTGGTGTTTTTTGCCACCGCACTCGCGAATACGCTAGTTGACACAGGACGAAGACCGGCCATAGCATGCCTGATGATGTATTAATACACGATAAGTTGCATAGAGGTACATGTCTTCCGAAAACGGCTGCAAACGATGCTGATGCACTCGAAGAGTCGGCTATAACCGGGCGGCTGTCGCATTCGCCGCTCACGACGAAAGACAAATAAGAGGAGACTGCGGTATGACCACCATCCATGTCGTTGCGCTTGTTCTGCTGGTCGTCCTTTTCGCGATCAGCCTGTGGCGCGGCATCAATCTCGGACTGGTGGCCATTCCGGCAAGTTTCCTTTTGGTGCAGATCGCAGGTGTTCCGCAAAAGCACTTGTTCGCCGCATTCCCGACGGATCTCGTATTGCTGATTCTGGGCGTGATGTATCTGTGGAACCTCGTGCGCGATAGCGGTTTTGCCGACGTGATCGTGCACCGTGCGGTCGCGCTTTCGCGCGGGCGGCCCTGGCTGTTGCCGTGGACGACCTGCACCCTCACTGCATTGATCTGCGCACTCGGTGCGCTGCCGATTGCCGCGCTCGTCATCACGCTGCCAGTCGCGCTGGAGATTGCGCGACGCGAAAACATCCGTCCCGCGCTAATGGGTATCGTCACCATACAGGGCGGCTGCATCGGAGGACTGTCGCCATTGAATCCGTGGGCCAAGGTGGTCATCGCACAAGCGGCCAAAGGTGGCGTGACGCTGCTCCCCGTGCATTTCTTCTTGTGTCAGTTCGCGCTCAATTTTACTTTCGCCCTCGTCGCCTTCTTCGCGTTCGGCGGCTCACAACTGATCGGACGCGCGAGGCCGCGCGACATGTCAGCGCAACCGGTCCCGGTCGCGCCCCGTTCCCGGTTTGCGCTCACGTGGCAGCAGTGGACCGCATTTGCCGCGCTACTCGGCTTTATTGCGCTCGTATTGACTCACCACGACGTCGGCTTGAGTGCATTCTCAATGGGAATCCTGCTCAACGTTGCGATCAGGGCCGACGCTCGCAAGGTGATTGCCGATCTGCCGTGGAGCATGGTCATCATGATTTCGGGGATTCTGATGTATATCGGCATGCTCGAGACGGTCGGGGTTTTGCAGGCAATCGGCGAACTCCTGCAAAGCCTGGAGCAACAGTCACTGGTGCGGGTGGGAATGACTTACCTCGGCACGCTCATGGCGAACTTCGAGGCGTCCTCGGTGGT
>NZ_DASXHN010000198.1:0-2709 GCF_036488505.1 Paraburkholderia sp. | reverse complement strand
ACTGATCTCGCAGATCGCGCACCTGGTCGTGCGTTTTCAGCACGCCTTGGTATTGCCGTTCGACGATCGCGCGCACGTCGGCCGGCAGCTCCTTTTCGAGCGCGTCGTGGTAGCGCTTCTTCGCGACGTCCTCGCCCTTTTCGCATTCGACGAGAATCGCATGGTCACTGCGATCCGTGACGGCCGACTTTACATCGACCCAGCCGCGATGCAGCGCACCGCTCATGCTGCCGCCGGTTTCGGGCTTACCGCCCATCGCCTGAACCGCGTCCTGCAACTCGCGCGCGCCCCGCGCGCAGTCCTCGGCATTGGAGCGAAACATCGCCTTGAGCTGTTCGTCGTGCGCATCCTCGGCTGCCTTCAGAAAGCCCTTCTCGCCATCCTTCGACGTTTCGACCAGATCGTTCAGCACGGAAACAACATTCGTAGCCATTCAATACCTCCAATGTTTTGTTCACAGCGAATCCGCCGTCCACGCTCCGTTGTCGCGTTGCGATGTAACCGGCTCGCGAGCGGCGGGGTCCCATGGAATACGTCGCATGAGCCGTGCCTGGCACACCGCCGCATCACGCACGCTTTTCCGCGAAGTCATTGAGCGGCTCGGGCGTCTTCAGCGGATCGAAGTCGGCCCAGCGCCCCTGCTGCCAGCGGCCCGTCGCCTTCTCGATCGATACGCCACCCGCATCGCGCAGCACCCGCGCCGCATCGAGCTGATTGTCAGGCGACACGTGCACCGCGACCAGCACGCCGGAATCGCGCGACTCTTCGTGCTGCCGCGCCTGCTGAGCGGGTGCGCCCTGCTTGCGCGTGCGCGACATCGCGCCCGCCAGCGAGCCGACATACGCGCCCACGCCGGCCGCCACGAGGGACACGAGCAGCGGCGCGGAAAACGTCGCGAAGATCGCGACACCGACGATCGCGCCGATCACCGCGCCGATCGTCACGCCCATTCCCGCGCCCTTCGGCGCCTGATGCGCGCCCGGATCAGTACCGGTGTCGCCGCCGATCGGATAACGGGCATGCTGGCCGCGTGGATTGACGAAAAACAGCGTGACGTCCTCTTCGACGAAGCCCGCGTCGAAAAGCTTTTGCGCCGCGTTTTCCGCAGAAGGAAACGTCGTAAAGCGTGCTGCGACGATCAGTGACATAAGCCCTCCTTGCGTCGTTGAACCGCATTTGCGAACCCTGCCGCCGCCCTTCGCCGCGCGGCTCCAAGCGCGTGGCGCTGCGTTGCGGCTCGCGGCGGCACTAGGCTGTCGCGCCGCGATCCGGCTCCATGCCTTCGACTCTGAACAGTCCGCTATGCAATATCACGCCTTCTCCGTTGTTCTGGTCGAGCGCTTCCGCGCAGACCGAACGGATACGCTGGCGTCCCTTGTCGAAGGCGGCGATCAACGCCGCTTCGAGCGCGGAGTCGGCGCCGAAATGATCTTCCAGCGCCTCGGCGGTGATCGCGCACTGGACGGGTTCGCCATCCACGCGCGCGATAAAACGAACCGTCAGGTTCGCGCCGTCGAAAGCGGGTGTGTCGTCGGGAAAGTTGATCTGCATAAGCGAGTCCTCATAGGCAGGCCGCGGCACGATCGCGTTCATGACGAGCCCTTCATCTGGCCGGCGAGCTGCTGCGCCATCTGCAGGTGATGCTTGATGATGGGCAGCGCCTCTTTGGCCGCGGCCTTCAACTGCGAGTCGGTGCCGCTTTCGCTTTGCTGCTGGAACAGGTCGACCGCGCGCTGATGCGCTTCCACGCCGATCTGCTCGACGTAGGCCTGGTCGAACGCGGTGCCATGCAACGTTTGCAGCTTGCCGACCAGCGCCGAATCCGCCGACGGAGCCGGCGTAAAGCCCTTCTTCGATACCAGCGCCGCCATGCTGCGAGACAGTTTCGTGTGATCCTTGATCATCTGCTGCGCGAATTTCTTCACGCGCGGATCGCTCGAGTTTTTCAGCGCGATCTTGCTCGCCGCAATTTCGGTCGCATCGGACTTCGATGCGTCCAGCACGAACTGTTGATCCGCTGGCGAGAGCTTCGTATCGTGGATCGGCGCGGCGCTCGCCGGTGCGTCGCTCGCCTGCGCGCAGGCCAGCTCGATCGATGCGGCGCTGAGCCCGACAGCGGCGAGCACGGCAGTCAATACTTGTAGGGAATACCGTAGTTTCATGCATTTTCTCCCTGGTGATTCAGCGCGGCGGCGGCGCAGGCAACGACTCGTCGCGGCACGCCGGATCCGCGACTTCTGCTCACGCCGCCTTGCGTTTGCCCAGCTGCGCGATCAACGTCTTGTTGAACGCGGGAATGTCGTCGGGCTTGCGACTCGAAATCAAATTGCCGTCTTCGACCACCTCCTGGTCGACCCACGTGCCGCCAGCGTTGCGGATGTCGTCCTGCAAGCTGGGCCAACTCGTTACCGTGCGTCCCTTGATGATGCCCGCCGACACCGGCAGCCAGGTGCCGTGACAGATCACGGCGATCGGCTTCTTCGCATTGTTCGCGGCCTGCACGAAAGCCTGCGCCCGAGGCAGCAGACGAATCGCATCGCCATTGATGACGCCCCCCGGCAGTACGATCGCGTCATAGTCGTCGGGGTTCGCGTCTTCGAAGGTCGTGTCGACCTCGACCGCGTCGCCCTTGTCGACATGTTTGAAGCCCTGGATCTTGCCGGGTTTCGCCGAGATCACGTGCACCGTGGCGCCCGCGTCGGCGAGCGC
>NZ_DASXHN010000066.1:0-5120 GCF_036488505.1 Paraburkholderia sp. | reverse complement strand
GTTCCGCATCACGGCGCCGTCGAGCTACGCGCGCACCGTGTTCATTGAAGCGCTGACGCGCGCAGGCGTCACGGTGACGGCCGTGCCGGTCGGCGTCAATGCCGCCGCGTCGCTGCCGGCGAAGGGCTCGTACTCGAACGCGCAACTGGTCGCGCAATTGACGGCCGCACCGTACGCGCAGGACATCCGGTTCGTCAACAAGGTCAGCTACAACCTCGGTGCCGACACGACGCTGCTGATGTGGGGTCTGGCAAAAAACAATTCGACCACGATGGAGGCCGCCCTTGCGGCCGAGCAAACCGAATTGCAATCGACGTTCGCGATCTCGCCGAGCCAATATCACTTCGTTGACGGCAGCGGCGGCGGCGAAACCACTGCCAATGCCAAAGCTGTGATCTCGATGATGCGCGGGATGGTATCGAAACCCGACTTTGCCGCGTATGAAGATTCGATGCCGTCGCTTGGCGTCGATGGTTCGCTGACGACGGTCACCGCCTTCGAGTCCGATCCCACGCTTGCTGGCGCGAAAGGCCAGGTGCAGGCTAAGACCGGAACCTACGTCGTTGAAAATCCAGCTATACCCGGAACGGGGTTGCTCAGAGGGCAGGCGCTGGCCGGCTACATCACCGCAAAGAGCGGGCGGCGGCTCGTGTTCTTCCTGACCGTGAACAACGTGCCGGTTCCCGGTGGCATTGCCGATGTGGTGCGGGTGTTCAACGACGAGGGGACGATCGCAGCGACGTTGTGGAAACTGCAATGACGTTCGGCGCGCCGTGAGTCAGTGGCGCGCCGGCCCGAAAACCGGGCGCCTCAATATTGCGAGTAGACGATGCCGAGAATGTCGGCTTCGTCGTTGAACACGTCGAGCGCGGCGGCGGCCGAGCTGGCCGGGCCAGCGTGGTTGACGAAGAGCGCATAGGCAAGCTGGCGCCCGCTCTTCGCGCTGATGTAGCCCGCCATGTTGATTGCGACCAGCTGTCCGCTTGCGTCGATCGTCGCGCCGCTCTTGACCAGGATGTTCTCCTTGCCGACAACGGTTTTGCCCACTGCGGCGAGCGAACCGTCGGTGCCGAGAATCGACAGTGCATTGCGATACACGGTGGCGTTCGCGCCGCGGCTCATCGTCGCGAGTAGCGTTGCGGTGGTGCGCGCGGTCGCGCGGCTGTCGGGCGTGCCGCTACCGTTGGTCGGAAAATCGAAGCTCCCGCCGTCGAGGCCGAGTGTGCCGGTCAGATATTTACGTTCGGTGGCGAGTGCATCGTGGACGGTGCGTCCGCCTTGCGCGACGCCCTGGTACATCAGGCTGAGGTTCGCACCGGTGTTCAGGCTGACTTTGAGGATGAGTTTCGCGAACTCCGAATAGGGCGGTGACGTGAAGCTCGCGACCTGGTTCGCACTCATATTGCCAGGCGAAGAGGGCAATGACGCCGACGCATTCGCTTGCACCGCGGGTGCGCTTACGGCCACGCCAGCACGCGCGAGCGCATCGATGAACGCGGTGCGCGCGAACGACGGCGGATCGTCGACGCGCACGTTGCTCACATAGATGTCGTTGCCGATCAGCGCCGATCTGTACGCGAGCGGAATCGTCGCCGGCGTGTCGAGGCCGGCTTCGCCCGAGACTGTCGCCTTGCAGCCGGGTGTCGCGATGCAACTGAGCGGGGCTTCGTTGAAGGCGTCGCCGGACACGACGATGTCGGGATCGGTACCGGCGGCGGTCGCGACGGCCGTGCCCTGGAACGTCATCGCGCTGGTGCGGGGTCGCCAGTCGAGGACCGCCGGCTGGCCGACGCCCACTCCCGGGCTCAGCGTCATGTCGATCACGTTCTCGTTGACGAGCATCGGCGAGATCAGCACATTGCCGTTTGGCACGCGAAACGAATCGAACAGGCGGTCGTCGACGATCACGTCGCCATTCACCGACGTAATGCCGGAGGCACGCACCTGAGCGGCAAGCGCATTCATCGCGGTGAGCGGATCTTCGGGCGTCAGGATCGCCCCTTGGAAACCCCGTGCGTCGTTATGATCGTAGTCGGTGAAGTCGACCGTGCCGTCCGGCTTCTGGCGGCCGCCGAAGGTTAGATCGCCGGAGGCCTGGATGATCAGGTCGCCGGTCAGCTTGCCGGTCGTGTCGACCGTGCCGTTGCGATAAACGGGCGTCTGGAAGCGATGGTCCGCGCCGATCACGCCCAAAGCGGTGGCGACAGAGTAGAGCTTGCGAACCGAAGCGGTGAAAATCATCGTGTCGGGATTCAGCGAGTAGAGAATCTGACCTGTTCCCGCATCCATCACAATCATCGACCACTGTGATTGCGCGCTGATGTAGCGCGGCTTGTTCATCACTTGCGCATAGGGATCGGTGGCCGATATGTCGCTGCCGCACCCGACGATTAGCGAACACGATACTAGTACTGCGAAAACCGACCGCGACTGTGCGCGCATGGGTGTTCCTGCCTGAGTAGGAGATCTCTCAGCATAGGTTTCAGTGAACCGGAGTGCAAGGTATGCTTAGTCGCTTTATTTGGCCGTCAGCCACACGAACGCAGAGCGTGGCGGCATCGCAATCGTCACTGTTTGATCTGCGCCGACCACGAGCGAAAGCGGAGACGATGCGCCGACCGAGGCAGAGCTTTTGAGCGCCGTACCGTGAGGCAATCCAGTGGCGAAAGTTCTGGTCACCGTCGCAGTGTCCGACGTATTAACGGCGACGATGGCAACCGTCGACTGATAAGACATCTTGTAGGCGAAAGCCCCTGGCCCCGCGCTGTCCTGGTCGAGAATTGCCGGCGTGCCGCGCGAGAAAACCTTGTTGTCCTTGCGCAAGCTGGCCATCTGCGCGATGAACTGATAGAGCGGCGCCGCTGTGTCGAAGTGGTCCCGGCCTCCCGACGCATAGCCGTTTGCGAACATCGCGCCTCTTTGCTCGGTGAAAGCCTGCTCAGTTCCGTAATAGATTACCGGTATGCCCGGCAACGTCATTATCAGTAGCAGCCCTTGCTGCAACCCGGCCATCGTTCCATGCGCGAGGAAGCGGTCGACGTCGTGGTTGTCAAGAAACGTCGGCATCAGATAGGGACGCCTGAACACCTCCATCATGTCCTGGATCCGATAGCCTAGCTCAGCCGTGGGATGCTGTTGAGTCAGGACATCCCACAGCGTGCCATACAGCGGATAGTTGAGCATCGCGGGCAGAACGTCGGCGCCACCTGGATCCACCATATACGACTCGATCTTCACCGAACTCGCGTTCTGATAGGGGGCGTCTGTGACGAAACCCTCGCCGAACGCGAGAAAGCTAGCTTTGCCATTGGAAAGTGCTACTTGCCGGATACCGGGCGCTGCGGGATCGTTCGCGTACATGAAATCGCTGAAGAAAGCCTGGGGCACATAAAAAGCGGTGTCGATGCGAAAAGCATCGACACCGACCGTGGAGATCCAGTATCCATAGCTGCTTCTGAGGGCTTCGCGCACGACCGGGTTCTCTGTGTTCAGATCATCGAGCCCGTAGAGCTGATAGTTGAACAACTGGTCCGCATTGCCGAAGTCGCTAATGTCGGGTGTCCAATGGTAGATGCCCGCCGCGCGCTGCGCGGGATCGGTTGGGTCGTCCATATTGAAGGGCGCTTGCGTCGGCGCGGTCACCGGAACTGATGCGGTATTGCGCGACCAGCCGAGCGCAGGATTGTTCGCGTTCCATGCGCCGTCATAAAAGAAGAAGTCGCCCGTATGATTCACGACAATGTCCTGTATCAGATACATTTGGGACTTGTGCAGGGCGCTCGACAATTGCCGATAGTCGTCGAGCGAACCCATGTGCTTGTCGACCTGCTCAAAGTTCGAAGCCCAGTAGCCGTGATACCCGCCGTAGTTCACGAGCGGGTCCCACCACTGGTTCGCGACCGGCGGCGTCAGCCAGACCGCCGTCGCCCCCAAACCGTGGATATAGGCGATCTTCTGTTGGATGCCGCGAATGTCGCCGCCGCTATACTTGGCGTTATTTGTCGGGTCGAACTCGCCCGCGCCCTGATTGTCGTTGGTCGGATCGCCGTCATTGAAGCGATCCGTCAGAATGAAATAGATAATCTGATCCTGCCACTCCGGCGACGGTACCTGGAGAGTCAGCTGATCGGAGTTGTCGGAAGACCCGCATGCCGTAATGCAGCAGCTTATGATCGCTGCGAGGATGGCCGATCTTAAACGAACGCACGTATATCGCATTTCGACCTCACCCCTCATCGAGCTGTCCGAAGTGTACGACCGATTCGTCTGCCGGTCAGCCTCGTGTTTGCCAGTAGTGCGTCGTTGCGGCGGGCAAGGTCGGCGTTTTTTGGGGTGACTAGTGAGGGCGCTAAGTGGAGGCCTTAACTTTCGCAAAGCACGCTGATCGCCTTAACTAGATTAACTGGTTCAGCATGGCTAACCGGATGAGGCGATTTCGCCTGCCAGAGCGGTTGTCGCGTTTGCACGGGCCGTCAACCGGTGTGTGCGCCACAAGACCAGCCCACATAGCATTGTCCCGACCCGCGGCACCCGTGTAGTAGACAGCATCTCGGGAAGTGCTCGACAGTGCAGAGCATGCAAGCGATAGGGCGGAAAACGGCGCGTTTTGCCTGACCCAGGACGGTGCGGATCTTGTTCGCGCGTGGAAGCGCGACAACAAAGCCGCCGCCCGCCTGCTCGAGGGCCACACGCACGATGAGTTTCCACGAGGTTGACGATGACAGAACGTCAAATCCTTATGAGCGGCACGATGGTGCGCGCGCTGCTCGAGGGGCGCAAGACGCAGACGCGTCGCGTCGTGAAAGGCCTCGCTCTGGCGCTTTTGCAGCCAGATAACTTCACAGCCGAATATGTAGCGCTCCCCGATAACAAACTGAGCCCCTACGGCTTTGCCGGCGACCGCCTATGGGTTCGCGAGACGTTCTTTGCGTATGGCCGATGGGAGACGCGACCCAGCGCCAAAACGAGCCGCGTCGAATGGCACTTCGTCGATATGACCATCGAGCGCGATCGCTTTTACCAATATGTGGCTGACGAACCGGATGTGCCGGTCGCCACGTCGCGTCACGAAGGGGTGACGCCGGCATGGTGGAAGCGGCCGGCACTGTTCATGCCCCGCG
>NZ_DASXHN010000513.1:0-2528 GCF_036488505.1 Paraburkholderia sp. | reverse complement strand
AAGGTCAACCTTCACCTCCTCGCGCAGCGAGGCGGGCGCGCGTCCGAGCGAGATGATCCGGTCCGACAGGAATACCGCCTCCTCGACGTCATGGGTGACGAAGAGGATGGTGATCGGGATGGTCTGCCAGATCGTGAGCAGCAGTTCTTGCAAAATGGCGCGGGTCATGGCGTCGAGCGCGCTGAACGGCTCATCCATCAGCAACACCTTGGGCTCGCAGATCAGCGCACGTGCGATCACGACGCGCTGCTGCATGCCACCGGAAAGCTGCGCCGGGAAGTAATCCTCATAGCCTTCGAGGCCAACCAGTTTCACGTATTCGAGGCATTTCTCGCGTGCTTCCCGACGCGCGACCTTCTTTTGGCTGCGCAGACCGAACTCGATGTTTTGCAGGACTGTGCGCCACGGCAGGATCGACTTCGCATATTGCTGGAAAACATAGATCAGGCCCTTCGAGGGGCCATCGATCTCACGTCCTTGAAAGACGACATCGCCCGCGGTCGGGCGCTCCAACCCGGCGATCAGGCGCAGCAAGGTTGATTTGCCACAGCCCGAGGGACCGATGATCGAGAGGAAGCTGCGTTCGGGGATCTTGTAGGACAAGCCGCTGAACACGGTAGTGGAGCGGCCGTTCACCGTGAATTGCATGTGCAGGTCGAGAACTTCGATGATTGGCCGGGCGAGCTTGGCCGCGGGCACCTCCACGCTATTCGCCGCAACCCGCAAGCCGCCATCGCCAGGGGACGCGACATTGCTGCCGTGGAGCGGAGCGCTGTTGCGCTCGAAATTCAGGAAATTCTGTACCGAACGCGCCATCGAATACGCCTCAGCCGTTATGGGTTCGCGCGCTCCTCAGCGTCTCCCTATCGGTGGTCTTTTGCCCCAATCCTCGCAAGGGCTGTGCCAGCGAGCGCGATACGCGTTCCAGCCGACGACGGCGGGCGCAACGCTCGTTTCGCGCAGCGGCGTCACCCGGCGCTTGCGAGAATGCTTATGTTGCAGTGCACACAAAAGTTGCGGTCGGCATTCGGAACAGGCACGTAGCGCCACCAGCGAAGGCGGGGGATTTCTCTCGTACGAGGCGCGCCGGCATGCGCAGGCCTTCGCTCTCGCCGAGGGCCGTTTCGTCTGCGTGGTCGGCCCTTCCGGATGCGAGAAGAGCACGCTCTTCAACATCATCGCCGGGCTGCAGCCGCCAAGCGGCGGCGCCGTCCTGATCGACGGCGACGACGCCACGGGAACCATCGGCCGCGTCGGCTACATGCTGCAGAAAGATCTGCTGCTGCCCTGGCGCACGGTTCTCGATAATGTCGTGCTTGGGATGGAGATCAAGGGCGTCGCCCGCGCCCGCGCGCGCGACGGCGCTTCCCTACCTAGCCCGCTATGGTCTCGGCGGCTTCGAGGATCGCTATCCGCGCGAGCTGTCGGGGGGGATGCGACAGCGCGCGGCTTTGCTGCGTACGCTGCTGCTCGATACCGACATCGTGCTGCTCGATGAGCCCTTCGGCGCGCTCGACGCGCAAACCTGCGCCAGCATGCAGGAATGTCTGCTGCAGATTTGGGGCGACTTCCACAAGACGGTCGTGTTCGTCACGCACGACGTCGAGGAGGCGGTTTATCTCTCGGATGAGATCCTGGTGATGAGCGCGCGGCCCGGCCGCATCGTCGACCGCCTGACGGTGCCGCTGCCGCGTCCCCGGCCGCGCTCCATCGCCAGCACCGCCGATTTCATCGGGCTGAAAGACCGCTGTCTTCCGTATCTCGGTCACTCCGCGGAGCTGGCAGCGTGATGAAGGCGTGGCGCTCATGACAGTCGAAGGCATCTCGGATTCGACGCCGGCCGTGAGTGCGAAAGGCCGCGTCGGCACGGCGCGTTTCCGCTTCCCGAGCGTGTTCACGCCGAAGCCGTCCTACCGGCACTTGCCCACGCCGACGCCCTGGTCGTCCCGACGAATTGCCGCCATGCAAGTGTTCCTGGTGGTGGCGCTGACTACCAAGGTGCCACCGACGAACACCACCGCGCCCACGACCACCCTCCAATGAAGTTCAGGTCCGCTGGGCCGCTGATCGCTCAGCTCCCCTCCGGCCAGACCGAGACCAGCAAGCGTGCAGAGCAGCGCGAGTAGCAACATAAGCCACTCGCGGGCCCGTGATATGAACCCGCGATCGCTTGGTCAGTCCCTCTCAGGGCTTCAGAGCGAGGAATCGCTTCGCCGCTTTGGGATACTGGCCGTTCGAGATCATCCCGGGATACGAAGCGTTCGTGTTCCAATAATCGTTGTACAGGACAACGTTCGTCGACATCCAATTTGCCATCTCATTCACAAAATAGGAGTTGTCGCCCTCTTCGCCGATGCCCCATTCAGGATAGGACATTGGCTTGTGGTGCTGCGCCGCAAAGTTGCGATGCCATGTCAGTCCGTACGGAGAGTTCAGATAGTTCTGCCAAGCTCTCTGCGGATCGATCTGGCTCTCGGGATTGTTGTCGTAGATGTCCATACCAATAATATCGACGTACTGATCTCCGG
>NZ_DASXHN010000467.1:0-4828 GCF_036488505.1 Paraburkholderia sp. | reverse complement strand
AACCAGGTGCTCAGATGACGCGGTTCGATCGGACGTTCGAGGCAGCTGCCGATCCGCACGCACACGCTTTCAATACCGTGTTTGTCCCAGTACATTCTCGCCAGCGCTTCGCCCCACACCTTCGACAGACCGTAGAAGCCGTCCGGGCGCAGTTCGCAGTCGAGGCTCAGGCGCTCGGTGACTGGATACATGCCGATCGCGTGGTTCGAGCTCGCGAACACGATGCGCTTTACGCCATTGCGGCGCGCGCCTTCGTAGACTTCGACGAGGCCGCGCAGATTGTTCTCGATGATCTCGGGCAGCGGGCGCTCGACGCTGGTGCCGGCAAAATGAATCAGCAGGTCCACGCCGTCGAGCAACCGGTCGACGACCGCCGGATCGCGCAGATCGCCGTTCATCACGTCTTCGCCTTCGACGAGCGGCGTCAGCACTTTCGTGCCCGCGGCCGATCGCAACGGGATGCCACGCGCGACGAACGCGGCGCGTACCACTGCGCCGAGCTGACCGCCGGCGCCACTGAGGGCAATCTTCTTCATAGGGGGACTTCCTTTAACTGCGCCGCGCGCGAGGTCGAACCGGCGAGACGGAGAGGATCGAGTGACTTGTCGGACCGCGTTTGCCGACGCCGCGTTACATGCGTGGTTGTACGATAACGTACTATCAACTATCGACGAGCGAATTTCAACTAAGCATTTACCCGTAATCCGACTAGGGGAAGTCTGGGAACATGTTATGAAACAAGGAGATAGGCCGGTGCTATTTATGTGACATCATATGACTCATGCCGGATTTTCCCGCCCAGCGCTGGCTAACCGACAACGCGCGCGGTAGATGCCGGCATCCGCCGCACGCTTCCTCGGCCCAAGCGATCGCGTGCCGTCATCAACAACGCACAGCGCAGGAGCACAGCACGAGACGAAGGCACCGCGCGTCGCGGCAAGCAGTCGCCGGCCGCAACGTCTCTCTCATGCTGTTGCGGCGCTCCGTCGCCGTGATGCGATCACGAGCCGATGAATTCCAGCAGGTCGGCATTGACCTTGTCGGCCTCGACCGTGCACATGCCGTGCTGGCCGCCCGGATACACCTTCAAGGTCGCGTTCTTGACGATCTTCGCGGTCTGGCGTCCGGCTGCGTCGATCGGCACGATTTGGTCGTCGTCGCCGTGCAGCACCAGCGTGGGCACGTCGATCTTCTTCAGGTCTTCGGTGTAGTCGACCTCCGAAAACTGCTTGATGCAGGCGTATAACCCCTTGATCGATCCGGCCATGCCCTGGCGCCAGAACGAATCGATCACGCCCTGCGAGACCTTCGCGCCCGCCCGGTTGAAACCGTAGAACGGCAGCGCCAGCTCCTTGAAGAACTGCGAGCGATCTTCAAGTGTGGCCTTGCGGATGCCGTCGAACACGTCGATTGGCAGGCCGAGGGGGTTATCCGGCGTCTTCAGCATCAGCGGCGGCACCGCGCCGATCAACACGGCCTTCGCGACGCGCGCGGTGCCATGCCGGCCGATGTAATGCGCGACTTCGCCACCGCCTGTCGAATGGCCGACCAGCGTTGCATCGTGTAGATCGAGGTGATCGATCAGCGTGGCAAGATCGTCCGCGTAGGTGTCCATCTCGTTGCCGTCCCACGGCTGCTCCGAGCGGCCATGACCGCGCCTGTCATGCGCGATCACGCGAAAGCCCTGGTTACCGAGAAACAGCATCTGCGCGTCCCACGCGTCGGCGGTGAGCGGCCAGCCATGCGAAAACACGACTGGGCGGCCCTTGCCCCAGTCCTTGTAGAAAATCGAGGTGCCGTCTTTGGTCTTGATCGTGCTCATCTGTTTGACTCCTTGTGGATGAAGTCTGCCGTCGCCGGCAGGTGGATGAAGCTGCTCTGTTTCTCGAAGCATGCGGGCCGCGCGTGACACCGCGCCGTGCGCTCCGGCATCCGCGTGCCCGCGCGTGACGGCTACCTCACGTGAATACCGCAAACGCTTTGCAACAACCGCCTCGACGACTCGTGCGATCACTGCAAGGAAATAATGAGTGAAGATGGTCAGCGGAAATTGTGCTGCCAATAACGACGCAATACGAATTACGCGAGAAATAATGCAAAAAAGATTGGCGCAATCGGTAATGCGCGACGGGTAGCGAAAAGAAATGCCCCGAATGGCAATACGGCAGCCGCCATCGTAGAAGTAAAAAAATTCTCTGACTAGCTCACCGGCGAAGGAAGTCGGTTCAGGACCGATTGTCGGCTGACGGCGACTGCGTCAACGACACAACGGGGCTGCCGCCGAACATTCGTCGCGCGTCGCGCAGCGCGTTGCTGCAGCGCGGTCGATTGACGCAGCGTGCATCGGAACGCGCGGCGCGACGCGCCGGTCCGACGCGAAAAAGTCCTTACCCTTCAAACGTTTATCTGGAATAAGGTCGCAGCACACTCGAACAAGGCGGTGTTTTGACGCACGCCGCACCGCAACACGATCGCCTTGCATCCCCTACGCTTGCGCCATCTGCCAACGCAGTGCGCACCGACATCGGTCGACGCGCGTCAGTCCGCTGACCCGGCTATCACGCACAACACGATCATGAACTCCGCAATATCGGCATTCGATCTCGCCCGCATTCAATTCGCGTTCACCGTCTCTTTTCATATCGTTTTTCCCGCACTCAGCATCGGTCTGGCCAGTTTCATCGCCGTTCTCGAATGGCGTTGGTTAAAAACCGGCACCGCGTACTACAAAGATCTTTGTCTGTTCTGGTCGAAGATCTTCGCAGTGGCCTTCGGCATGGGCGTCGTCTCCGGCGTTGTGATGAGCTACCAGTTCGGCACCAACTGGTCGGGCTTCTCGAGTTTCGCCGGGCCGATTACCGGTCCGCTGCTGATGTACGAAGTGATGACCGCGTTCTTTCTCGAAGCGGGCTTCCTCGGCATCATGCTGTTCGGCTGGCAGCGCGTGAGTCCGCGCGCGCACTTCGGCGCGACGCTGATGGTCGCGATCGGCACGCTGATCTCGACCTTCTGGATTCTCGCGTCCAATAGCTGGATGCAGACGCCGCAAGGCTTCGAAGTCGTCAACGGCCATGTTGTGCCGCTCGACTGGTTCAAGATCATCTTCAATCCGTCGTTCCCGTACCGCCTCGCGCATATGGCGCTCGCGGCGTTCATCGTCGCGGCGCTGGTGGTCGCCGCGGTCGGTGCATGGCACCTGCTGCGCGGCCGGCGCGATCCGGCGGTGAAGAAGATGTTCTCGATGGCGCTGTGGCTGCTGCTGATTCTCACGCCGATCCAGGCATTCGTCGGCGATCAGCACGGCTTGAATACGCGCAAGTATCAGCCGGCGAAAATCGCCGCGATCGAAGGGTTGTGGAATACCGAAAAAGGCGGCACCGCGCTGAACCTGTTCGGCATCCCCGACATGAAAGCGGAAACCACCCGCTACGCGGTGTCGATTCCGCACCTCGGCAGCCTGATCCTCACGCATAGTTGGGACGGAGAAATCCGCGGCCTGAAGGAATTCCCGCCACAGGACCGGCCGAATTCGACCGTCGTGTTCTGGAGCTTCCGCATCATGGCCGGGCTCGGCGTGCTGATGATCGCGATGTCGGCCACGGCCTGGGTGCTGCGCCGCCGTGGCCGACTGTTCGACGCGAAGTGGTTTCAGCGGCTATGCGTCGCGATGGGCCCGAGCGGCTTCATCACGCTGCTGGCCGGCTGGGTCACCACCGAAGCGGGCCGCCAGCCGTGGGTCGTGTACGGGGTGATGCGCACGTCGCAGGCGGTGTCGCCGCTGACCACGCAACAGATTGGGCTGTCGCTGATGACGTTCGTGGTCGTCTACTTCCTCGTGTTCGGCACCGGCATCTACTACATGCTGAAGCTGATGCGCCAAGGTCCGGCACTGCCGGGCAGCACACCCGACGGCCTACCGCAGCCGACGCCCGCGCAGACCGCGCGCCGCCCGCTGTCCGCGGTCGATCAGATGATCGACGCGGTGTAACCCTGCAACAAGCGAGAAAAACATGGACGTAACCGTCGTATGGGCCGCGATCATCGCACTGGGCCTTTTCATGTACGTCGTGCTGGACGGCTTCGACCTCGGCATCGGCATCGTTTTCCCGTTCTTCCCCAATGAGAAAGAACGCGACCTGATGATGAGCACGGTCGCGCCGGTCTGGGACGGCAACGAAACCTGGCTGGTGCTCGGCGGCGCCGCGCTGTTCGCGGTGTTCCCGATCGTCTATTCGACCGTGCTGTCGGCGCTCTATCTGCCGCTGGTCTTCATGCTGGCGTGCCTGATCTTTCGCGGCGTGTCGTTCGAGATCCGCGCGAAGGCGCGTCGCACGAAGCATCTGTGGGACCTCGCGTTCATCGGCGGCTCGGCGGGCGCGGCGTTCTGCCAGGGCATCGTGCTCGGCGCATTCCTGCAAGGCATTCCGGTCGTCGATGGCGCCTATGCCGGCGGCGCGTTCGGCTGGCTCACGCCGTTCAGCCTGCTGACGGGCCTCGGGCTCGTCACGACCTACGCGCTGCTCGGCTGCTGCTGGCTGATCGCGAAGACCGAGGGCGATCTGCAGCGGCGGCTGCATCGCGTCGTCTGGCCGCTGACGCTGGTGCTGCTCGGGTTCATCGCGCTCGTGAGCCTGTGGACGCCGCTGATGGACGCGGACATCGCGCAACGCTGGTTCCATGACGGGATTTTCTACCGTCTGCTGCCGGTGCCGTTCCTCGTCGCCATCTGTGCGTTCTTCATGCATCGCGCGGTGCGCGCGCGTCATCACAACACGCCGTTCGCGCTGGCGCTGGCGCTCGTGCTGCTCGGTTATCTCGGGCTGCTCGT
>NZ_DASXHN010000435.1:0-9749 GCF_036488505.1 Paraburkholderia sp. | reverse complement strand
GCCCGCGCAGCCGGCGATCACCGTGTAGGCGCCGACCTTGCAGTTGTGGCCGATCTGCACGAGGTTATCGATCTTCACGCACTCTTCGATGATCGTGTCGGCCATGGCGCCACGGTCGATGGTGGTGTTCGCGCCAATTTCGACGTCGCTCGCGATCGACACGCCGCCCACCTGCGGAATCTTCACCCAACTGCCCGTGCGTGCGTCGCCGTCGCCGACGAAGTCGGGGGCGAAGCCGAAACCGTCCGAGCCGATCACCGCGCCCGCGTGCACGATCACGCGCTCGCCGAGCTTGCAGCCGTGGTACAACGTGACGTTCGGAAAAAGATGACAGTTCGCGCCGACGCGCGTACCGCGCCCAATCACCACATTGGCGTCGAGCCGCGCGTGCTCGCCGATCACCGCGCCGGCCTCGACGGTGACGCGCGGGCCGATCACAGCGCTCGCGGCGATCTGCGCGGAAGGATCGATGGTTGCGCTCGGATGCACGCCGGGAACGGCTTTCGGCGCGGCGAGATCGATGAAGGTTTGCGCGACGCGCGCAAAGTAAGCGTAGGGATTCGGCGTGACGATGAAGTTACGGGCATCGCGCGACGCGAGTTTCGCAAGGTCGCCGGCATTGATCAGCACCGCGCCCGCGCGGGTCGTTTCGACCTGCGACAGATACTTCGGATTGGCGAGGAACGCCAACTGGTCCGGACCCGCCTGGTCGAGCGGCGCGAGACTGCCCACGCGCTGCGAACCGTCTCCGACTACTTCACCGCCGAACCGCTGGACGATGTCCTCGAGCGTAAATGCCATGCCTGTCCTGTCTGATGTGTCGACCAGAGTTGGCGCTTTAGCGCTTACTCTGGTCCCATGCAACGCTGTCGACCAGAGTTGGCGCTTTAGCGCTTACTCTGGTCCGCTGCAACGCTGTCGACCAGAGTTGGCGCTTTAGCGCTTACTCTGGTCCGCTGCAACATGCCTGGTGCCTTTCAACCGGTTCCGCCATTCCAGACACGCGTCCACGCCGGCCCGGAAACGGCATAGCCGATCAGTTGCCCGACGCCGCCAGCGCCTTCAGTACCTGGTCGGTGATATCGATGCGCGGGCTCACATACACTGCTTCCTGCACGATCAGATCGTAGTGCTGCGTCTCGGCAATCTGCTTGATGACCTTGTTCGCGCGATCGAGCACCGCGGCGAGTTCCTCGTTGCGACGCTGATTCAGGTCTTCGCGGAACTCGCGCTGCTTGCGCTGGAAGTCCGAGTCGAGCTGCGACAGATCACGCTGCTTTTGCGCGCGATCGGCCGCTGACAACGACGCGCCATTCTTGTCGAGCGCATCCGACATCGACTTGAGCTTCTGCGCCATATCGGCGAGATCCTTGTCCCGTTTCGCGAACTCGGCCTCGAGCTTCAGTTGCGCGGCCTTCGCCGCCGCCGATTCGCGCAGGATACGGTCGGAGTTCACCGCGGCGATCCTCGCCTCTTGCGCATGCGCGACGCCGACCCCCAAGGTCATTGCCAGCGCCAATGCGCACGCTACACGTTTTGAAAACATACCGTTTAGCAAAGTCATCCTCTCGATACCGTAGTTTGGCCAGACCCGCCGCGGAGGAGCCGCTCGCGGCCGGACCGCCCGGCGCGCGATCAGAACGCCGTCCCGATCTGGAACTGGAACTTCTGATACTGGTCGCCTGTGTGCTTGACGAGCGGGAAACCAAGGCTCAACTTGAGCGGGCCGATTGGGGAAATCCACGCGAGACCCACACCGTAGCCGTAGCGCAGGCCGTTCGAGCCGGTGCTTGCGCACCCACTCGTCGTACAACTTGCTTCTCCCCAGACGTTACCGCCGTCGAGGAACGTGAATACACGCAGCGTGCGGTCATAGCCTGTTCCGGGCAACGGGAACGTCAGTTCGATATTGCCGACGAGCATCTTCGAGCCGCCGATCGGATCGTTTGTCTTGCCGTCGCGCGGGCCGAGAGAACTCGGCTCATAGCCCCGCACCGAACCGATACCGCCCGCGTAGTAGTTCTTGAAAATCGGATAGGGCTTGCCGCCGAGGCCGTTACCGTAGCCGCCCTGGAAGTTGAAGCCCAGTACGAAGCCGCGTGCGAACGAGTAATAGTACTGCGCGTTGATGTCCGCCTTGTAGTACTGGGTGCCGCCGATCGGCGTGCCGTATTCGGCATTCGCCTGCGTGAAGTAGCCGCGGCTCGGCACCAGTGCGCTGTCGCGCGCATCGCGCGACCAGCCCACCGTGAGCGGCACGTTGTTCGACACGCGGCCGAACTCGTGCACGTAATCGATGTAGCTTTGCGGCGTGTTCGCATCGATGTCGAGCTGGTTCTGTTCGAAACCGGCGCCGAAGTACACGGTGTCGACCTCGGAGAACGGGATGCCGAACTTCAGGTCGGCGCCCGCCGTGACGATCTTGAAGCTCGAATCGGTCGAGTAGTACAGCGGCTGGTACGTGCGGTAGTACACGTCGGTAATCCGCTTGATGCCGTCCACCGTAAAATACGGGTCGACCTGCGTAACCGTCAACGTACGGTACGTCTTCGCGGTGTTGACGTTCACGGACAGGCTCGTGCCCGAACCGAACACGTTGTCCTGCGAAATACCCGCGGACAGCACCACCTTGTCCGTCGACGAAAAGCCCGCGCCCAACGTGATCGCACCGGTCGGTTTTTCGGCGACCTTCACATCGATGTCGACCTGGTCAGGCGTGCCTTCCACCGGCACCGTGGTCACGTCGACGTCGGTGAAGTAGCCGAGACGATTGATACGGTCCTTCGACAGCGACAAACGATTCGAGTCGAACCATGAGCTTTCAAGCTGACGCATTTCTCGACGCACCACTTCGTCGCGGGTACGGGTGTTTCCGACGACATTGATGCGGCGCACGTAGACGCGTCGGCTGGGGTCGACCTGCAGTGTCAGGTCGACCGTGTGATTCTTCTGGTCGATCTGCGGCTGCGCATTGACAGTCGCGAACGCGTAACCGTATTCGCCCAGTTTGTCGACGATTGCCTTGGTCGTGGCTTGCAGTTTTTCCGCCGAAAAACGGTCGCCCGGTTTGATCTTGATCAGCTTCTTGAGCTCGGCTTCGCGGTCGAGCAGATTACCGGCGAGGCGGATATTCGAGATCGTGTACGGCTCGCCTTCATGAAGCGTGACCGTCAGATACATGTCTTTCTTGTCCGGCGTGATCGACACCTGGGTCGACTCGATGCTGAACTCGAGATAGCCGCGGTTCAGGTAGTACGAACGGATGTTCTCGAGGTCGCCGGTGAGCTTGTCTTTCGCGTATAGATCGTTCTTCGTGTACCACGAAAACCAGTTCGGTGTGGACAGCTGCATTTCGTCGCGCAGCGTGCCGGTGCTGAATGCCTTGTTGCCGATGAAGTTGATTTGACGGATCTTCGCGCTCGGACCTTCGGCGACCGAGAACAGCACCGACACGCGGTTGCGGTCGATCGGCGTGATCGTGGTGGTCACTTCGGCCGCGTAGTAGCCGCGCGTCAGATACTGGCGCTTCAGTTCCTGCTCGGCCTTGTCGACCAGCGCCTTGTCGTAGTAGCGACCTTGTGACAGCCCGACGGCGCGCAGCGCCTTGCTCAGATTGTCCTTGTCGAACTCGTGAATGCCGGCGAAATCGATCGTGCCAATCGCGGGGCGCTCCTGCACCTGCACGATGACGACGTTGCCTTCGGTCGCGATCTTGACGTCGTTGAAGAAGCCGGTTGCATACAGCGCGCGAATCGCTTCGGATGCCTTGTCGTCGGAGAAAGTATCCCCTTGCTTGATGGGCAGGTACGCGAACACGGTGCCGGGTTCGACGCGTTGCAATCCCTCAATGCGAATGTCTTGCACCACGAAGGGCGTCGTTGCGTGAGCAACCAGCCCATGCGCGGCGAACGCCGCGGCTATAACCGTCTTTGGACCAAAGCGATGAGGTTTGAACAACGTGCTTCCCCAGTGTGTATAGCTGTATCAGGCCGGGCGGCCGCCCTCGAGAACGCCGCCGGACACTTTAAAAATGGATTAAACGAGCCAGATCGTTGAACAGCGCAATCGCCGATAACGCGACGATGCAGGCGAGACCCGCCCTCTGAAACACGAGTTGCCAGCGATCGGAGACAACTTTACCGGTCACAGCTTCAACCAAATAATATAACAGATGCCCCCCGTCCAATACCGGAATTGGGAGCAGGTTCAGCACGCCGAGACTAATGCTGACAAGGGCCAGGAAAGACAAAAACGCGGACGGACCGAGGCGCGCGCTCTTGCCTGCATAGTCGGCGATCGTCACCGGACCGGACAGGTTGCGCAACGACGCCTCGCCGACGATCATCCGGCCGAACATGCGCACCGAGTACACCGCGAGGTCCCACGTGCGGCGCGCGCCGAGCCGCACGCTTTCGACCGGTCCATAGCGCACGTCGATCGACGGCACCTGGGTCGCCAGTTCGGCGCCGATGCGTCCGACCTGCTGCCCGCTCGCCGCGTCGCGTTGCAGTTGCGGCACGATACTGAGTTCGTCGAGCGTACCCGCCGCGTGGCCACCGCCCCCGCCACGCTCCACTTGCAGCGTGACCGGCACGCCGGCGTGCGATTTTACATAAGCAATGAAGGCCGCGGCATTATCAGCGCGCGTGCCGTTGATTGCGCGCAGCCGGTCACCCGCGACGAGCCCCGCCTGTTGCGCGGCGCTGCGCGGCTGCACCCCCGCCACCGTCAGCTTGCCGCCGCCAGGTTCGAAACCGAGACGCGACATGAAATCATCGTCGACGTCCTTGTCGCCGAGGCCGCGCAGATCCATCGGGAAATCGGACGTGCCGTGGGCGTCCTTCGCGATCAGCACGAGGTGCTGGTGATCGAACGCGGCGCCGAGCAGCTTCCAGCGCAGATCCGACCACGAGCGCACCGGCGCCGCTTCGTCGCTGCTCCCCGTACGCGCGGCGACGATCGTTTCGCCACCCTCGAAGCCGGCCAGCGCGGCAGGCGTGTTGGGCGCAGGCGTCGCGATCACGGCCGCCGGTTCGGTGACACCGGTGGCGAACACCAGCGCGAACAGCACGATCGCCAGCAGGAAGTTCGCAATCGGGCCGGCCGCGACGATCGCGAAGCGCCGCCACACCGATTGCCGATTGAAAGCATGCGGCAAATCCGCGGCGGGGATCGCCGCGGTGCCGGTTTCGCGCTCGTCGAGCATCTTCACGTAGCCGCCGAGCGGCAGCGCGGCGATCGTCCATTCGGTGCCCGTTTGCGGGCTCACCCACTGCACGAGCGGCTTGCCGAAGCCGATCGAAAAACGCAGCACCTTCACGCCGCACAGACGCGCGACGCTGTAGTGCCCATACTCGTGGACCACCACCAGCACGCCAATCGCAACCGCGAAAGCGAGCAGTTCGATCAGCAGGTTCATAAACGCCTCACTGGACGGGGCGTTCCGTGCGACGGGCGCCGTCGGGCAGGCGCGCGATGAAGTCGGTCGCGGCGCGGCGCGCGGTGGCGTCCGCTTCGATCACGTCGTCGAGCGCATGCGCGCTACGGTTCGGCAACCGGTTGAGTACGGAGTCGACCACCTCGGCAATCGTCATGAAGCCGATGCGCCGTGCGAGGAACGCTTCCACCGCGACCTCGTTCGCCGCATTCAGCGCCGCGCTGGCAATGCCGCCTTCAGCGAGCGCCTTCATCGCCAGCGCGAGACACGGGAAGCGCGCGTAGTCGGGCTTCTCGAACGACAGCGACGCGATCTCGGCGAGGTTGAGCTGCGCGACGCCTGAATCGACCCGATCCGGGAATGCCAGCGCGTGGGCGATCGGCGTGCGCATATCGGGATTGCCGAGTTGCGCCAGCACGGAGCCGTCCGCGTACGACACCAGCGAATGGATCACGCTCTGCGGGTGGATCAGCACGTCGATGCGCTCGCCCGGCAGGCCGAACAGCCAGTGCGCCTCGATGACCTCGAGTCCCTTGTTCATCATCGTGGCCGAATCGACCGAAATCTTGCGGCCCATTACCCAGTTCGGATGCTTGCAGGCTTCATCCGGCGTCACGTCGACTAGCGTGGCCGGCTCGCGCGTGCGGAACGGCCCACCCGAGGCGGTCAGAATGATTTTCGACACGCCGCCGTGCAGCGACGCTTCGCGCGGCAGGCACTGGAAAATCGCATTGTGTTCGCTGTCGACCGGCAGCAGCACCGCGCCGTTGTCGCGCACCGCGTCCATGAAGATCGCGCCGGACATCACCAGCGCTTCCTTGTTGGCAAGCAGGATGCGCTTGCCCGCGCGCGCGGCAGCGAGGCTGGGCGCAAGGCCGGCCGCGCCGACGATCGCCGCGACGACCGTATCGCTGCCCTCGCTCTTCGCGACGTCGACGAGCGCTTGCTGCCCGTACGTCACCTCGGTGCGGCTACCCGCGTCGCGCAACTTGGCGGCGACGCGCGCGGCCGTGTCGGCGTCGCCGACCACCGCTACCTGCGGCGCGAAGCGCAGGCATTGCTCGACGAGCTTGTCGCCGTTGCGATGCGCGGACAGCGCGTAAATCGAGAAACGCTCGGGATGACGCGCGACGACGTCGAGCGTGCTGTCTCCAATCGAGCCCGTTGAACCGAGCAGTGTCAGACGTTTTTGCATATCTCTTTCTCTAGCCGAGCAGCAGCATCGCGAGCGGTAGCACCGGCAGCAATGCGTCGATGCGATCGAGCACGCCGCCGTGCCCCGGCAACAGGCCGCTCGAGTCCTTGACGCCAGCCTGGCGCTTCAACATCGATTCGAACAGGTCGCCGACTATGCTGAAGGCCACCAGCAAGGTCAGCGCGAGCACGGTGCGCAGCGCGCCCAGTTGCGCGAGCAGCGCGGAATACAAGGTCGGCTCGAACGCGTGTAAAAAAACGGCCACCGCCGCGACGATCATCACCAGCAGCCAGCCGCCGATTGCGCCCTCCCAGGTTTTACCCGGACTGATAGAGGGCGCCAATTTATGTTTTCCGAACGCTTTTCCGGAGAAGTATGCGCCGATATCGGCTAGCCATACCAATAACAGCAGCGACAGCACGAACGGCACGCCCTGCATGCGCGCGGCGACGAGAGCGTGCCAGCAGGCGATGAAACCGACGATGCCGGCAAGGAACAGGAAGGCGCGCCACGCGCCCTGCGCAAGCACGGGCTTGCGCAGCAGCACGAACGGGCCGGCGATAACCCAGAAGATCGCGGCCGCCTGGAAGAACGGCCGGGCGTGCTCGGTACCGATCCCAAGCCGCGTGCTGGTGACGAGCGCCAGCGCCGCCACGAGCGCATACAGCACCGGACCCGCGCCGTCGAGCTTGAGCAGGCGCGCCCACTCCCACGCGGCGAAAACGATGACGAAGGCGATCAGCGCGCCGAACGCGCCCACCGGCGCGAACAGAGTGACCGGCAGGAATACTGCCAGCAGGATGATCGCCGTGATGACACGGGTTTTTAGCATGGAAGCGAATCGACGTTCTGCGATTGCCGCTCGAGTTGAGCACTGGTGCGGCCGAAGCGGCGTTCGCGCTCGGCGTACGAAGCGATGGCATCACCGAGCGCGTCGGCATCGAAGTCTGGCCAGAACGTGTCGGTGAAGTAGAACTCGGTGTAGGCGAGTTGCCACAGCAGGAAGTTGCTGACGCGACGCTCGCCGCCGGTACGGATGAAGAGGTCGGGCTCGGGCGCATAGGCCATCGACAGGTGTTCGGCAAACGAGTCCTCGTTGACCTCGACTGCCTTGCCTGCGAGCGCCGACTGCTCGGCGAGCTTGCGCGTCGCCTGCATGATGTCCCAGCGGCCGCCGTAGTTCGCGGCGATGGTCAGCGTGAGACGGGTGTTGCGCGCGGTCTTGGTTTCCGCGCGCTTGATCAGATCGCGGATCTTTGCGTCGAAACGCTCGAGGTCGCCCACCACGCGAAGACGGATTCCGTTTGCGTGCAGCTTGCCGATCTCTCGCTCGAGCGCGGTGACGAACAGGCGCATCAGGAACGACACCTCTTCGTTAGGACGGCGCCAGTTCTCCGAGCTGAACGCGAATAGCGTCAGATATTCGACGCCCCGCCGCGCGCATGCCTCGACGGCCGCCCGCACCGCGTCCACCCCGCGCGTATGGCCCGCCACGCGCGGCAGACGCCGCTGGGTGGCCCAACGGCCGTTGCCATCCATGATGATCGCGATATGTCGCGGCACCGCGGCGACCTCAGGCACGCGCACGGTTGAACTGGTATAGGTCATGGCCGTCGGAACAGTAATGCCAGTAAAGAAGTGAAATTTGAAGGTGCTGAGCCAAACGGCGTCAGACCGTCATGATCTCGGCTTCTTTAGTCACGACGAGCTTGTCGATTTCGGCGACGAACTTGTCGGTCAGCTTCTGGACGTCGTCGCCGGCGCGACGCTCGTCGTCTTCCGAGATTTCTTTGTCTTTGACGAGCTTCTTCAACTGCTCATTGGCGTCGCGACGCAGATTGCGCACGGCCACCTTGGCGGTTTCGGCTTCGCTGCGCACGACCTTGGTCAGTTCGCGGCGCCGCTCTTCGGTGAGCGCTGGCATCGGCACGCGAATCACGTCGCCGTGGGTGGCCGGGTTCAGACCGAGGTCCGATTCCCGGATCGCCTTTTCGACGACCTGGACCATTTTCTTTTCCCAAGGTTGCACGCCGATCGTGCGCGCGTCGATCAGCGTGAGGTTCGCGACCTGCGAAATTGGCACCGGCGAGCCGTAGTAGTCGCACTGGATATGATCGAGCAGGCCCGTATGCGCACGGCCCGTGCGGATCTTCGACAGGTCGTTCCTGAACGCGTCGATCGAACGCTGCATCTTCTGTTCAGCGCCCTTCTTGATATCAGCCACAGACATTTTTAAACCTCCGAACCTTCAAAACGGTGCGAGCCGCCGGCACGCGCGATGCGGCGGCCCGGGCTCGCGTCAAAGCCCACGTTATCTAAACGAGAGTTTACACGTGGACGAGGGTGCCCTCGTCCTCACCTAGCACGATGCGCTTGAGCGCACCCGGCTTGACAATCGAAAACACGCGGATCGGCAGCTTCTGGTCACGGCACAGCGCGAAGGCCGTCGCGTCCATCACCTGCAGATTGCGGCCGATCGCCTCGTCGAAGCTGATCGTCGTGTAGCGGGTCGCACTGGGATCCTTCTTCGGATCGGCCGAATAGACGCCGTCCACCTTGGTCGCCTTCAGCACCACCTCGGCGCCGATTTCCGAGCCGCGCAGCGCGGCTGCCGTATCGGTCGTGAAAAACGGGTTGCCGGTGCCGGCCGCGAATATCACGACCTTGCCTTCCTCGAGCTGGCGGATCGCGCGGGGCCGGATGTACGGCTCGACCACCTGATCCATGCGCAGCGCCGATTGCACGCGCGCCTCGATGCCCGCGTGGCGCATTGCGTCCTGCAGCGCGAGCGCATTCATCATCGTAGCCAGCATGCCCATGTAGTCGGCCGTCGCGCGGTCCATGCCGGCCGCGCCGCCCGCCACGCCACGGAAGATATTGCCGCCGCCGATCACCACGGCCAACTGCGTTCCGAGACGGACCACTTCGGCCACGTCCGCCACCATTCGTTCGATGGTCGCGCGATTGATGCCGAAGGCATCGTCGCCCATCAGAGCTTCACCGGAGAGTTTGAGCAGGACGCGTTTATAGGCAGTGGGCATAGAGGTATCCAGATCGCGCAGAACAGGGCAACAACAAGGGACTAATGTAGGGGTGAAATGCTGATTCGGGCAAGCG
>NZ_DASXHN010000364.1:0-2740 GCF_036488505.1 Paraburkholderia sp. | reverse complement strand
CGCGAGAGCGCCGACATGGTCGCGCCCTGTCCGGTCAGCGCGAATTGCTGCTGTTCCTTCGCAAGCGCGGCGATAGCTGCCTGCCCGGATTGCGCATCGGTGCCAAGGCGGCGCGCAGTCGAACCCCACGCCTGCAATTCGAGGTTCGACATGCCGGTCGACACAGCGGCCTTGCGCAGCCCGGTCTCCATGCCCGTCAGCGCGGTGATCGCGCCGAGGATGCCTGCCGCGCTGCCGACACCTAGCACGGCGCCGAACGTGAAGGCGAGTTTGCCGAGTCCTTCCGTCAACTGCTTGACGGCCTTCTTCGACTCGGCCATGCGCTTCTTTGCGGCTTCGTCGCGCTTCTTCGACTGCTTCTCGCGCTCGACCTGCTTCTTCTCGGTCTTGTCGACCAACTTGTCGACTTCCTTGTCGTTCTTTTTGTAATCTTTGCTGTCGAGTGTAAGTTTTACGACCAGTTCGTCGACTACGGAGCCGTCAGCCATGACTTAGATTCCAAGGAAGTTGCCGGCGCTCACCGCAGCGTTCTGTGCGGTCGTCGCAGCCGATGAGAACACGTTGCCGATGCCTGCGACAATGCCGCTCTTCGCCTCGAGCACGTTCAGGTAGCCGCCGAGCGTGTTGGTGATTTGCGGGATCTCCTGGAAGCGGATCGACAAGTACAGCATGTTCGAACCCTTCTCTTTTCGCGTCACGTACGACAGGCCGGCGATCGTGTAATCCGTGTAGATGCCCTGCGGCGAAATGAGCGTGTAAAGCTGCTCCGGATTGCCAGACTCTTGCACCTCGATCGCGGATAGCCACGTGAAGCGCGCGACATCGCTGCCGGTCTTCACCAGTACGACTTCGATCGTGCGCGGCCGCACGACCTTGTTGTACACGGCGTAGGCGCCCTGCTCCTGCGGGTAGTCCGACAGCGCAGTGTCATACCGCGGCGAGAATTCGCCCCATGACGACGGGATCGTAAGCGGGATAAACGAGTCCGAGCGCACGATGCCGTAAAGCGGCACCGGCATGTTCAGGGCCGGCAGCGATGATGCGATTGCCGACAGTGCGTTCAGTACCGCTGCGGATGCGTCGACCAAGGCGGCCATGATCAGCCTGCGAAGTTGAGTTTAGCGAACGCCGTCAGGATCGCGCCGAGCGTCGCCAGATCGCGGATGTCGGTGCGCATGAGCGGCCGGAAGCCTTCGGGGTGACGCGGGTCGGCGGCGACTTCGATGCCTTCCAGTGCCTCAGTCACGAGCGCGTGCACGGCCTTGGGATCGCAACCCGACAGCGTCGACATGACCAGATCGATCGGCGGCCGGTCAGCGGCAACGCCGCTTTTGATCTGGTCGAGTAGCGACTCATAGCTGTCTACCTTCAGCGCGGCCACGAGGCGCAGCACGAAGCCCGAGAACGTGAGTGGGTCGGTTTCGGTGAGGCGGAAACGCTTGCCGTAGTCGCGCGCACTGGCGCCTTCTACGATGATTGTGCGAATGTCGTCCATGTCTCGTCCTTACAGGTTTGACCGCGCGCCCTTGGACTGTGAGGCAAGCCATTCGCGCAGCGAGTCGGCGTTGATTGATTCGGCCAGATTGTACGCGTCTTCAGTGCCCAGCACGGTTTCGAGTTCGACGTAAGTGGCGTATCGCGAGTTTATCACGGCGCTGATGGCGGGCGAGCAATACGTGACGCGCGTTGCGTCGCCGCCGGCGAGGATCGACGCGGCCTGCATCCGCACCGGTATTTCCATCTGTTCGCGGCCGACCATGAAGTCGACGTGCAGCAGAAGCGCCATGTTCTGCAGGCGTTCGATGTTGCGCCAGTCGCGGAGATGGCGGCGCGGGTCGAGCGGCAGACCGTCGACTGTGCCGCGCACGAAGTGCATGAGTTCGCCGCTGGCGCTATCGCCGAGCTTGCGCACGGCGCGCAAGTGCTGATAGGCGAGCGACACGACGCCGCCGTCTGGTGGCGCGTCGGCGGCGCGCAGCAGCGTGCGCGCAAGACGGTCCGCGCACAGTGCGGGCAGTTCAGTCAGCGTCACCCGCGTGCCTGCGTCCTTGCCAGTCAGATCAAAGTCACGCGATTTGAGCATACGAGCGCCAAAAAAAACGGGCACGCTTTGGGGACGTGCCCGGAACCTTAACCAACCAACAGAACGGAGACGATCAGGAGACGACTGATCAATTCCTATGCTATGCGAAGTGTAAGGCTTTGTCAATCCGGCGTGCCGTAACACAGCAGGTAGCGCGTGCCGAATCCGGTGTACACCGGATCGGTCGTGCCGAGCAGGTCGGCGAAGAAGAGTGGCTGCGGCATGCCGAGATAGGCGGCCGTGTTCAGATTCGTCCGATCCTGGCAGAGCCGCGCCATGCAGATCGACGCGCCGCCGTAGGTCACGTCGATGAACGTGCCTTCGTCGGTCGTCGTGATGTTGAACTGCGTTAGCACATTAGCGTCGAGCAGTGTCGAGAACGACTGGTTCGCGTTCGGCTGGATCGGAATGGTCTGAAAGGTCACAGATTCACCGTACCGGAGATGCCGCCCGCATCGGACACATAGACGGTGCCGGTCAGCGTGCGCGACTCGCGCACGAATTGCAGCGACGGGAGCGCCGTTTCGACTTCCGGCACGAGCAGTGCCTGATTCTGGTATTCGCTCGTCGTGAAAACCATGTTAGGGGTTTGCCCTAGTATCTGATCGTACCGCACGCCCTGTGTCGTGTCGTAGTACAGCTCGCCACTGAACGTCA
>NZ_DASXHN010000343.1:0-3715 GCF_036488505.1 Paraburkholderia sp. | reverse complement strand
CTTGAACACGACCGCGTTGCCCGCGATCAGCGCCGGCACGATATGTCCGTTCGGCAGATGGCCCGGGAAGTTATACGGACCGAACACGGCCACCACGCCATGCGGACGATGCCGCAGCACCGCGGTGCCGTCAGCCATCGGCGAGCGTCTTTCGCCGGTGCGTTCGTTGTACGACTGAATGGAGATTTCGACCTTCGCGGCCATCGACGCCGCCTCGGTGCGCGATTCCCACAGCGGCTTGCCGGTCTCGCGGCCGATCGCGTCGGCCAGCGCTTCCTTGCGCTCGGTCACCAGCGCGGCGAAGCGGCGCACTATCGCGCAGCGCTCGTCGAGCGTCCGTGCCGACCATGCGGCGAACGCGCGGCGCGCGGCACGCACCGCACGATCGACGTCGTCCGCCGACGCGCTGTTGCCCTGCCACACCACCGCGTCCGTGCCGGGACTGCGCGACGCGAAGGCGGCTCCTGTGCCGGCGGCCCATTCGCCGTCGATAAAAAGCTTGCTCATGATCATCCTTGTTTGTGTTTCAACGGCAGCACGCGCAGCGAATCGCCGGCCTTCACGCGCAACGCGGCGGCTTCGGCCGCGCTGACACGGAACACGCCGTCGCGCGGCACGCCCGCCACCACGCCGACGCGAAAATCACTGAGCGACATGTTCGATACCATCGATTTGGGCGCGTCCTGCACGGCCTGCGCTTGACCGATCTCAACCGCCGCCAGCACGCTCTCGCGCACCGTGCGCAGATCGGCGATATGGCATTCGAGCACCGGGCTCGCGTCGAAGATATCGACGTGATTTTCGTAGCGCAGCCCTTCGGCCTCCAACATGCGGCGCGCCGGGATGGTGTCGTTGTGCGTGAGACCGACACAGCGCTGCGCCTCGGGCGGCAGCAACTCGACGTACACCGGATAGCGCGGCATCAACTCGGCGAGAAACGCCTTGCGGCCGTGCGAGCTCAGATAGTCGGCCGCATTGAAATCGATCTGGTAGAAATGCGAGCCGACCGCGCGCCAGAACGGCGACGTGCCTTCGGCATCGAAGTGGCCGCGCAGCTCCGCGCACAAGCGCTGCGGAAACCGCTCGCGGAACTGCGCGACGAACATGAAGCGAGAGCGTGACAGCAAGCTGCCCACGCCGCTCGTGCGATAGCGCGGGCTCAGGAATAGCGAGCACACTTCCGCGTAACCGGTCAGGTCGTGCGAGATGTTCAGCGCATGCATGCGCGTCCAGATGCCGAGATCCTGGCTCGCGTGCACGACCGTGCTCACGCGATAGTTGTAGAACGGCTGCTGCAGACCGACCGACGTTTCGATACCGCACACGCCGGCTACATCGCCGGTCGCGGTGTCTTCCATCACGAAGAAATAGCCGGCTTCGTGCGGCTCGGCCTGATCTTCCATCGTGCGGCGCGCGCGTTCGACGCGCGCGGCGAGCGCGTCGCTATCCGGCTTGAAGGTGGTCAGCCCCGGACCGGTTTCCTGCGCGAGCCGCATCAGCGCGTCGACATCGCCTCGTTGCACCACGCGAACGACGATCATGGCGTGTCTCCCGGCTGTTCATCGCGCGGTGGCTGATGCAGCGGCACACAGCGCACCGCGTCGCCTTCGCGCACGCCGAGCGCGGCGCGCGCCACCTCCGGCAGCGCCGCCCCGGCTTGCTTGCCGGGCGCGAGTTCGCCGAGCGCGCAGCGGAACTCGCCGGCAGCGCCGTTGTACGCGATCAGATAAGCGGCGCCTTTTGCCGGGGCCGCGTCGCCCACGACGCGCGTTTCGTTGTACCTGACCGACGCACTGCGATCGACCTGCGCGGTCAGCACCGGCCCCGCGTCGAAGATATCGACGTAGCGGTCGGTCTCGAAGCCTTCCTCGAGATGAATCTCATACGCGAGCAACGCGTTGCGGTCCGGCTCGCCGAGCACGCGCTGCGCCGCTTCGGGCAACAGCGGCACATAGACCGGATAGGTCGGCATCACCTCGGCGATGAAGGTGCGGCTGCGGCCGCCCGATTCGACTTCGATAGCGGCGAAATCGCGGCCGAAGAACTTGCGCCCCACCGCTTCCCAGAACGGCGACACGCCGTTTTCGTCAGTGACGCCGAGCAGCAGCGAAAACACTTCCGGCGTGAAGCGCTTGCGATTGGCGGCGATGTACATCATGCGTGCGCGGGAGATCAATTGCGCGGCCGCGTCGCCGCGTAGCGAAGGGTCGATGTAGTAGCCCGCGAGCCGGCTCTTGCCGGTCAGCTCATGCGACATCGTCAGCGCGTGGATCTTGCGGTTCACATGCAGCTCGCGCGACGCATGAATCAGCGCGTCGTTGCGAAACACATAGAACGGATCCGCGTAGCCGGCTGCCGCGACGATGCTCGCGGTGCCCATCAGCTGGCCGCTGGCCGAGTCTTCGAGCACGAACAGATAGAACTCCTCGCCCGGAAAATCGACTTCCGCGCGAAACGAGTCTTCCGACAACGCGACGCGCGCTTCGAGCGCGCGCCGGTCATGCGGCAGCGAATGCAGCACCGGCTGCGCGGTGCGCGCCATATGCTCGAGCGCATCGAGATCGGCGAGGCGGCCTGGACGTACGAAGAGCATCATCGTTCCTGTTGAATGTGACGCATGAGCCGGTGGTTGTGCGTGCGTGGTTGCATGGGCGCGCGGGCGTTGTTCAATGCGAGGCCGCCTGCGCGCTCGCGCCGACCAGTTCGCCGAACGCCTTCTCGAGCCGCGCGAAGCCTTCGGCCATGTCCTCCAGCGGCATGATCAGCGACGGCACGAAGCGCAGCACGTCCGGGCCCGCCATCAGCATGATCACGCCATGCTGACCGGCCGCGGTGACGAAGTCCTTCGCGCGGCCCCTGAACGCGCCGTTCAACTCCGCGCCGATCAGCAGACCTTTGCCGCGCACTTCGGTGAAAAGACTGAAGCGTTGGTTCAGTTTCGCGAGATGCCCCTTGAGCGCTTCGCTGCGCGAGCGCACACCTTCGAGCAGCTTCGGATCGCTGACGAGCTCGACCACTTTTTCCGCGATCGCCGCGCCAAGCGGATTGCCGCCGTAAGTCGTGCCATGCACGCCCACCTTGAAGTGCGCGGCGAGTTCGTTGGTGGTCAGCATCGCGCCGATCGGGAAGCCGTTGCCGAGCGCCTTCGCGGTGGTCAGAATGTCGGGCGTGACGCCGGTGTCCTGATACGCGTAGAAGAAACCACTGCGGCCGACGCCGGTTTGCACTTCGTCGAAAATCAGCAGCGCGTCGTGCCGATCGCACGCTTCGCGCAGCGCCTTCAGAAATGCCGGATCAGCCGGGATCACACCGCCCTCGCCCTGAATCGGCTCGACGATCACCGCGCAGGTCTGCGCGCCGATCGCGTTGTTCGCGGCTTCGATGTCGTTGTACGGCAGATGGGTGATACCGCCCGGCACCGGGCCGAAGCCTTCCGAGTACTTCGGCTGGCCGCCGACGCTGACGGTAAACAGCGTGCGGCCATGGAACGACTGCGTGAAGGAAATGATTTCGGCTTTGTCGGCGCCATGACGGTCGAATGCGACGCGGCGCGCGAGCTTCAGCGCGGCTTCGTTCGCTTCGGCGCCGGAGTTCGCGAAGAACGCGCGGTCGGCGAACGTGACATCTTCGAGACGCTTCGCCAGACGCAGCACCGGCTCGTTCGTGTAGCCATTGCCGATGTGCCATAGCTTGCCGCCCTGCTCGTGCAGCACCT
>NZ_DASXHN010000331.1:0-7854 GCF_036488505.1 Paraburkholderia sp. | reverse complement strand
AAAGAAGCCCGGCGTGTCCAGATCAGCCCGGCTGCCTGACGTGTTCATGGTCAGCACCGCAGTATTCGCTTTAGGAGATTGTCATGTCTAGCATCGGACACGATGTAGTCGCAGGCCACGAGCACGTGCACGGCGACCATGCCCACGAAACGCCGCACGGCTGGCGTCGTTGGCTGTTCGCAACCAACCACAAGGACATCGGTACGCTGTACCTGATCTTCTCGTTCACCATGTTCCTGTCCGGGGGCGTGATGGCGCTGATGATCCGTGCCGAGCTGTTCGAACCGGGTCTGCAGATCATGCGCCCCGAGTTCTTCAACCAGTTGACCACCATGCACGGGCTCATCATGGTGTTCGGCGCGATCATGCCGGCGTTCGTCGGCTTCGCGAACTGGATGGTGCCGCTGCAGATCGGCGCATCGGACATGGCGTTCGCGCGGATGAACAACTTCAGCTTCTGGCTACTGCCGGTGGCCGCGGTGCTGCTGGTCGGTTCGTTCTTCGCGCCAGGCGGTGCGACTGCCGCGGGCTGGACGTTGTATGCGCCGCTCTCCACGCAGATGGGTCCCGGCATGGACTTCGCCATTTTCGCGATCCACCTGATGGGTGCTTCGTCGATCATGGGCGGCATCAACATCGTCGTGACGATCCTGAACATGCGTGCACCGGGGCTCACGCTGATGAAGATGCCGATGTTCGTATGGACCTGGCTGATCACCGCGTACCTGCTGATCGCCGTGATGCCGGTTCTGGCGGGGGCGATCACGATGGTGCTGTTCGACCGTCACTTCGGCACGTCGTTTTTCAATGCGGCAGGCGGCGGCGATCCGGTCATGTACCAGCACATCTTCTGGTTCTTCGGCCACCCCGAGGTGTACATCATGATTCTGCCGGCGTTCGGGATCGTGTCGCAGGTGATTCCGGCGTTCTCGCGCAAGCCGCTGTTCGGCTATAGCTCGATGGTGTATGCGACGGCATCGATCGCGATCCTGTCGTTCATGGTCTGGGCGCACCACATGTTCGTGACCGGCATGCCGGTCACGGGCCAGTTGTTCTTCATGTACGCGACGATGCTGATCGCGGTGCCGACCGGCGTGAAGGTATTCAACTGGGTCGCGACGATGTGGCGTGGTTCGCTCTCGTTCGAAACGCCGATGCTGTTCGCCGTTGGCTTCCTGATCGTGTTCACGTTCGGTGGCCTGTCCGGTCTGATGCTCGCGATGGCGCCGCTCGACATCCAGTATCACGGCACTTATTTCGTGGTCGCGCACTTCCACTACGTGCTGGTGGCGGGGTCACTGTTCGCGCTGTTCTCCGGGTGGTACTACTGGTCACCGAAGTGGACCGGCTGGATGTACAACGAAACGCGCGGCAAGATCCACTTCTGGGCGTCGATGTTCTTCTTCAACCTCGCGTTCCTGCCGATGCACTTCGTCGGGCTGGCCGGCATGCCGCGCCGTTATGCGGATTACCCGGCGCAGTTCACCGACTGGAACCAGGTGATCTCGATCGGCGCATTCGGCTTCGGTCTGTCGCAGGTGTACTTCCTGTTCGCGGTGGCGCTGCCGGCCTATCGTGGCGGCGGTGAGCACGTGGAAGCGGGCGACAAGCCGTGGGACGGCGCAACCGGCCTCGAGTGGACGGTGCCGAGCCCGGCGCCGTTCCACACGTTCGAGCATCCGCCGACCGTCGAGTAAGTCTTTCGGGCGAGGCGCGGGTTCCGGTGGCGCGAGACGCTGCAGATGGAACCAGGCGCTTCGCGCGGTTGCCGCCAGGCGGCGGCCTCACCGGTCAAGAAAAGTATTCAGAAAGTCGAGCATGACGCGCAACTCACAGGAAAGACGTACGCCGGAGCAGATTCGCGCGGGCAACAAGCGCATCGGACTGGTGATGTTCGCGATTGCGGCGTTGTTCTTCGCGAGCATCGTGGTCAAGCAGTGCTGGTTCAGCTGACGCAGCCGTTGAAGTCCGTTCGCGGGTTTGTTGAGGATTCAGATGTCGACGCAACCGCCGCCCGTGGCCGATCGGTCTTTCAATCGTTTGATGCTGATCAAGCTGTTCGTCGGCGCCTTGATGATGTTCGGCTTTGGCTTCGCGCTGGTTCCGATGTATCGCGCGATCTGCGAGATTACTGGCGCGAACAACCTCGTGCAGCGCGATACGACCGCGCGCGAGGCGAAGAACACTCAGGTCGACATGAGCCGCACGGTTTCAATCGAATTCGATGCGAACGCGCGCGGGCTGTTGGGTTTCAAGCCGGAGCAGCGTAGTCTCGACGTCCATCCGGGCGAAGTGACGACGGTGATGTACGAGGTCAGCAACCAGCAGTCGCGCACGGTTCACGCGCAGGCGATTCCAAGCTATGCGCCGAAGCAGGCGACCGAGTACTTCAAGAAGATCGAGTGTTTTTGCTTCACGCAGCAGACGTTGATTGCGGACGAGACCAGGCGGATGCCGGTGGTGTTCGTGGTCGACCCGAAGTTGCCGAAGGATGTGAAGACGATCACGTTGTCGTACACGTTTTTCGAATTGAACACGCCGGCCGCGTCGAGTGCGGACGAAGCGGTGCCTAGGGCCAACGCGACGAAGAGTTAATGCGGCAGTGGCGGTTAGCTCTGCGAGCCGGCCCGATCGCGCGAGCGGCCAACGAAGCAAGACCAGGGAAACGAAGTGAGATGATCGATAACGGCGGCGAGAAAGGCGGCAGCCCGCGCAAGAGCAGTTTCGGTCAGTCGATGCGAGCGGTGTTCTGGTCCTTTTTCGGTGTGCGCAGGCGCCGCGATCTGGAGGCGGACGCCGCCCAGCTCAATCCGCTGCATCTGATCGCGGCGGCGTTGATCGGCGCGGCGATCTTTATCGGAGTGCTGATTCTGGTCGTGCGAGCCGTCGTCGGTTGACAGTTTCTTCAGTGTCCGGGCCACGACGGAGTGCGGCCGCGCGAGTAGTACCGGGGTAGAGCATGGAAGCCCCAGGAATTAGAGTGAAGCGGTGCGGTATCGAAGCGCCGCCGAAGATACAGCCGGAGATTCCGGAACAACTGGACTGAAGTGGAGAATCAAGAATGAGCGGTCAAAACGAGAGCCCGTACTATTTCGTACCGCATCCGTCGCGGCATCCGATCAGCGCCGCTATCGGGTTGCTGGTCATGCTCGGATCGCTTGCGGCCTGGATCAACGAGCAGAGCTGGGCACCGCTCGGCGTCGCCGCCGGTTTGCTTTGGCTGCTCTTCACGTTGTGGCACTGGTTCGGCGACGCGATCGCGGAATCGGAAGGCGGCATGTACGGCAAGAACGTCGACCGGTCGTACCGCTGGAGCATGAGCTGGTTCATCTTTTCGGAAGTCATGTTCTTCGGCGCGTTTTTCGGCGCACTGTTCTACGCACGGGAAATCGCGCTGCATCAGCTCGGCAGCCTCGACTACAAGCTGATTTGGCCGGATTTTTCGGGGGTGTGGCCGAACAACGGTCCGGCCGAACTGGTATCGGCGTACAAGTCGATGCAACCGTGGCCGGTACCGACGATCAACACGGCGCTGCTGCTGTCGTTGGGCGCGACGCTGACGGTTTCGCACCACGCGCTGCGTGAGAATCATCGCCGCAAAGCGATCATCTGGCTGGCCGCTACGCTCCTGCTAGGGATGTCCTTCCTGGTGCTGCAGGGCTTCGAATATTTCGATGCGTACAACGCGCAGAATCTGACGCTGGCTTCGGGCATCTACGGTTCGACGTTCTTCCTGCTGACGGGCTTCCACGGCTTCCACGTGTTCCTCGGTGGCACGATGCTTGCGGTGGTGCTGGTGCGGCTGATCCGCGGCCACTTCACGGCCGAGCATCACTTCGCGTTCGAAGGCGCGGCGTGGTACTGGCACTTCGTCGACGTCGTGTGGCTCGGGTTGTACGTCGTCGTGTACTGGCTGTAACGCAGTCAGAGCCGCGCGCCGCTTTGCCGGGATTTGCGCGGGCCGTTCGCGCAGCGCGCTTCGGGCGGCGCGAACGAGCAGGATGCAAGGATTGATGCAGCGCCGCCCTCGACGTGTCAGGGCGGCGTTTTATTTGGCGAGGTGGAAATCTTGCTGCGGAGCTCGCGGCAGTGGGCTGCGGGTCCGGAGGTTGCAAACTGGCGGAAGTGGAGTGCGGTCTCGGCGGCGTCAACACGAGACTCGACGCGTGGCAGTCGACGCGTGAGACTCGGTGAGCACGAGACTCGATAGTTGGGCTTCAGCGCCCGTACGGGATGCCCGTCGACTGAATCCAGCCCATCCAGTGCGCGAACAGGATGAACAGGAATAGCGAGATCGACAGGCCGACCCGCGTGGCGAGCGACCAGACCATCCGCTTGGTTTTGCCTCTGTCGTGCATCATGAAGTACAGCGCCGACACCATGCTGGCGATGATCAGAGCAAACGCGATGGGAACGATAATGTGCATGAAATCAACCGAAACCGGAAAGCGCAATGGCAAGATTTTTATTATCGCACCGCGCCCGGGCGTCTGCCGTAGGTTGCCGCCGGTTCGCGCAGCGGTGACGGAGCGCGGGCAATGAAGTTTCGCCTGATTCCTGTGCTGCTGATCTTGCTCGTCGTTGTCGTGACGGTGCGGCTCGGTTTCTGGCAGCGAAACCGCGCGCATCAGAAGGAAGCGCTCGAGGCGCATATCACGCAGTTCGAGAACGCACCCGCGCTGCCGGTGAGCGCGGCGCCGGTTGTGCTGAAGGACGTCGAGTTCCATCGCGTATCGGCGCGCGGCACGTTTATCTCGGACAAGGTCGTGTACCTCGATAATCGGCCGCACAACGATCAGCCGGGCTTTTACGTCGTGATGGCTTTTAAACTGGCCGATGGGGGCTACGTGCTGGTGAATCGCGGCTGGCTGCCACGCAACATGGCCAACCGCGAGACGATCGCGCCGTACAAGACGCCGCAGGGCGAGGTCGAGATCGAAGGGATCGCGCGGGCCGATGCGTCGCGCGCATTCGAGTTGGGGCACAACGGTTCGGCTGCGCATCATCTGATCCGTCAAAATCTCGATGTTGCCGCGTATGCCGCCGAAACCGGGCTGCCGCTGCAATCATTCGTGATCCAGCAGACGAGCGACACCGGCGACGGCCTGGTGCGCGACTGGCCAGCGCCCACCACCGGGGTCGAGCGCAACTACGGCTACATGTTCCAGTGGTGGGGCATAGCCGCCGCGGCGCTTGGCTTTGGTCTGTACGCGGCGCGCCGCGCGGGCCGAAAAGAACGCGCACCAAGCGCATGACATCGAGCAAGCGCGGCCAGCAGCCGCCAATCATTGAAAGAGGTTTTGCAGTGTCGACTCAAACTCCCCGCTCGCCGCAAGCCGGCAAACCCATCGCGGCCAAAGCGATGCCCGGTCAACCGAACGGCCCCGGCTCGTGGCGGCGCGGCCGCTGGATCTTGCTGCTGCTCGCGGTGATCTGCGCGGCGCCGATCGCGATCTCGTATTTGATGTACTACGTGGTCAAACCGGCCGGCGGCAGCACGAACTATGGCGCGCTGATCGAGCCGCAGCGGCCGATCCCCGATTCACTAGTCGTCACCGGCGAAGACGGCAAGCCGCTCAAGCTCGCATCGTTGCGCGGCCATTGGCTAATGATCTCGGTCGACGGCAGCGCGTGCGACAAGGCCTGCGTGACGAAGCTCTATTTCATGCGGCAAATCCGCGCAGCCCAAGGTCCGGAACGCGAGCGCGTCGTCGAAGTGTGGCTTCGTACCGACGCCGGCCAGGTCGCCGACGTGCTACAACACGCGTACCCCGGCACGGATATGCTGATCGCCGACCCGGCGCAGGTGACCGCATGGCTTCCCGTCGACACCGGTACCCGGATCACCGACCACATTTTCCTCGTTGATCCGAACGGCAATCTGATGATGCGTTTCCCCAAAGATCCGGACCCGAGCAAGATCAAGAGTGACCTGACCAAGCTGCTCAAGTGGTCGCGTATCGGCTGATGCCGCAAACAGGTAGAAAAGATGTTCGTATTGCAACTGGCACTGATCGGCTTGTGTATCGCGTTGTTGCCGCTGTCCTACGTATGGGTCAAGGCCGACGACAACAAATTCCGCAAGCTGGTGTGGCTCACCACCTTCCTCACTCTCGACCTCGTGATGTTCGGCGGCTTCACGCGTCTCACCGATTCCGGTCTCGGTTGCCCGGACTGGCCGGGCTGCTACGGCACGTCGTCGCCGTTCATCGCGCACGCGGCGATCGCCGCTGCCTATCAGGCGATGCCAACCGGCCCGGTGAGCATGACGAAGGCGTGGATCGAAATGATCCACCGCTATTTCGCGATGGCGATCGGCGTGCTGATCATCGCGCAGACGGTGATCGCATGGACCGCGCGCATCAAGCGCCGTCCGTTGCACGTGTCGCCGTGGTGGCCGACCTCGTTGTTGCTGCTGATCGTCGTGCAGGGCGCGTTCGGCGCGTGGACCGTCACGATGAAGCTGCAGCCGATCATCGTCACCACGCACCTGTTGCTCGGCCTCGCGTTGCTCGGCACGCTCGGCTGGCTGGCCGCACGAATCACGCCGCTGCCCGCCTACGAACCCGAGGCCGCGCGTTGGCGCGCGGCGGCGCTCGCGGGCCTCGCTTTGCTGGTGTTGCAGATCGCGCTCGGCGGTTGGGTCAGCACGAATTACGCGGTGCTTGCCTGCACCGACTTCCCCACCTGCAACGGACAATGGATCCCGCCGATGGACTTCGCGCACGGCTTTCACTTGTGGCGCGCGCTAGGCATGAATGGCGACGGCGACCTGATCACCCAGGACGCGCTGGTCGCCATCCACTGGACACATCGCACTTTTGCGTTCGTCGTGATTGCCTATCTGCTGTGGTTCGCGCTGAAGCTGCGCCGCTTCGAGTCGCTGCGGCGGCCCGCCACCGGGGTGCTGCTCGTCGTGCTGATCCAGTTCGTCACCGGCTTGTCGAACATCGTGCTGCAATGGCCGTTACCGATCGCGGTGGCCCATAATGGCGGGGCGGCGATCCTGCTGCTTTTGCTCGTCATGTTAAACTTTCGGATCGCTTATAGCCGTCCCGGCCGCGCCGTATTCCCCGCGCGCGACGCCGCGCCAGCGTGACTCACATGGACAGCACAACACTCTCCCAGACGCCCGGCAACCGGGTTTCCCAATACCTCGCCCTGACCAAGCCGCGTGTCACGCAGCTTGCGGTGTTCTGCGCGGTCATCGGGATGTTCCTGTCCACGCCCGGCATGGTGCCGTGGACCGTGTTGATCGGCGGCACCGTCGGCATCTGGCTGCTGGCCGGCGCCGCATTCGCGATCAATTGCCTCGTCGAGCAGCAGATCGACGCGAAGATGCGCCGCACGTCGTGGCGCCCGTCCGCGCGCGGCGAAATCACCACCCCGCAGATCCTGGTGTTCTCGGCCGTGCTCGGCGGCCTCGGCATGTGGACGCTCTACACGTTCGCGAATCCGCTGACCATGTGGCTCACGCTCGCCACGTTCGTTGGTTATGCGGTCATCTATACGCTGCTGCTGAAGCCGGCCACGCCGCAGAACATCGTGATCGGCGGCGCGTCGGGCGCGATGCCGCCGGCGCTTGGCTGGGCCGCGGTCACGGGGCACGTGCCCGGCGACGCCTGGATCCTCGTGCTGATCATCTTCGTGTGGACGCCGCCGCATTTCTGGGCGCTCGCGCTGTATCGCCGCAAGGACTACGAAAACGCCGGCCTGCCGATGCTGCCGAACACGCACGGCGAAAAGTACACGCGCCTGCATATCCTGCTGTACACGGTCATCCTCTTTGCGGTTTCGCTGATGCCGTTTATCTCCGCCATGAGCGGGGTCGTGTATCTCGGCGCGGCGGTGCTG
>NZ_DASXHN010000322.1:0-3283 GCF_036488505.1 Paraburkholderia sp. | reverse complement strand
AAGCCAGTAAAAGAGCGCTTGAAACCAATAAAGGATGATTTCGTAAAAAGATGGTGGCTCGCGACCAAAAGCTGGTCTGTTGATGTTTGGGATGGTAAACATCGGTCCCTGATGCCCGCGATCTCGCTGGCACTGATGGTTTTCTTTATTCTTGTATTTATTTTTGCTGACTGGTTACAGAAGGGTGTTAGCAGCGATACCTCAGTGCAAATCTATCTCACTGGTGGCATTGACGGCTATTGTCCGGAAGCGCCAGATAAGCTCTATAAGCTCCCTCAATCCACCTCAATAGTTCGCTCGGAAAAGTTCTCCGACTTCCGAAAAGGGTCCGCGGCTCTTGACTGCAACCGTAGTGACGTCGCGGGGCGTAGCTGCACGCCGCACTTCGACGAACGACAATGAGGCGAGACGGGCTGCGCAGGCGACGGCTCGTCGCTCCATGCCGGAGGTCGTGAAACTGGAGGTCTTCAGTTCGCGCGCGCTCTCACGCACGGACGAAAACCGTGCCGCTTTGACCCTCGCGGCGTACTCTCGCCTATTGAACCAGCGGTCCGTTGACCTAGCCGGGACTCGCGCTTTCGATTCGCGCGCGCGAAGCTAGGCACGCTCACATATTGCTGGAAAACTTGACGCCGTGCATATGCACACCTACACTCCATCTCCATGAACCGTCGTCTTGCTTTCGATGAATGTAACTGCTTCGCGCTGCGCCAAGCGGCTCGGCACGTCACGCAGATCTACGAGCGCCATCTCGGCGGCGTGGGGCTGACGGCTGCGCAATTCACGATCCTCGCCAAGCTCGCGCGCAAGCCGAATTTGCCCATCGCGGACCTGGCCGAATCGATGGTGATGGAACGCACCACGCTAGTACGCGCGATGAAACCGTTGCAGCGTGAGGGGCTCGTGACGGCCGAAGCGGCGGACCACGACGGCCGCACATTGCTGTTTAGTCTGACCAAAAAGGGCCAGTCGACGTTTGACGAAGCATCCGTCGCATGGCGTGCCGCGCAGGACGAATTCGAACAGAAATTTGGCCGCGCGCGGGCGAAGACGCTGCGCGCCGAACTCTTCAGCATTACCGGTTAAACAGCATGGATGAACCCGCCTCGGCGGGTTTTTCTACATCCATCTATGTGCATATGCACTGACGAGCGAAGGAAGGCGCGGCAATGGAAGAGCTCTTTGACGACGACTGTTTTGCGATCCGCCAGGCCACGCGTCATGTGTCGCAGATTTACGACCGGCATCTGTCGAATGTCGGCTTGACCATCACGCAATTCTCGCTGATGAACAGACTCAAACGCACGGGTCCGATGACGATGAAGCAGATCGGCGAAATCATGCGCATGCAGCGCACCACGGTGGTCCGCACGATTCAGCCGTTGCGCCGCGACGGCCTCGTGACGAGCGAGGCGATGGGCGCGGATGCCCGCGCGTTGCTGATTTCGCTGACCGACGCCGGCGCAAAGCGGCTGAGTGAAGGACGGCCGCATTGGTATGCCGCGCAAGCCGAATTCGAGCACAGCTTTGGCGAGCAACGCGCGGCGTTATTGCGCCGCGAACTATTTGCAATCACCAGCGATTCGATCTGACATCACCGGCAGTGGAGGCTGGCGCGTCGCGCCTTTTTTTTCAACCTAAAGAGTGCATACGCACATATAGACATCATGTCCACAACTCCTTCGACAGTCGCGCCGGCGGGCGCGGTACAACCCGCCAGCCGGGCGCGGCGCATACCGTGGATGCTGCTGGCGATCATCCTGGTCCTCGTTGCGCTGGCGCTGGCCGTTTCGTACTGGTTCTTCGTCGGCCGCTTCGTCGAGACGACCGACGACGCGTACGTCGGCGGTGACGTCACGGTGATGGCGCCGAAGGTCAACGGCTTCGTGACCGACGTGCTGGTGCGCGACAACGAGTTCGTTCACGCGAACCAGGTGCTGGTGCGTCTCGACTCACGCGACTACGACGCGCGGCTCGCGCAGGCGAATGCCGAAGTCGACGGCGCGCGGGCCGCCGTCACCGAACTCGAAGCGAGGAAATCGCTGCAACTCGCGACGATCAACGAGCAGGCTGCGGAGGTCCGCGCGTCGGGCGCTGAGTTGACGCGCAGCGCCGCCGATCAGACCCGCTACCGTGAACTCGTGAAGGACGAAGCGGTATCGAATCATGTCGTCGAGCGGGCCGATGCGGATCTGATCAAAGCGCGCGCCGCCGTCGATCGCAGCGGCGCAGCGCTGATCGCCGCGCAACGGCAGCTCACGGTGCTCGATGCGCAGATCGCCGACGCCAAAACGCGCATCGCGACCGCGCAGGCGGCGCAGCGCGTCGCCGCGCTCAATGTCGAGTACACGACGATCCGCGCGCCGATCGACGGCTATGTCGGCAATCGCACTGCGCGCGTCGGGCTGCTCGCCAACACCGGGGTAGCGCTGCTGACGGTCGTGCCCGCGAGCGGCCTGTGGATCGACGCGAACTTCAAGGAAGACCAACTGAAGAAGATGCACGCGGGCGACAGCGTCGATGTCGATCTCGATGCGTCGAGTCGTGGCTTGCATGGCGTGGTCGAAAGCCTGGCCCCCGCTACCGGTGCGACGTTCAGCGTATTGCCCGCGGAAAACGCGACCGGCAACTTTACGAAGATCGTGCAGCGCGTGCCGGTGCGCGTGCGTCTCGAGGTACCGAAGGATATGCAGGGCGTGCTGCGTCCGGGTCTGTCGGCCACCGTGAAGGTGCATATCGATTCGGGCAAGACCGCCGCCCAAGGATAAGCCGATCATGAACCCCGTACTCGACAACCCGGCCGACCAGCCGATGCGCGCGAAGGTCTTCGCATTCACGCTGATGTGCGTCGGCTTTTTCATGGCGACGCTCGATATCCAGATCGTTGCGTCGTCGCTGCGCGATATCGGCGGTGGATTATCCGCGAGCCAGGATGAGCTGTCGTGGGTGCAGACCTCGTACCTGATCGCGGAAATCATCGTGATTCCGATGTCCGGCTGGCTCACGCGCGTGTTCTCGACGCGCTGGCTGTTCACGTTCTCCGCGTTCGGCTTCACGGTCACGAGCATGCTGTGCGGGCTCGCGTGGGATATCAACTCGATGATCCTGTTCCGCGGTCTGCAGGGCGCGCTCGGCGCCGCGATGATTCCGACTGTCTTCACCACTGCGTTCGTGCTGTTCCCCGGCCGGCAGCGTTTGCTCGCGGCCACCACGATCGGCGCGCTCGCATCGCTTGCGCCGACGATCGGCCCGGTGATCGGCGGCTGGATCACGTCGCAATGGT
>NZ_DASXHN010000240.1:0-20293 GCF_036488505.1 Paraburkholderia sp. | reverse complement strand
CTTGGGCAGTGATCGGCAGTCTCGCGCTAGGCGGCGCGTTCGGTCTGATGCTGCCCGAACTGTCGCAGAAGTTCGCGATTGTCGGCGACATCTACGTGAATCTGCTGAAGATGACCACGCTGCCGTTCATGGTGTCGGCGGTGATTTTTAGTCTGCAGCGCCTCTTTCGCGACGGCGGCACGTCCAAACTGCTGTTGCGCGTGGTGACGGTGTTCATCGGCGCGTCGGTGACGGTCGCGCTGGTTGGCGCGATCGTGCTGCTGGTGATGCGCCCTGGCGTGAATCTCTCCAGCGCCACCATGCACACGTTCGGACTGATGGTCGGCAATGACACGACCTCGAATGAAACGGTGATGAATCTGTACGGCACGGACGCCGAGCAGAAAGGCGTGAGCCTCTACGACGTACTGACGAGCCTCGTGCCGACCAACATCTTCGCGGCGCTCGCGAACGGGGATGCGTTGAAGGCGCTGGTGTTCGCGCTGCTGTTCGGCCTCGCGGTCGGACGCGTGCCGGAGCGCATCTCGGCGGGGCTCAGCCAATCGCTGGAAACCGTCTATCACGCGTGCCAGAAACTGATGCACTGGCTCAGCTATCCGCTGCCGCTGATCCTGATCTGCATGAGCGCCGCGCAGCTGGGCAAGTCGGGTGTCGGCCCGCTGCACGCGATGCTGCAGTTCGTGATCGCGTTTTTCGTGGTCTCGTTGCTGTTGCTCGCGCTGGCCGCCGCGATCATCTGGAAGCGCTCGAACCACAGCCTCGCCAAGACGCTCGACGCATTGCGCGCGCCGTTCGCGCTCGCGCTGGCCACGCGTAACAGCGCGGCCTGTATGCCGAGCATGATCGAAAGCCTCGTCGACGGCCTCGGTTTCGCGCGCTCGCGCGTCGAGCTGCTGGTGCCGCTGACGATCTCGCTGCTGCGCGTCGGCCCAATGGTCTACTACGTCAGCGCGACGCTCTTTATCGCGCAGCTGTATGGCCGCTCGCTCGGCGTCGTCGAAGTGGTCACGGTGCTGCTCGCGTCGGTGCTGGCGGGCTTCGCGTCGGCCGGCATGACCGGGCTCGTCACCGTGTCGCTGGTGGGGATGACCTGCGCGTATCTGCGCCTGCCGTTCGAAGCGGCGTTTATTCTGTTTCTCGCGGTCGATCCGCTGTGCGACATGCTGCGCACGCTGATCCTCGTGATCGGCAATGCCGCCGCGGTCACGCTGATCTGCCCGCGTCCGTTGAAGATCTAGGAGCGTTGCGATGGCACTTATCGGAGTTCTCGGCGGCATGGGCCCGCTCGCGACGGTCGACTTCATGGGCAAGATCGTGCAGCTGACGAACGCGAGTTGCGACCAGCAGCATCTGCCGATGCTGGTCGCCAACCTGCCGCATATCGCCGACCGCTCGCGCGCGATTCTCGGCGAAGGCGAGGATTGCCTCGACGGCCTGCTGCAAGGCATCGATCTGTTGAACCGCAACGGCGTCGGGCTCATCGCGGTGCCCTGCAATTCCGCCCATCACTGGTACGCGCAGATGCGCGCGCGCAGCAGCGCGCCGGTGCTGCATATCGCCGATGCGTGCGTGGCCGCGGTGCCCGCCGGCACGCGCCGCGTGGCGGTGCTCGGCACCGGCGGCACGATGGTGTCGGGGTTCTACCAGGCCGCGCTCGCCGCGCGCGACATCGAGCCGCTCGTGCCCGGCGCGGACCTGCAGCAGCGGATCGCCGCGAGCATCCACGACGTGAAGGCCGGCGCGCTCGACGCGGCCGGCGCGCATCTGGCGGCGGTGCTCGATGATCTCGCCGCGCGCGGCGTGAGTGCGGCGGTGATGGGTTGCACCGAGATACCGCTTGCGGCGCGGCAATTGCGCGATCCGCCGCTCACGCTGATCGACAGTTCGCTCGAGCTTGCGCGCGCGACCGTGTCGTTCGCGCTCGCACGAGGCTGGAACAGGCCGCAATGAAGGCGCTGCAAAGGTTCTCGCAAAGTCCTCTCGGCTTGCTGCTATGTCTGGCGGTGGGCGGGCTGGCCGGCGTGTTTGCCGCGCCGGCCGGCGCGTTCGCGTATTTCATCGGGCAACTGTATCTGTCGGTGGTGAATATGGCGGCGGTGCCGCTGCTGGTCGTCGCGACCTTTTTCGGCTTGCGCCAGGTGCTGGCGTTGCCGCGGCCGGCGGTGCGCGTCGGCATGATCGCCGCGCTTGCCGTCGGTCTGGTCGCGCTGTGCGCGCTCGGCGGCACGCTGGCCGGCGTGCTGATGATGCCGGGGCAAAACCTGTCTGCCGCCGCGCATGCGCAGCTCGGCGAACTGGTGCTCAAAAGCGCGAGCGATGCGGAAGAAATGCGCATCACGCTGTTCGGGCCGCTGTCGCACGCGGCCGCCAGTGTCAGCCCGTACAGCGTGCAGGATCTGTTTCCGGACAATTTCTACCGGGTGCTCGCGCAAGGCCGCTCGCTCGGCATCCTGAGCGGCACGATCCTGTTCGGCCTGGCTTTCGCGACGCTGTCGAGCGAGCGCTCGCTGATGCTGAACAACGTCTTCGAGGGTGTGTACCGGGCGCTCGAAGTCGTGATCGCGCACGCGAACCTGCTGATTCCGGTGCTCGCGTTCGGGATGTCCGCGCATCTCACCGCGCACACCGAGCGCGCGACGTTGAACGCAATGGGTGGCTTTCTACTGAGTTTCGTTGCGGCCACCGCGCTGCTCGGCGGCGCCGCGCTGGTGGCGATCGCCGCGCGCAGCACCGCGCCGTTCGCGCGCGTACTGCAGGGGCTGAAAGCGCCATTGGTGGTTGCACTGAGCTCGGGCAGCGCGACCGCGCCGATCCCGCACACGATCGAGTCGATGAGCGCGACGCTCGGCTTCAGCCGCGGCGTTGCCGAGCTGGTGGTGCCGTTCGGCTCGGTGTTTGTGCGGGCCGGCTCCGCGTTGTATTTCGCGCTTGCCACGGTGTTCGTCGCCAATCTGTACGACCGTCCGTTGGATGCGGGCGACATCGTGCTGATCGGCGCCGCGTCCGCGCTGGCCGCATTCGTTTCGGCCGGGCAGAATGGCGTCGCCACGGTCGGCTACATGGGCATCGTGCTGTCGTGCCTGCATCTGCCGGTCGAAGCGGCGGGCGTGCTGTTCGTCTCGATCGACCTGATCTGCGAAGGGCCGCGCAACGTGCTGAGCCTGTTGACCGTGTGCGCGGTGATCGCGCTGGTGTCGGCGGGATTGCCGTCCGAGTGGCTGCACGCCAGCGCCGATCCTCATGGCGAGCCCGGTGCCGCGCAGGTGCTGAGCTTCACGTTCACGCGCGCGCAGCTTGCGCTCGCGACGGGCTGCGTGGTCGTGGCGGCGTCACTGATCGTATTGATGGGCATTGGAGTCGGAGCGAGATGACGAACTGGTTGCCTGGCGGGAGCGCGCGCAGTGGGTTGCGCCGCGGCGCGAGATTCGTCGTGGTGATGAGCTGCGCGTGCGTGCTCGCGAGCTGCGGGATGCTCGGCCTGAGCGGCGAGAAGGCGAAGTGGTCGCAGGTGACGCTGGTGGCGAGCGACGAAGCGAACAACGACAGCCCGGTGGCGGTCGACGTCGTGCTCGTCAGCGACGACGCGATGCTCGCGCGCATCGCCAAGCTGCCCGCGTCGAAATGGTTCGCCGGCCGCGCCGATCTGCTCAGCACGTTTCCAAAGAGCCTGCGCTTTCGCAGCTGGGAGCTGGTGCCGGGCCAGCGGCTCGACTTGCCGGCCGATAGCTTCAGCGGGCCGCGCGTGTCCGGCGCGTTCGTGTTTGCGAATTACCCGGACCGCGGCGCGCATCGCGTCCGGATCCAGCAGTTCAGCGGCCATCTGGTCGTCCAGCTGGACAGCAATAGTTTTACCGTCACGGATACCCAATGACAGTGTGTCAGCGTCGAATGAGAAATGGCCCCCGCCGCCGGGCGGGTGTGGTGCCTGTGGTGGATGTGCTTCGTCTGGCGGGTGCGCATGCTCGCGTGAATCGGCACGGCGTGGCAAGGAGCGAGCATGTTTAATCCGGGCAATGCGGCAGTGAATGCCGCGATCAATCAGATAACCGATCGCGTCGAGTGGTTCGAGGGCATGCTGCTGTCGCCGCAGCATTTTCAGTTGATGTCCGCGCGCGTCGATACGCTGGTCGCATGGCAGACACTCGCGGCCGCGCCGTTCAGCTGGGGCGTGCGGCGCCTCGTGTTCGACCACGGCCTGCTGCCCACCGGGCTCGTGCGCATTCTCGCGCTCGACGCGATCATGCCGGACGGCACCGCGGTCTCTTATGCGGCCGAAGCGGCGGAGCACGGCCGGCTCGAACTGTCGCTCGAGCCGTTTGCCGAGCAGCTCGCGAAAGGGCCGCTCGATGTCTATCTGGTGCTGCCGGTCGCCGCGACGGTGCGCCGCGACGCGCAGGTCAAACGTTTCCGCTCGACAGCGGGCGCGCCGGTCGAAGACGAAGTGTCCGATGCGCCGGCCGCCGAGGTCGCCCGCCTCGTGCCGAACCTGTCGCTGGCCGCGGGCGAGTTGCCGTCGGCGATGCACGTGCATGTGCGGCTCGGCTCGGTGTATCGCGACAACGAGGTGGTGCGCCTGGGCGATACGCTGCCGCCGCTGCTCGAAATCGCCCGCGACAATCCGCTGTGGAGCGCGGTCGCGTCGCTGCTCGGGCAACTGCGCGGCAAGGCCGCGTTCGTCGCGCGGCAGACCGCCAATCCGTCGTCGAAAGTCGACGACCGGCTGACCCAGCTCGAATTGAAGGACCGCCTGCGCAGCCTGCTGTCGGCGTTGCCGCTCGCCGAGGCGACGCTGCGCACGCCGCACCTGCATCCGCTCGCGCTGTTCTGGTCGCTCGCGTCGTTGAGCGGCGCGCTCGCGACGCTCAAGCCCGGCGGCTTGCCGCCGGTGCCGCCCGATTACGACCATGCGGATCCGCTCGCGGTGTTCACGCCGCTGTTGCGCTCGCTGCGCGAAGCGGTGTCCGAGGTCAGCGAAGACTATCGCGAGCACAAGTTCGAGTTCCGTCACGGCGCGTTCGAAATCACGCTGCAGCCGGACTGGATCGGCGAGCGTCTGGTGGTCGGTCTGCGCGGCCAGTCCGAGCGCGATCTGCTCGCGTGGATGAATGGCGCGGTGATCGGCTCGCAGTCCGTCTATGCATCGCTGCGCGCGCGCCGCGTGCTGGGCGCGACGCGCCACAGCGTCGATTACGCGGAAGAACTCGGGTTGCGCTCGGGCTCCGGCTACCTGCTGTTCGAGATCGCCGCAGAAGCGGCGCTCGTGCACGCGGGCGAGCCGCTCGTGGTCGGCAACCCGAACGAAGGCGCGAGCGCGCAGCGGCCGCAGGAAATGCTGCTGTTCGTGAAGGGTTGAACGGCCAGAAGGCGCCCGCGCACATAGGCCGCACGGTCACCCAGTGAAGACGAAAGCAACGACGAAGGTACGCTGAGCATGGCACGCAATCGCCCCCCCGAAGCCGAGGAAGACGGCCTCATCACCGAGCAGTTCCGGATCTTTCTCGATGAGCTCGTCAACGCGCAGGCGCGCTATGCCGACGAGACCGCGATGGACCCGGACGTCGCGGCGCAGGGCATGAGCCGCCATCTGCTGAACCTGATCGAAGTGCAGACGCTCGAATCGCGGCGCGACAGCACGCGCTTCGAAATGGAAAACGTCGCCGACGCGCGCTATCTGAAAGCGGTGCTCGCCGATGAAATCCTGCTGAACACGGGTTGGTGCGGCCGCGAGCGCTGGACCGCGTATCTGCTCGAATCGACGCTGTTTCGCACCAATGTCGCGGGCGACCTGGTATTCAGCCGCATCGAACAACTGCTGTCGGATCGCGAGCCGTCGCGCCGCAACGTCGCGCGGCTCTATCTGTTCGCGTTGGCGATGGGGTTTCAGGGCCGCTTTCGCGGTGCCGGCGCGGACGCGCGTCTGCGCGGCTACCGTGAGGAACTGTATGAGTTCGTCTATCAGCGCCGCCCGGACCTGGGCGGGCGCGACCGCGTTCTGGCCGATGCCGCGTACGCGAACACGCTGTCGCACGTCGCGCCGCGCAAGCTGCCGACCGTCAGCCGCTGGACGATGATTTTTCTGCTCGCGGCGATCTCGCTGCTGGCGATTTCCGAGGTGCTATGGCTGTGGCAATCGTGGCCGGTGCGCGAGGCGTTGTCCGCCGACCCCGTCACGGGGATGAGCCGATGAACGCACGCATGATTAAAAAGTTGGCTGCGGCGCGGCGCATGCGGCGACAAGCGCACCCGCAACAGCGGGTCTGGGGAGCACGGCTATGTTGACGAGCAATCTGTTCCTGCTGTCGATTGCCGTGCTGACGCTGGTCGTCTGCGTGGTGCTCGGCGCGGTGCTGTACTTCGCGCTGCATGGTGCGAACCACAAGCCGGCCGCCGGTGCCGATCGCAAGATCGTGCGGCTGCGCTCGGATTCGTTGCGCAGCGCGTTTCGCGAGGCGGTCGAACTGATCGAAGGCAATATCGCGTCGCGCGCCGAGCGCTACAACGTGCCATGGATCATGGTGCTCGGCGAAGGAGAAGACCCGCGCCCGCTGCCGGTCGCGCAGGCCGGCGTCGCGAGCGTGCTGAGCGCGGAGGCGGCGAGTCCGGCGGCCACCCAGGGCATCTCGTGGCATTTCTTCGATCGCGGCATCGTCGTCGATATCAAGGCGGCCTATCTCGGCTCGCCCGATGACGACGGCGACGAGAAGCCGTGGGACGAGTTTCTGGGCCTGTGCCGCAACTACCGGCCGCAGCGGCCGTTCGACTCGGTCGTGATCACGGTGCCGGCCGCGACGCTGCTGGCCGACGACACCGACGCGCAGCTCGAACTGGTGCGCCACGCGAAGCTCGCGCATCGGCGCCTGTGGCTCGCGCAGAACCGCTTCGCGATGCGCTTCGCCGTGTATGTGGTGGTCACCGGCTGCGAGTCGTTGACGGGCTTCGCGCCGTTCGCGCGCGCATTGCCGGAGGCGCTGCGCGCGAGCATGCTCGGCTGGTCGTCGCCGTACGATCTGTCGACCACGTATGCGTCGGATTGGGTCGACACCGCGATGCGCAGCATCATGCGTTCGGTGTCGGACGCGAGCGCCGAGCTGTTCGCGCTCGACGGGGGCCAGCTCGACGCGCGCGAGTTGTTGCTGTTGCCGTCGCGCATCGAGGCAATGGCTGCGCAACTGCAGCGCTACATCGACGAACTGCTGCGCGCGAGCGCATATCACGAGCCGTTTTTCTTTCGCGGCATCTATCTGACCGGCGACAGCAGCGAATTCGCGCAATGGAGCGCGGGTCAGGGCAGCGAAGCGACCCGCAATCCGGCCGGCGCGCCGCGCGCGGACGCCGATCCGCTCGCGGCCGATGCCGCGTGGCCGGTGGCCGCTGCCGATGCGCTCGACGGCCGGCGCGAGCCGGGCGGCCCGGTCAACGAGCTGATGCTGCAGCCGGCGTTCCTGCGTGATCTGTTCGAAAAAAAGATCTTCCTCGAATACGGTTTGACGCGGCCGTCGCGCTCGCAATATCTCGCGCGTCCGGTGATGAGCCGCGCGCTGCGCTGGGGCGGCATCGCGCTGTTGGGCGGCTGGGGCATCGGGCTGGTGGTCGCGACGGTTCAACTGAATCATCGCAATGGCGAGCTGGTCGCCGCACTCGGCTCGCTGCACCGTAACGCGCAGGATCGCGCGGCGGCCGCGCAGCAGGGCCAGGATTTGCCGGCGGACTGGTACCGCCGCAACGCGCTTTCGCTGATCGCGATGAACCAGCATCTGAAGACGGCCAGCGGCTGGGCAGTGCTGATGCCGGGTTCGTGGGACGTATTCGACGATCTGAACGCGCACGTGAACGAGCGCTTCGAACGCGAATTCGGCGAAATCGCGGTGGCGGCACTGACCCGCGAGATGGTCGCGCGCGTGAGTCAACTGAGCGGGGAAAGCCGCGACCCGAGCACCGGCCAGTTGATCATCGGCGACGATTGCATTGCGCCGGCAACGGTGCGTGGCGACGCGCCCGGTACCGCGAGCCTCGCGATCGACGATCTGCCGCAGATGCGCGCGTTGCAGCAATACGTCGGCTCGGTGGATCAGCTCGATGCCGCGTTGCAGGCGCTGCAGCGTCTGCAAACGCCATCGCGTGAGAACGCCGACGCGTTGCGGCTGGTCGTGCGTTATGCGCTCGGCGCCGAGTTGCAGGGGAGCGTAGCCGGCACGTTGCCGTATTTCTATCGCGATCAGGGCGCGCGCGGCATGCTGGCGGCCAACGCCGCCGGCGGCGTCAATCTGCCGGTGATCCAGCAGGCGCTGCGCTGTACGTTCGACAAGGGCGCGCAACAGGTCAATAGCGCGCTGTTCGCCAACAACGCACTGCTCGCCGCCGAGCGTTCGATCAGCGGGCATCTGAACGATCTGTCGACCGGCACCGGCACCGGCGGCGGCAGCGGCGGCGCGGCGAATTTCGCGCAACTGAGCGGCAACGCGCGGGCGATCGTCGCGGGTATCGATACGCAACGCGATCTGCTCGCGTCCGGCAAGGGCGGCTGGCTGCGGCAGCCGCAGTTCACGCCGGGGCCGGTCTACGAGCGCACGCTCGCGCGCGCCGCGCAGAGCCGGCTGCTCGGTCCCGATCTGGCGTCGCAGGTTCGCGAGCGCGACGACACGGCGTTCCGCGCATTTCGCACCGAGTTCGCGCTGCATGTCGACGCGCCGGACAGCGGTCTCGTGTGGCTCGACAAGGACGCCCGCTATGCGGTGTCGCCGGGCCGCCAGGCGCTGCGCGACGGGCTGTCGAATCTGCTCGGCCAGCCGTTCATGAGCGCGCCGCGCGAGCGCACGCTGCCCGCGCTCGCGCAGGGCGCGACGATCGTCTGGGACCGCGCGCAACTCGACGCGGCGCTGGCTGTCGGCGACGTGCGCAAGCGCTTCATGAGCGAAGGGACGACGAACCTGCCGGCGTCGGTGCAGCCGTCGATCGAACAGGCGCTCAACGTGCAGTTCGCGCAGTTGATCGTCGATCAGACCGCGGCCGCGGCGGCCGTCACGCCGTCCTCGGCTGACACCGACAGCGCTGCATTCGACGCGTCGCGCGCTCGTCTGGTACGGATTCAGGCGCTGCTGACGGACATGAACGCGAGCGCGCAAGTGGAAGATCTGAACAGCCTGATCTCGCGCGACGCGCTCGCGCACCTGCGCGCCGTCGACGATGCGCTCACGCAGTCCGAGTTGTATGCGACGCGCGAGAGCGTGTCGTACGACGGCGCGCGCGGCGCCCGCTCGCCGGTACTGGCCGCATTCGGCGTCGCCGATGCGGGCGCGCTCGCGGCCTACCTCGACCAGCAGTCGGCTCGTGCGCTGTCGCTCGGCAAGGATGCGTCGGTGTTTCTCGGCGCGCTCGATACGACCGACGCCGCGTCGCCGCTCGCGCAGCGCTGGCAGTCGATCACGCGCGATCTCGAACGCTATCGCCTGAAAAATCCGAACAGCAGTCTGTTGCGTCTCGAACAGTTCGTGATGACGGTGTCGGGCGATCCGGGCGTCGGCAACTGCATGGCAAAGTTTGCCGGCCGCCCGGCATCGAACGGCGCCGACGACTTCTTCGCGGCTTTGCATGCGCGGCTGTACGACCGTCTGCTGTCGCGTTGCAGCCAGAGCTATGTGTTCGACCTGCGTCAGCAGTGGGACAGCTTCGCGGCGGGCTTCAATCAGAACCTCGCCGGGCGCAGTCCGTTCAGCGGCGCGAACATGATCCGTGTCGCGACCCGCGCCGAACCCGCTTCCGCCGATTTCGGCGAGCTCGGGCAGGTGCTCAGGCGCTATGCGGCGGTATCGGAAACGTTCCATCTGGCGCACGCGGGGGCGGGCGGACAAAACCCGCTGACGAACGCCGCGGTGCGCAAGTTCGTCGACAACTTCGATCAGGTGAAGACGCTGCTCGCGCCGCTCTATCCGGGCGACGACGGCGCGCCGACCGGCTACGACGTGAGCATCGAATTCCGTGCCAATCGCGACGCCGAAGTGGCCGCGAACCAGGTGATCGACTGGACGCTGTCGATCGGCGCGCAGAGCGTGTCGATGTCCGATGCGCCGCGCGCGCTGCACTGGGATTACGGCACGCCGGTCACGCTGCTGTTGCGCTTCGCGAAGAACTCGCCGCTGACCGCGCTCAACGATCCGCAGCAGCGCGCGCTGTCCACGGACGGGCGCACGCTCACGTGGCAATTCGCGGACCCATGGGCGCTGCTGTCGTTGATCGGCCGCCAGCGCGTCGCGGATTCGAGCCTGCGCGGCGACAGCGCGTCGCAACTGCTCGCATTCGACTTTCCGCTCGGCACCGTGAGCCCGGCGGACCTGTCGCTGTTGCCGAAGCAGGCGCGCGGCCGGGCGTTCGTGCGCGTCACGCTGATGCCGGCGGGCAAGAAGACACCACTGCCGTGGCCCGGCAGCTTCCCGGCGCGCGCGCCTGACTGGAACTCGCTATGAATCTGACGGACTCGATCGATCGGGTGGAGCTGGTGACGTCGTTTGGCGTCGATCTGGACGCGTTGCTCGCGCCGGTTGGCGGCGAGAGTGACGAGCAGGCGGGCGGGGCCGGCATGTCGCTGCGCTACGACGCGCTGTATCAGCAGATTCGCGACGCCCGGCATCACGACGATGCGACGCTGCCGATGGGCGAGTGGGAGCGTCCGCTGATCAAGGCCGACTGGAAAGCGGTCGCCGCGTTGTGCAGCGATGCGCTCGCCCATCGCAGCAAGGACTTCCAGCTGGCCGCGTGGCTGTGCGAAGCGTGGACGCGTCTGCATCGCGTCGACGGCTTTGTCGCCGGTACGCGACTGCTGGCCGCGCTGGTCGAGCGTTACTGGGACGATGCGTGGCCGCGGATCGAAGACGGCGACACCGACGCGCGGATCGCGCCGTTCGTCTGGATGAGCCAGGCGTTCGCGTTGATGTTGTCGCTGCATGTGCCGTTGATGATGATCGAAGGACGCGAGCCGGCCGAGGTCAACCTCGACGACTGGCAGCGTGTGATCCAGCTCGCCGACGACGATGCCGCCGGCGGCGCGCTGACGCGCGAACTGCTCGCGCAGCATCTGACCAAAGGTCGCAATCTCGCGCACCTGCGGGTGTTGCACCAGCAACTGGACGACGCACAGCGGGCGTGGCACTCGCTCGGCGCGCTGATCGACGAGCGCCTGCATGACGACGGCCCGAATCTGCTGCGCGTGGGTGACGTGCTGGCGCGCCTCGCGCGCGCGGCAACCAGCCTGCTAGGCGAGCACGCGTTGCCTCGCAACGCGCCTGGCGGCGCGCGCGACGGGTTTGGCGATGCGGGCGCCGGGCCGGCCGACGCGTCCTATGCGGACCGGTTTGTGCAACAGGAGGCAGCGGTGAAACCGGACAAATTCGCTGACGACTCGCGGCACGAAGCCGGGGGGCAGGGGGTGGCCGCGGCGTCGCTCGGGCAGATCGAAAGCCGCGCGCACGCGTATCAACTGATTGAAATCGTCGCGCGTTATCTGCAGGAGCAGGAGCCCCATAGCCCCACGCCGTATCTGTTGAAGCGGGCCGTGACCTGGGGGCAAATGCCGCTGGCGGATCTGATGCGCGAGATCGTCCGCACCGAGGGCGATCTCACGCGCTACCTTGCGCTGCTCGGGCTCGAATAGCCGCGTCGAGTTTCGCGCGACCCTGATCCCGCGTGCTCGCAGCGCGGTATGCTCATTGCTCGACCGATTGGATGACAGCAAACGACGCCGCCGTCGCTGCCGGATACCGGTCGCGCGACGCCGTGATCGTCAGGAGGCTGTGATGAGCGATTTCAATGAGGAGCGCGAGTGGATGGTCGAGCGTCAGATCATGCGCCGCGGCGTGCATGATCCACAGGTGCTCGCCGCGATGCGGCGTGTGCCACGCGAAGCGTTCGTCACGCCCGACTGGCGGCCGTTCGCTTACGACGACGCGCCGTTGCCGATCGGTGGCGGCCAGTCGATCTCACAACCCTTTATCGTCGCGAAAATGCTGGAGGCCGCCGAGCTTCACGCAGGCGATCGCGTGCTCGATATCGGCACCGGCTCCGGCTATGCGGCCGCGATCGCCGCCGAGATCGCGGCGCGAGTGGATTCGATTGAACGCGATGCCGAACTCGCCGAAGCCGCGCGCGAGCGCCTGCGGCGGCTCGGCTATGCGAACGTCGCGGTTCATCTCGGCGACGGCACCGTTGGTCTCCAAGAGCACGCGCCTTATGACGCGATCGTCGCCGCGGCCGGCGCTCCGCACGTGCCCCAGGCGCTGCGCTCGCAGCTCGCCTGCGGCGGGCGCCTCGTGATGCCGGTCGGGCGCGAGCCGGATCGGCAACGGCTCGTGAAGATCGTGCGCGTGACTGAGCAGAACTACGAAGAGCACGCGTTCGGCGATGTGAGGTTCGTGCCGCTGGTCGGGCGGGATGGCTGGCCTGAGCGGGAGCGCTCGGGCGAGCGTTGGGTGGAGTGAGCCAGCGGGCGGAGTTGCCGCAAGTCGACGCGCCGGTAATGCGCGCCGACGGTCTGAACGATTCGGCCTGGTGCGACGACCCGATGCCGTGACGACGACGAAAAGAGGGCGGCTTCGCTTGTGCTGTGGGATACTGTATGGGCATACAGTGTTATCCGAACACGGCCAACTGTCCCTGTGCGGGCGGTGACGAGTCGGATAAGAGAACAACGCGAAGGAACCACGCACGATGCCTGAACAACTGTGGCTGCCGGGGCTCGAGGCGCCGCCCCCGCCGACCGATGGGCTTTTTTTCGCCGTCTTCCCCGACGCGAACACGGCCGCCGGTATCGCGAAGTTCGCGCAACAGGTTTGCACGGAACCCCGCGCGCGCAGCAAGCCGCTCGCGCCGAGCCGCTTGCATGTGACCTTGCGGCATCTCGGCAACTTTGCGGGCGGCTTACCCGACGAATGCGTCGACGCGGCGAAACAGGCGGCCGCATCGATTGCGATGGCGCCGTTCACGGTCGAATTCGACGCGGTTGTGAGCTTCGCAAAACGGCCCAGACCCGGGCCGGCGGTGCTCGTCGGAGGAGACGGCGTGCTCGGGCTGCATGCGCTTCACGATGCGCTTGAAGCGGCGTTGCAAAAAGCCGGTTTCGGGCCCGCACCGCCGTTCACGCCGCATGTCACGCTCGCTTATGGCTTGCCTTGGGCCGAACGTCGTCCGGCCGAGCCGGCATGCTGGAACGTGCGGGAGTTTGCGCTGGTACACAGTCTGTTGGGGCGCACGAAGCATAGTGTGCTCGCGCGTTGGACGCTGGGCGGTGCACGTTGAAGTGAACCGCGAGTCGCGCGGGCACCTCATATGTGGCCGCCACCGCTAAACGCCAACGCGAAGGCCAACGATGCGCTAACACAGAAATCGCCCGCCGGGGCGCGGTTTTTGGGGGCGGCGAGACAGACTGAACGCTCGTGCGCACCCTGATAGAATGCACGGGCCGCAACCTGTTGGATTGCTGATGAAATTGCTTGATGCGCTTGTCGAACAGCGTATTGCCGCCGCCGCCGCGCGCGGAGAGTTCGACGATTTGCCGGGGGCGGGTGCGCCCCTTCTCCTCGACGACGATGCGCTGGTGCCGCAAGAGGTGCGCGTTGCGAACCGGATCCTCAAAAACGCGGGTTTCGTGCCGCCCGCCGTCGAGCAGCTCCGCGCGTTGCGCGATCTCCAAACGGAGCTCGATGCTGTGAGCGATCAGGCCACTCATTGTCGGCTTCAGGCGCGTGTGCTCGCGCTCGATATGGCGCTCGAATCGCTACGCGGCGGCCCGCTCGTCCTGCCGCGCGAATACTGCCGCCGGATCGCCGAACGTCTGTCGGAGCGCGCCGGCAATACCGATGTCGCCAAAGCGGGTTCGCAGTGAATCGGCCGTTGATCCACGGCTGTGCGGCTCACGCTTCGGAGGAGGCCGCAGCCGCATGCGCAGCCGCAGCCGATTCGGCACCCGCCGTCATGCCCACCCTCCCAATCGAACCTCCCGCTGTCTGGGAACGCGATCTGCGTTTCATGGCGCGCGCGCAAGCCGCCGCCGAACAGGCGCGCGCAGCCGGGGAAGTACCGGTCGGCGCGGTGCTGGTGCGCGGCGATGAAGTCATCGCGACCGGCTTCAACCATCCGATCAGCGCGCATGACCCGTCCGCGCATGCGGAAATGGTCGCGTTGCGCGCCGCCGCGCAGGCGCTCGAAAACTACCGTCTGCCGGGCTGCGAACTGTATGTGACGCTCGAGCCGTGCCTGATGTGCGCCGGCGCGATCATGCACGCGCGTATTGGCCGCGTGGTGTTCGGGGCGCGCGATCCGAAAACCGGCGCGTGCGGAAGCGTCGTCGATGCGTTCGCGAATGCGCAACTGAACCACCACACGACGGTGACGGGCGGCGTGCTCGAAGCCGAATGCGGCGCGGCGCTCAGGTCGTTTTTCGCGGAACGGCGTCGCGCGAGCCGCGAAGCACGCGCGGCCGCACGTGACGACGAACCGCCCGCTACCGCGCCGCTCTGAAACAACACCATCCAACGGGTCTCGCCATGACCGCTCATCGCACCATCGAACTGATCGCGCCGTCCGGGTATCCGCATGACCCGCAGGTGCTGCATCGCGCGTTGCATCGCCTGCGTGCGCAGGGGCATCGGGTCGGCGGCGAGGACGCGGCGCGGCGCCGCTATCAGCGCTTTGCCGGCACCGACGGCGAGCGCGCCGCCGATCTGAACCGGCTCGCCGACCCGTCGCGCGATCTGCCCGATGTGGTGCTGGCCGTGCGCGGCGGCTACGGCGCGGTGCGCATCCTGCACGGGCTCGATTACGAAGGGCTGCAGCGCCGTCTCGCCGATCGGCCGATCGCGCTGGTCGGTCACAGCGACTTCACCGCGATCCAGCTCGCGTTGCTCGCGCGCGCTGGCGTGAAGAGCTTTGGCGGTCCGATGCTGATGAGCGATTTCGGCGCGGAAGAACTGAGCGAATTCACGATGCAGCACTTCTGGTCGGCGATCACTCAACCGACGCTGACGGTGACTGGCAATGCGCCGCAAGCGCAGCCGGTCGACGTCTCCGGCGTGCTGTGGGGCGGCAATCTGGCCGTGATCGCATCGCTGGTCGGCACGCCATATATGCCGCCGGTGCAGGCCGGCATCCTGTTTCTCGAGGACGTCAACGAGCAGCCGTTCCGGATCGAGCGGATGATCTATCAGCTGCATCTGGCCGGCATCCTCGCGCAGCAGCAGGCATTGGTGCTCGGCGACTTCTCCGGCGACAAGCCTTATGAATACGACAACGGTTACGACCTGCGCGCGATGATCGAACAGGTGCGCGCGGTGATCGGCATTCCGGTCGTGACCGGGCTGCAGTTCGGGCACATCCATAACATGCTGACGCTGCCGGTCGGCGCGGACGCGCATCTCGTCGCCGATGCGCAGGGGTTCAAGCTGACACTGTCGGGCTATCCCTGTCTTGCTTGAGCGACACGAAGCGGAGGGCAGCAGGCAAGCGGGCAGTGGCCCGCTTTTTTAGGCGCTCCAGACGCAACTAATCGGTCGCGTTTGAAGCCGTCGCTTGTCGCCGCCGAGGCCGAAGTTTTCGCCTTTTGTTGACAAAAACTCGGCCCACAACGAACGGAATCGCGACGCTCGGCGCGGCGAAAACCCCGCCAGACCGTGTTCCAGCGCGTATTCGCGGCGAGGCTGCCAACGGGTCTCGAAAGAATCGTCGAGACTTAATAGAAAAATCGTTGACAATGTTTATGTCCATCCTATGATGACCAACATACCGAGACGCAGATCATGTCCGACAGCGATTTCAGCGCGAACAGTTCGAAACCCGAAGTAATCGCCGAACGCATCCGCGCGGCGATTCTCGAGCATCGGCTGGCGCCGGGCGCGAAGCTGACCGAAGCGCAGCTGTGCGAAGTGTTCGGCGTCAAGCGCGGTCCGATCCGTCAGGCGTTGACGCAACTGGCCGGCGAGCGGCTCGTCGATCTGGAGCCGAACCGTGGCGCGTTCGTCGCGAGTCCGTCGCTGCAGGAGGTGCATGAGGTGTTCGAAATGCGCCGCATCATCGAGCGGGCCGTCGTCGAGAAGATCTGCAACGGTCACGGGGTGCGGCGTTTGAAGAGCATCAGCGCGATGATCGGGCGCGAACGCAAGGCGTTCGAAACGCGCGATTTCCCGGCGTGGATCCGGTTATCGGGCGAGTTTCATACGGAGCTCGCGAAGCTCACCGGCAACACCGTGTTGTGCGAATGCTTGAATGGACTGGTCGCGCGTTCCACGCTGATTTCCGCGCTGTACGAGTCGCTGGGACGCAGCCCCTGTTCGTTCGAGGATCACGAAGCGATTATCGCCGCGCTCGACGCCGGCGATGCGAACGAGGCCGCGGCGTTGATGTCGCGCCATCTGCAAAGCGTCGAGTTGAAGATGCTGGAGCGCCCCGCGCGCGGGGCAGCGGATTTGCACGAAGTATTCGGCGCCCTGGCGCCGCGATGAACATTCCCTTGGACAGCCAAAGCCGGTTCCACCGAAGGCTGAGGCGCCTGTCAAACCGCTCGCAAGCGGCAAACGACTGACAGCAGGCAGCAGCAGGCCAGCGGCATACGCATCCGTTCGTGGCGCGCACCGCACTGCATTGAACTGAACTGAACTCAATGACGCATGGCAAGGCAGCGCTTTCGCACGCGCCGCCGGCCTGAACACGCACGTCCGTCGCCACGCGATGGGCCATGGGCAGTGACGCATCGCCGGCCATTCGCGGCGGTCTGCGATGCGATAAGCACAGGTACTTCAGTACGCAGTCCCGGCGGCACCGCAATCACCGGGCGCGAGCTTGTCGACCCGTGCAGCGCGACCAGCCAGCGACCGGCAGCGCCGATGCAACGTCCGTCGATTCCCCGTCGACGGTCCCTATCTCAAGGAGCAATCATGGCTCAGTTCAGTGCAGCGTCAGACAGTCACTCAATGCCCAACTATGACGAAGGCACCCCGCAGGGCGATCCGTCGATGCCGGCCGGCTACAGCGAGCGGCTTTGCAACGAAGACCTCGCGCCGCTGCGCGCGCAGAGCTGGACCGCGTACAACATCTTCGCGTTCTGGATGTCCGACGTGCATAGCGTCGGCGGCTATGTGTTCGCCGGCAGCCTGTTCGCACTGGGTCTGACGAGCTGGCAGGTGCTGATTGCGCTGCTCGTCGGCATCTCGATCGTCAACCTGCTGTGCAACCTGATCGCCAAGCCCAGCCAGGCGAACGGCGTGCCGTATCCGGTCGCATGCCGCGCGACCTTCGGCGTGCTCGGCGCGAATGTTCCGGCGGTGATCCGCGGCCTGATCGCGGTCGCGTGGTATGGGATCCAGACCTATCTGGCGTCGAGTGCGCTGGTGATTGTCGTGCTGAAGTTCATGCCGCAATTGCTGCCGTATGCGGACGTGCATCGTCATGGCCTGCTCGGTCTGTCGACGCTCGGCTGGGCCGGCTTCATGCTGCTGTGGGTGCTGCAGGCGCTGGTGTTCTGGCACGGGATGGACACCATCAAGAAGTTCATCGACTTCGCGGGCCCGGCCGTTTATGTCGTGATGTTCATTCTCGCCGGCTATATGGTGTACCGCGCGGGCTGGCGCAACATCGGCATCAACCTGGGCGGCGTCAAGTATCACGGCATGCAAGTGCTGCCGGTGATGATCACCGCGATCTCGCTGGTGGTGTCGTACTTTTCGGGACCGATGCTGAACTTCGGCGACTTCTCGCGCTACGGCAAAAGCTTTCGCAGCGTGAAGCGCGGCAACTTCTGGGGACTGCCGGTCAACTTCCTCGCGTTCTCGCTCGTCACGGTCGTGACGACCGCGGCCACGCTGCCGTTGTTCGGTGAGCTGATCACCGATCCGGTCGAAACGGTGGGCCGCATCGACTATCCGCTCGCGGTCATTCTCGGCGCGCTGACCTTCACGATCGCGACCATCGGTATCAACATCGTCGCGAACTTCGTGTCGCCGGCATTCGATTTTTCCAACGTCGCGCCGCGTCTGATCAGCTGGCGCGCGGGCGGCATGCTGGCGGCGGTCGCGTCGGTATTCATCACGCCGTGGAACCTGTTCAACAATCCGGCGGTGATCCACTACACGCTCGACGTGCTCGGCAGCTTCATCGGACCGTTGTATGGGGTGCTGGTGGTCGACTACTACCTGGTCAAGCGTCAGAAGATCGTGCTCGACGATCTGTACTCGGTCGAGCCGAACGGCACCTACTGGTATCGCAATGGCGTGAACTACCGCGCGGTGGCGGCGTTGCTGCCGGCCGCGTTGATCGCGGTGATCTGCGTGATGGTGCCGGGGCTCGACGGCTGCGCGAATTTCTCGTGGTTCATCGGCGCGGGGCTCGGCGCGGTGTTCTATCGCGCGCTCGCACGCTGAGCCGCGCTGGGTTTTCAGCGGGTTTCGCTGGTTTTTGCCGCTACAACAGTACTTTGAACGGGAGTCATCATGCGCATCAAACTGATCAATCCCAATACGACCCGGGGCATGACCGAGGCGATGGGGCGCTGCGCGCGCGCAGTCGCCGCGCCAGGCACCGAGGTGATCGCCGTCAATCCGACGATGGGGCCGCCGTCGATCGAAGGCTATTACGACGAGGCGCTGGCCACGCCGGGTCTGCTCGCCGAAGTCGCGGCGGGCGAGCGCGACGGCTGCGACGGCTATGTGATCGCCTGCTTCGGCGACCCGGGGCTGTATGCGGCACGCGAGCTGGCGCGCGGTCCGGTGATCGGCATCGCCGAGGCGGCGATGCATGCGGCAAGTGTGCTCGCGCCGGGCTTTTCGGTCGTGACCACACTGGCGCGCACCTGCGGGATGGCATGGCATCTCGCCGAGCGCTACGGGATGAAGCGCTTTTGCCGCAACGTGCGCGCGACCGACGTCGCGGTGCTCGATCTGGACAAACCGGGCTCGGCCGCGCGCCGCATCATTCTCGACGAATGCCGGCGCGCGCTCGACGAGGACGGCTCGGATGCGATCGTGCTCGGCTGCGCGGGCATGGCCGAGCTATGCGCGCAAATCGAGGACGCGCTCGGCGCGCCGGTGATCGAAGGGGTAACGGCAGCGGTGAAGTGGACCGAGGCGCTGGTCGCGCTGCGGCTGTCGACGGCCAAGCGCGGCGACTACGCGCGGCCGCTCGCGAAGCGCTATGACGGCGCGCTGGCGTCGTTCAGCCCCACCGCGAGCGAAGCGGCAACGGGGCGCGGCGCCGCGCGGTCCGCACACGATTCGAACGCGCAGCCCGCGGCGCCTGCGCAGGACGACGCCGCGGCGACGCGGGTAAACGCGTAAAGCGTCGGCCCCGCACATACACGCTGCGTAACACGCACTATCTGGCGTGCTGTATGGGCGCACCGGGGCCTTTTCGCTACACTGGCTCAACTCGGGGCAGCGGCTTTGGCGAGTGTTGAAGATGCGCCAAAGCGGCCGCTGAAACAGGTGCTCCAGCGGTGGGTCGTGCGCTTATCAGCCGCCGCTGGCGCAGCGTTTCGAGCGATGCGCGCGCGGATCCGCAGCGCCGGCTCGCCCGAGCGTCGCGCGTTTCTTTTGCTCCCGTCACTTCGCATTCGTCAAACCATGCCACTCGACCCGAACTACCCCCGCGATCTGATCGGCTACGGCCGCCACCCGGTGCAAGCGAACTGGCCGGGCCGAGCGCGTATCGCGGTGCAATTCGTTCTGAACTACGAGGAGGGCGGCGAGAACTGCGTGCTGCATGGCGACCCCGCGTCCGAACAGTTCCTGTCGGAGATCGTCGGCGCGGCCGCGTATCCGGCGCGCCATATGAGCATGGAGTCGATCTACGAATATGGCTCGCGCGCAGGTGTGTGGCGCATTCTGCGCGAATTCGAAAGACGCAACTTGCCGCTGACCGTGTTCGGCGTCGGCATGGCGATCGAACGGCATCCGGAACTCGCGCGCGCATTCGTCGAACTCGGTCATGAGATCGCGTGCCACGGTTATCGCTGGATTCACTATCAGGACATGTCGCCGGAGCAAGAGGCGGAGCATATGCGTCTGGGCATGCAAGCGATCGAGCGCGTGACGGGCGTGCGTCCGCTCGGCTGGTACACCGGCCGCGACAGTCCGAACACGCATCGGCTGGTCGCCGAATACGGCGGCTTCCTGTACGACTCCGACTACTACGGCGACGACCTGCCGTTCTGGATGGACGTCGAGGTAACGGGCGGCAAGACCGTGCCGCAGCTGATCGTGCCGTACACGCTCGACACCAACGACATGCGCTTCGCGAGCCCGCAGGGCTTCAACACCGCGGA